>NZ_JAGXJM010000060.1:0-50786 GCF_019091445.1 Streptomyces sp. GbtcB7
AGCTCGCCCTCCCAGATGCCGAACACCGCTCCGTCCCGGTCGGCCAGCAGCGCCGCCCGGCCCGGCGGGAACGAGATCGGCCCCACCGCGGTCGTACCCCCGCGCTCCTGACTACGGGACACGGTCTCGTCCGCACTCGCCACCGCGAAATACGGGGTCCACGCGACGGCCGTGTTGACCCCGAAGTTCACCTCCGAGATCCCTGCGACCGGGACCCGCTGCACGCTCGCGACGCGGTACTGGTCGCCCATCGTGCTGCTCGTGCGCCACTCCCAGCCCAGCACGGCGCGGTAGAAGTCCTCCGCCGCCTGCAGATCGCGCGTGGTCAGACTCGCCCAGCAGGGTGCTCCGAACACCGAGTGACTGGCGGTGACCTCACCGTGCAGTGCTGCGTCGCTCTTCATCGTCGTACCGCCTGACCTGCCTGACACCACTGTCATCAAGGGGCGTGGATCGACCCCGGACTCGGGGGTCGCCCAAGAGCCGGGTGCCCCTTCGAACGCGCGGCAACCGCTGTTCCGCGCTCACCGCGCAGCGACCTACGCCAGATGAGTCGCACTGCCTGCCGTGGCGCGCAACAGACCGAGGCGGTCGGGGCTGTCCCGGCCGCCTCGATTCGGCTCACGCAGCCAAACCGCAGGTGGTGCCGACCGTCGAGATCTTCGGACTCGGCGTTCGCTCGGCTCGGTGCGTCCCGTCGAATGTGTCAACGGAGCGAGCAGTCCTACCGGCCGGTCCTCTTCACACGGCCCGCAGCCTTGTCCGCGGTCTCCTGCGTCTTACCGACGATCTGCTCACCGCGGCCCTCGACCTGCATGCCCTCGTCGTCCATGGCCTTGCCAGTGGTCTCTTTCATCTTTCCTTTGACCTGCTTGGCCTTTGCCTTCGCCTTGCTCATGATCCGTTGCCCTCCAATGAGGCTCGAATTGGTGCTTAAACCATGCGCTGGGCACGACGGCTCCGCAACCGAGCCACAAGGCGGTCGCGCAGCCATGTCCGTGAAATACGGCAGCACCAAGAAATGCCAGGACGAAACAGATCAAGGGCGAGATGATGGAGACCCCTCGGCAGAGTCCTGGGATATCAACCCATGCAGCCGTCAGGCCGGCGAACAGCTTCGCGGCAAGGCCCAAGAGACACAGTGGAACTCGCCCGGCGGATATGGGTCACGTCCGTTGGAGTGGTGTATCGACGGCCACTCGGGGATCTCGTTTTGAGGCTGTGCAGTGAGTTCGGTGGGCAGGGCGGTCTCGTCTGTTTCTGACTCGATCGGGTGGAGGCGGACCTTGGTCAGCAGGTCGAGTCGCATGTAGCGGCAAGCCTCGGTCCATGCGGCGCGCAGCCCGTCCTTCTCCCACTCCCATGTCGCACGCCGTGTCTCGACCACCTGTTCGGCGGTGTCGTTACGCGGCCTGAGCTGCCGTGCGTGGGCCGACATGGCGGCCCGGCCACGCGCCAGCGGATCGGCTCCGGTCGGCTGGCGGTAGACGGGCCAATCGCTCACCCAGGTGCGTACACCCATGACGTGTCTTCTCGGGCGGCCGGACTCCTGTCACCAGTCGCGGGCATCTCTCCCAGCGTCACCTGCCGGGGCTCTCGCGGCGCGCGGAGCGTCAGGCGGACGGTTCGTCGGGCACGGGATGCTCCGGACGTCGGCTGCCCGAGTGCGGGGCGCCCCTCCGGCCGGTGCCGGCCTCGTCCGTATCGGGAATCTCCATGTCTGGCTGCTCCTCGGTGACGGACTGTGTCGGGACGCCGACGACGTCCCAGGGGTCCTCGTCAGCGGTGGCCTGCTGATCGGGCGGATCCCTGGGTACCGGCTTCGGTATCGGCTTCTCGCTGGTCCCAGGGGCTTCCGGGCGGCGTTCGCTCACGGCGTTCTCGCTTCCTCGCGCAGGGGGGTGTGTAGTCGCAGGTACCCCGGGGGCCGACGATGATGCTGCCGACGATCAAGGCCCCGCCCCGAGGCTGGTCGGCGGCTGCGCGGAGCGTTGACGAGTTCCCCCACGGTCGTGCGCGACCGCCTCTCGATCCCGACGTTCTTCCGCCTCCGCGGCGTGGTCGCCCTTGATGCGCTCCCCGAGCGAGCAGGCCAGATACCGACGAGGGCGGGACCGCGTAGGTGGTCGCCGTCGGCGAAGCACTCCGCGCCGGTCGAGCATCGTCGAGGCGTCACAACTCGTCGGCATCGTAAGGTTTCCCCTGTGAATCTCCAGGAGTTGCTCGACAAGCAAGACTTCTATGATGCCCCGGCTGTGGTAGCAGGACTCTCCGCAGCCAGGGTACGAAGTGTGGCTACTCGTGGGGCAGTTCGGGTGAGCGCGGACTCGTGCTTTCGCATCGCGTCGTTGACAAAGGTCTTCACCTGCACCGCGCTCGTGAAGACCATGCGAGACAACTCCATGCCTCTTGGTACACCCGTCATCGAGTTGCTTCCTGACCTCGCACCTGACTGGCGAGCCGATGTGCGCCTCACCGTCGAGCAGATCCTCGGGCAGGTCTCGGGGCTGCGCGAGTCTGTGGACTCGACCGCCCTGGCCCCTCTGGGCGACGGACCGCATGCGCTCCAAGAGGCGGCCCGGCTCGTCGTGTGCACGGAAAACGAACACGAGCCCGGGACCCGCTGGTCCTACTACAACGGCAACTACATCCTGGCCGGTGCGGTCCTCGCCGCCGTCAGTGGCACTTCGTACGAGAGGGCGTTGGAGAAGACGCTGCTGGGCCCGTGGAATCTCTCTCGAACGAGCTTCGACGCACCGCGCGACGCGACCACCGGTTGGGACGGACCGACCGAACTTCCACTACTCGGCTACCCGCGTTCGCGCCGCCCCAGCGGAGGCTTGTGGTCGTCCGTCCCGGACCTCCTGGCCGTGGGCGAAGGACTGCTCGCCGATCGGGCCCTGCTGGACGACATCCGCCGGCCCCGCACCACGCCGGACGATCCCATGGTCTACGGGCTCGGATGGGCGCTCGGCCCTTCAGGTCAGATGTATCTCAACGGACGGCTGCCCGGATATCGGGCAGCGATGCTGCTGATCCCCGACAAGGACCACGTGAGTGTTGTCGTCACCAACCAGCAGCACGCCCTCCGCGCCACGGCAAGAGTCCTCAGCGACATGCAGCAGCCCTTGACCAACGACGACGTGGCAACAGCCATCGACCGTTTCGCTGCCTGAGCGGTTGCGGGAACGCATCCGTACGCCGCGGCGGGCGGCACCTGCCGTCCGCCGTCATGTGGACTTCGTGGTCAGCCCGCCGCGCGAGCGGCCAAGGGCTTCCCCGGCCGCGCCGCCTCGGCCAGGAACGGAGGCAGGCGCATGTGCACACGTACCTGCGCGCACATGCGAACTGATCTTTGCGTGGCCCCTCTTGAAGCAGCAGTCGACGTTCGACGCCGTCGGGCTCTCCACCGCCCTGCACACCGTCACCTACTGGGCGGCGAGCCATGCAGGCGCGGACCGACGCTGGAGACTCGAATGTGCCGTCACCACACCTCAGGGCCGCCGCCGTACCACTCGATGACCGGTGAGTCCGCCACATCGATCTCGTCCAAGCCCGCCCAGCCCGCCCGCCGCATGATCTCGGCCAAGCCTCGCAGACTGGACGCCGCCCCCACAGGCTCCCCGTCCACTCGTACTTGGCGCCCCTCCCCCTTGACGGGCGGGCAAACGGTCACGGAACGCTCGGTCATTCGGCAAGCATCGCCCGCAACCGCACGCCGCGCATCCGGACGTAGCACGCGGTGCTGTGTCGGACGCCGTGCTACTGCAGGAGGCGTACAGGTTCGTCTGGACACACATCACCGCTGTCCCGGGCGAGAGGCGCCTTCGGTGAGCCGGGCGTGCTCCTCCACGCCGACCGCCTGGTGAACGCCAGCGGCCGGCGGGTACGCGGCTCTCGACGCCGATCACGGTGCTGCGCAGTGCTCCGGGTCGAAACGCTGGGAGAGGACGACTTCTCAGTGAACGAGCGCCTTGCGCAGCCCGGGCTTCGATGCATCGGCCCACGCGGTCGGCAGTTCCCGTTCGCGACCTTCGGCCACGGCTTGCTCCTGGCCGTACAACAAGCCCCAGGTGAAACCGGGCTCTCCCGCCGCGTGCGCCGCCAGAGCCAGGTGCCGCAGGGCGTCCCGCGCGACGACTGTGTCCTGATGGTTCCCGAGCACCTTCTGTACGGCCTTGACGCGCTTGCCGAGCCGCTTGGCGGGTTTGCCGAGCGAGGTGCGCGCCGGTTCGGTGGCGTACCGCGTCTTCTTCGCCGCCTTGCGGGCCTGGTGGAGAGCCACGTCGCGTTCCGTCCCCGAAGAGAGCTCCAGCGCGTGTGCCACCCGGCCCGCCAACTGGTCGTACTCCTTGAGGATCGCCTTGACCATGACTTTCTCCGGCTTGCGAGCGGCCTTACGACGCAGCGGGGGCTGCTGCGTGAGCGTGGCCAAGGAATCAAGAAGCACTAGGTAACGGGGTGAGACCAGGGCGTCGAGAGTGCGCTGCCGCGCCTTGGAGGCACGGGAGACGTTCCACACCTGCAACCTGGCTTCGACGGGCCCAAGGACCAGCTCCGGGGGCGAGGCCCCGATGCGCACGCCGAGCCGTTCCATGAGGACCTCCTGGTCGCGTTCGGCCCCCAGCTCGCCGCCCAGCCACTTGAGCTCCTCCCGGATCGGATCGGTGACCTCACGTTCCAGCACCGCCCGGTAGGAACGCAGGGTGCTGCGCAGTCGGCGGCAGGCGACGCGCATCCTGTGCACCGAGTCCGGCAGGCCGCGGCGTACCGCGGGATCGAGGTCCACCAGGGCGTGCACCTGTCCGTCCACATACCTGAGGACCTCTTCGGCGGCCGAGCCGGGTACGACGATCTCGGCACGTGTGTGCGCCAGACGCGACGCTCCCGTTCCTGTTTCCTCCAGGGCCCGGCTCAGCTTGGACGGACTACTCGCACGGTCGATGCCCTCCTTGCGCAGCGCCTTGTCCACGAGGTCGAGCAGCAAGGGATCGGCGTCCTCGGCGAGTTCGACCTCCATCTCAGTCCATGCGGCCCGTTTGGCCGTGGCCAGAAGGGAGTCCGCGCGGACCTTGTCGAGGCTCAGCTCAGCGAGGACCGCGCCTGCGGAATCGACGAGGTGCCGCGTGCTGCGTGTGGACCGGATACGGACGACCGGCCTCAGCTCTACCCCTCGGGTGCGAGAAAGGGCCAGGTCACGCAGGGCGTCCGGAACCGTGTCGGACAACGGGACCTGCACCTCCTCCCGGCTGTCACCGGACATGGGCAGTTTGAGGTGCCAGCCCGCATCAGCCCCGCCGGTCCTTCGCCGCAGCGTTGCCGACGCTCCAACCAGGCGCAGGTCGTCAGTGTCGTAGTACACGGCGTCCAGTTCGTCGAGGCCCTTCCCCACGACCGATGCGATGCCGTCCACGCTGGTGAGGTCCGGCAGCCACGAGGTGTCATTGGCCGACGGGGCTTCGTACTTTCGCTCTGTCTCTCGCTTCGTATGGGTCATACCGGGCGCGTGCACGCCTCAGCGCCGCTCAAACACTCGTGAGGCAACATATGCGGCCTCCGGCAAGGAGGCCCGGCCGAGGGCCGCATCGAAGGACATGGTCGTGAAGGGCGTTCGCCGGTGCTCGCGCCACTCATGCCGTGGCGGGTGGGGCGGCGACACGCGTCACCGTGACCGCGACGGTGACAGTGACCGGCTTCGCGACGTCGTGGGTGGCGGGGTGGGAGCTGACGGCGGTCCGTACCCGTTCGTGGACGCTCCTGGCGGTGTCCAGGGCTCGGTAGCCCTCGGCCAGGACGCAGCGCACCTCGATGCGCCATCCCGAACCGTCCGGCGCCCGGTCGGCGCGGATGCCCGCCTCGGGCGGCATGCGGTGCGGTGCCGTGTCCGTCCGGGTAGCCGCGGCGGCTGCCGCGAGGCAGTGGGCCAGGCGGGGTTGCAGGCCGGCCACGCCGGGAACCGCGAGGGCTGCCTCGGCCGCGACGCCGAGAAGCGTGGGCGTGCCGGTGGCAGTCATGACGTGCCACCGCCTGTGGGATGGCTGGGACTCAGGGGCGGCCACGGCTCCAGAACGTCGACCACGACGATGTCGACAGTCGTCACTGCCAGACCCAGGTCCCGTCCTGCCGAGTGAAGGACCGATTGGCGTACCTGATCAACCCGGTCGGGCAGCGGGCGGTCGAGGGCAGCGGCCAGGGTCATGGTCACCCGCACGTCGGTGCCCTCGCCCGCGGGTACGAGCCGACAGGTCGAGGCCCTCACACCGGGGACCGTGTCCGCGGCCCGCCGCAGTACCTTCGCGGCAGCGCTCTCGGCGATCCGCAGCTCCCGGTCCGGGTCGGCCAGGGGCAGCAACCGTCCGAGCCGGATCTCTGCCCTGACGACGTTCATGACACGGTCGGCGAGTGCCTGCAGGCCGGGAGGGTCTTCCTCACGCAGCGCCCGGGTGGCCGCGTTCACCGTGGCCAGTCCCTCGACCGCCTCGCGGCAGTGAGGACAGGACACCGTGTGCGGGTCCGCGGCCGGCGCGGCGTCCCGCACCTGTTCCCAGACCCTGCTGAGCAGGCGGCCGCAGGGCAGTACCTCATCACCCACGAACGGGAGCAGGTCGGCGGCGGTTGGGCTGGTGCGGGGCCCGTCGGCATAGGGCCGTTCGGAAGGCCGGGCCTGCGGGTCGTCTAGCGCCATGGGCCCATCGCCTCCTGCAGGGATCGGCGTGCTCTGAACAGCCTGCCGCGCACCGTCTGCTCACTGGTCCGTGTCACGTGGGCGATCTCGTTGTAGGGCAGGCCCTGCAGTTCACGCAGGATCCAGCAGATCCGCTGACCGGCGTCCAGCTCGGCGAGCGCGCGGGACAGGGCCTCGGTGGCCGCGTCCTGCTCGGCGGACCGGGCGGGCTGGCAGCTCGCGTCGCCCGTCGCGGGTTCGGCGACGGTGTCCAGGGGGACAGGCGGCGGTCGGCGCCGCCGTCGCATGGTCAAGCAGCGGTTGATGGTGATCCGGTACATCCAGGTACTGAACTCCGCACTGTGACGGTACTCCGGTAGACGCCGCCAGGCGCTGACGAAGGCGTCCTGCACGGCCTCTTCGGCGTCCTGGGGGTTGCCGAGCATGCCACGGGCCAGGGCCAGGAGGGACCGGTGGTGCCGCTGGACGAGAACGGCGAAGGAGTCTTCGTCTCCCTCGGCCGCCCGCACGGCAAGCACTCCGTCCGGCAGGTCGCATCCCAGCTGTAGGGAAGCAGTACGTTGAGTCATGACGCTCTCGCAGGGGGCTCGGAAAGAGCGTGTACCCTCACCACGCCTGTGTGATGCACATCACACGTCACGTCTGTGAGAGGTACGCCGCCCCGGGTGTCCAACCTCTTGAGAGACACCACGCAGGTGTCACACCGAGCCACTCGAGGCGACCGCCATGACGGACAACATCACCAGCGTCGGCGGGGGCAGCCGGCCCGACACAGGCGTGAGCGCGCTGAAGGGCCGTACCGGGGCCGGAGCACCGGCCGAGACACGGGGGAAGACCACCATCGCGGACGGCGTGGTGGCCAAGATCGCGGGCATGGCCACACGCGAGGTACCGGGCATCCACAGCCTGGGAGCGGGGATGGCCCGCGCCTTCGGCGCCATGCGGGAACGTGTCCCCGGCGGAGGTGGAAGCGGGGGCGTCACGCGTGGGGTGAAGGTCGAGGTCGGCGAGCGCCAGGCCGCGGTGGACCTGGACGTCGTCGTCGAGTACGGCGTCTCCATCGTCGACGTCGCCGGCGCCGTACGCACCAACGTGATCAGCGCCCTGGAACGAATGACGGGACTGGAGGTCGTCGAGGTGAACATCGCCGTCGACGACGTCCACCTCCCCGACGAGGAGGAAGAGGCCGAACGGGACGAGGGCCGCGTGCGGTGACCGACCGCCGTGACCACGGCCATGCCCTGAGCATGAGCGGGTGCTCACACGGACGATCACGTTCGCGAGACGGGTGAGTGGATGATGAACGCAGCGACGACGGGCCTCGCGGCCGGCATGGCCCTGGGCTTCGCCGGATACTTCGGAGGCTTCTGGGCATTCCTGCTCGTCCTGGTTCTGGGTGTGGCGGGGCTGATCGTCGGCCTCGTCGTGCAGGGCGACCTCGACCTCCATGCGCGGAGGCAGCGGTGACTACCCGGCCCGGTTCCCAACCCCCTGGCGAAGGGGCCGGCCCACCGGGGCGATCCGCCGACCTGCCGCCTCCGGCCGAACGGGGCGCCACCGTCATCCCGGAAAGGGTGGTCGCCCGTATCGCCGCCAGGGCCGCGCGCACAGCCCAGTCCCGGCGCGCCGCCATACCGCCCGACCGGAGCGGGCCTGCGGCACCCAGCGCCTCCGCAGCCGTCCGTACCGGATCGGTGCGCCTGCACCTGGCCATGGACCTGCCCTACCCCACCGACATCCCCCACGTCTGCGAGCGGATCCAGCACGACGTCGCCGAACGGGTGACTCAGCTGACCGGCTTGGAGGTGGGAGAGGTCACCCTCACCGTCCGGCGGCTGCTGACCGCCGCCGACGCGAGCCGGGGACGGGTCCGATGAGGCGCCACGCGGCCCTGGCCGCCGGGCACGCCGCGCAGAATGGAGGACCGGAATGACACCCGACCCGGACCCTCCCGCACGCAGCTCCACGCCACCCGCGCGCCGTGTCACCGTGCCGATGACGAAGGAGCCGGAGGAGCCGAGAGAGCCGACAGAGCCCGGTCCACCCGAACAGGTGCCCCCTCCGCCGGACTTGGTGGCGGGCGAGCACGACAGACGGCACCGGACCCACCGCCCGTGGTCCGCGCGCCGCGTTCCGGCCGCGCTGGTCGCCTCGGTGATTCTCGTGGCGGCGGTCGCGGCGCTGTTCGACGTCGTCGCCGTACGGGCGGGACGCCCTGCGGCAGCCTGGCGACGGCACCTGGCCGACGAATTGGCCACCCGCCCCTTGGACGACGTGTGGGTGCTCACGGGGGCCGCCGTGGCCGCCGTCCTCGGCATCTGGTTGATCGTCCTGGCCCTCACCCCCGGCCTACGCCACTGGCTGCCCCTGCGCTCCCCCACGCCCGGGCTGCGGGCCTCCCTGGACCGCGACGGCGCCGCCGACCTGCTGCGCGACGCCGCCATGCGGGTCCCGGGAGTCAGCACAGGTCGCGTCCGGGTGCGCCGCCACCGCGTCAAGGCCCGCGCGGACGTCCGCTTCCGCGACCCCCAGCAGGTGAAGGACGACCTCACCGCCGTCCTCGGCGAGCAGCGCGACCGGCTCGTCCTCGCCCGCCCTCCCCGCATCGTCGTACGAGTGCGGCGACGCACCGACTGAGCGAAGACCCCCGACACCGGAGCCGACACCATGACGCCGCGAACCGTACTCAACCGCAGTCTGCTGGCCCTCGCCGGACTGGTACTGCTCGGCGGCGGTCTGCTGATTCTCTTCGCCGGGCTCGACGTCTACCGGCGACACGATCTGGTCCCGCCCGTCGGCTGGCCCCTGACCACCCCGCACGACGTCCTGCTCGGCTCCGCCGACCGGGCCCGCTGGAGCGGTCAGGGCTGGTGGTGGTGGCCCGCCGTCATCGCCGCCCTCACGCTCGTCGCCCTGCTCGCCCTGTGGTGGCTGCTCGCCCAACTCCACCGACGCCACCCCGGAGCGCTGCCCGTCGGCGGCACACCCCCGCAGGAAGGCGTCGAACTGCGCGACCACGCGCTCAGCGACGCGATCGCCGCCGAAGCCGGTGCCCTGCCGGGGGTTGAACATGCAACCGTGCACATCACTGGGCGGCCTGCCCACCCCCGCACCCACATCACGCTTGCTCTCACCCCCCAGGGTGCACCCGGCGCCGCCCTCGACGCCCTGTACGAAGGCCCGCTCCGTACCGCTCGTCGGTCCACCGGCTCCCCCGGCACCGCCCACATGCACACCGACGTCCGCCTACAGGTCGCCCACCACAAACCGCACCGCGCACAGTAAGGCAGGACACCGACGGCCTGCCTCAGCAGCGGATCCCGCTTGCAAGCACGAAGTGCTCCCAGTTGCCGGGCCCCGCGGGCAGGCGCACGGTGAACAAAGACGTGGCGGTCCTGGACGGGCCGCGTTTCCCAGCGTCTTCGAGAGGACGGCGATTCCGATGGCCAAGGCCAAGGGCAATGCGAAGGTGCATCAGATCAGGGGCAAGATGAAGGAGACACTCGGCAAGGCCCTGGGGGACTCATCTATGCAGCAGGCAGGGCGTGGGGAACAGCTGCGCGCCAAGGCACATGAGATGACGGAAAAGGCGACAGGCCACCTCCGTAAGCGGAGCGGGCACTGATCGAGGACGTACGGCTGATCCGCATCTTCGGGGGCTCGTGTCGTCAACGTCGATATCGCGCCGGACGCGGGTGATCGCGCAGTGGTTCAAGCGCCGCGCCCGCGCCCGTCCGATGGCTTCTCCAACCGGTCGCTCACTCCGGCCAGAAGACGTCGCTCAGTCCGGCCAGAAGACGAGGTCTAAGAGTCCGGGAACACCAGCCGACCAACTCCCGGGGCAGGCCATGCCGAGGGGAATCGCACGACTCGGGCCGCGTCAGCCCTCGTCCTCGTCCTCCTCTTCCTCCTCGGCGTACTCGTCCTCTGGCCCCTCTTCGTCGTACTCCTCTTCTTCCTCTTCTTCGTCGGGCGCCTCTTCGTCGTACTCCTCCTGCTCCTCGTCCTCCCCTGCCGCTTCCTCCGCTTCCAGTGCTTCCTCATGGCTGCGAACTACCTCGCCGTCGCGGATCTCCCCGCGCCAGCCCTCGACGTCCTCGTCAGCGAACGTGACATAGCGCTGGAAGTTCTTGAAGTCCAGCCGCAAACGGCGTCCTTGAACACGCCACAGGTTGCCCGTCTTCTCGAAGAAACCCGAGGGGTAGTACTCGACGACAAGCACAATCCGCGTCAGGTCGGGCGTGAGTTCGTGGAAACTGACACAGCCGTGAGTAGTGCCCTTCGCACCCTCGGAGCTCCACACGATTCGCTCGTCCGGCACCTGTTCCTGAACCGTCGCCTTCCAACCACGAGTCGAGGGGCCGACCTTCACCTTCCAGTCACTGGCGGTCTCGTCGTTCCGGGACACACTCCGTACGCCTTTGGTGAAGTCGCTGAACTCCTCGTACTGGGTCCAGTAGTTGTACGCCACGCGGATCGGCACACCGACGTCCAGTACTTCAATGATGTTCATCACCTTGGTACTGCCGGACTTGCCTCCGCGTCCCCCGCCGAAAACGTTCTTGACCTTGTCCATCACATTGTCTTTGAGGCCTTTGGCCTTCTCACCGACGAACGCCTTCAAGGGTGAATCACCTTTGAGGATGCGTCCGCCGATGCCGAGAACAGATCCGCCGTTCTCGGCCGTGTCAAGGAGTTGGTCGGTGACATCCCCCAACTTTTCCCCGGCCTTGTCGACGAGATGTTCGACCTGAGCACCGAGGAAGTCGGTCAGTTCGTCGCGCAACATGTCGAGGCCGGAGCCCTCTCCCCGGCCGGAGTCTCGCTCTTTGTCGGCCATGACCTACCTCCGCCGCGCGGGAGTCTTCTTGGCAGTCGCCTTCTTCGCGGGGGCCGCCTTCTTGGACGGGGCCTTCTTCGCGGACGCACTCTTCGTCGGTGCCCTCTTCGCCGCCGCCTTCTTGGCAGGGGGCGGAGACTTCTTCGCGGTCTTCTTCGCCGGCGCCGACTTCTTGGCGGCAGCCTTCTTGGCCGCGGGCCTGTGCGCCGCCAACTTCTTGGCCGGGGGCCTCTGCGCCGCGGTCTTCTTCGCGGGAGCCTTCTTCTCGGGAGCCCTCCTCGCAGGAGTCCTCTTCCTCGCGGGAGCGGCTTCCTTGGCGGCCGCCCTACGGGGAGAGGGTTTGGCCGCCTGCTTCTTTCCCGCTACGGGGCGGCGACGACGCCGTGGCGGCTCCTCCTCAGCCTCTTCCTCTGGCTCTTCCTCCTCCGGTTCTTCTTCCTCTTCTTCTTCCTCCTCCGCTTCTGCCTCCGGTTCTTCTTCCTCCGGTTCTTCTTCCTCCTCTTCCTCTTCTTCTTCGAATTCCCCCTCAGGCTCTTCCTCGCCCTCTTCCTCCTCCGGTTCCTCCTCGTCTTCGTAGCGCTCCTCGCCCTCCTCCGGTTCTTCCTCGCCCTCTTCCTCCTCGCCCTTCTCCTCACCGATGCGCAGCGTGCGCTCATGGAGAGAGTCGGCGAGACCGGCGAGGCGCCGGTCGGCGGTGGCGGCCAGGGCTTTGCGTCCGGCGTCCAACAGCTCGCCGCGCACCTGCTCGTTCAGCTCGGCGACTCCAGGAACGTCACCGAGTTTCTTCAGGCCGGTCGTCAACAGCTGCTGCGGATCGAGCCCAAATCGGCGACCTGCGAGATAGGTTGCCAGCCCGAAGGCGAAACGGGCTTTCTTCGTACGTCCGAGCACATAGCCAGCTGCGACCGCGGCGGCGAGGCCGATCTTGGTCGTGTCGTTCATGAGCCGGTTCCCTTCGGAAAGGGGAGGTGAACACACTCGAATACGGGCCAACATCCCCTGCTCAACCAGCGATTGAGACAGAAGCGGATCGCACGCGACGCGTCTCTCGGCCCGCTGAGAGCACCCCGGACACGCCATGCGGCCCCACCGGGGCAGGGCGTGACCCCACCGGGCAGGTTCGCTCAGAGCCATCCATGCCCGAAGATATGTACCCCTATATGGTGGAATTATAGTGTTCGCGCGTGGAGTATGGCGCGCGCTTCGACCACCGGAGAGACCATGGCCGCAGCAGAACCCCGGCGGCGATCCAGCAGCAGCAGCCGCGGCACGGACCGAGGGAACACAGGTGGCCCCCGGCGACGCTCCGGCAAGGGCAACGCAGCCTGGGCCATTCGTTCCGCCGTCGAACAACTTCAGGAGTTGCTCGGGCGGGCCCCCGAGTCCGTCTCGGCACTGAAATCCACCGAAGCCGGTTGGGAGGCCGACGTGGAGGTACTCGAACTGGAACGCGTCCCCGAAACCACGAGTGTGATGGCCACCTACCGAGTGACGCTGGACGAGGAAGGCGACCTGGTGGAGTACCGAAGGACGCGCCGCTACAGCCGCGGCCAGATCGACCGGCTGGGCTGAGGCCGCAACGGCCATGAAAGGAGGCACCATGACGGTGGTGCCACAGAGTGGAGGCGCTGTCGCGCGCGGTGGTGGCGGTGGCACCAGCCTCTACGACGTCTTGGAACTCATTCTGGATCGCGGGCTTGTCATCGATGTCTTCGTCCGCGTGTCACTGGTGGGGATCGAAATCCTCAAGATCGACGCTCGTATCGTCGTGGCCAGTGTCGACACCTATCTGCGTTTCGCCGAGGCATGCAACCGTCTCGACCTCGAGACCGGGAGGAAGGCACCGGCCCAGTTGACCGACATCGTCGGAGACACGGTGGAGAGCGGAGCCAAGGGCAAATCCAAGGGGGCCCTCTCCGGCGCGGCGGAAGCGGTCACCGATTCCCTCAAGGGGATCACCGGCCGTGACGGCGGCGAAGAGGAGGAGGCCGAGGAAGAAGACGAGGGCAAGGAAAAGGAACCCGTGGAGAGGCGACGGCGGCCGGCTCGGCGCACCTCCCGACGTGAGCGCGAATAAGGCTCGCCCGGCGAGAAGGAATGAGCCATGGCCGTATACATCTACTCCATCACCGGCAAGCAGCACCCGCTCCGCCTCGACGGTCTCAGCGGAGTCGGTGAGTCACCGGCGGGCCTGCGGGCAGTCACGGCGGGACCGCTGTGCGCTGTGGTCAGCGACGCACCAGAGGATCTACGCCCCAAGCGTCGCGACATCATCGCCCACCAGGAAGTGCAGAAGCGCCTCATGGCTGACGGCACTGTGCTCCCCATGCGGTTCGGCCTCATCGCCGAGAACGACGAGGCCGTCCGGCTGGCTCTGGAGCAGAATGCCGCGGACTATACGGACAGGCTTCAAGTACTGGAGGGGTGCACCGAGTACCACCTCAAGGCGTCGCAGGACGAAGACGCGCTGCTGCGGCAGATTCTGCGGGAGTCGGACGTGGCGCGAGAGCTCAATGACGAGATCCGCGTCGGCACCGCCGCCCCCGACACATCACTGCGACTCGGTGAGCTGGTCGCCCAAGAGGTGCAGGCACGGCAAGAGGCGCTGGCGGCGGGTGTGGTCGAAGCACTGCGCCCCTTCGCCCGGACGCTTGAAACATCCCAGCCGACGGGTTCGGACTTTCTCAACGTGTCGTTCCTGGTGACCGAGGACCAGGAAGACACGTTCCTCGCCTCCGAGTTGAGCGTCGCCCACCAGATGGGCGACGACTTCGACTTCCGGCTCAACGGCCCCCTGCCCCCCTACAGCTTCGTCTGAAGGAGTTCTCATGGGCTTGCTCACACAGCTCGTCACCCTTCCCCTGGCGCCCGTGCGCGGCGTCGTATGGGTCGTGGAGCGCGTCCGGGAGGAAGCCGAGAGCCAGTACTACGACCCCGCGCCGGTGCACCGCGAACTCGCCGAGCTCGAACGTCTCCTCGTCGCGGGCGACATCGACGAGGAGACGTTCGACCAGCGCGAGGACGAACTGCTCGACCGGCTGGAGGAGATCCGTGCCTATCGGCAGGGATGCAACTCCTGATCCGGCACGAGGGAATACGAGGCCGCAACCGTGACTGAACCCCTGGCCAACAGGCTTGGTTCCTATCCGTCCCGATCAGCGCCCCCCTACGCGCAGGGATCCTCCGCGAATCTCGCCGACATCCTTGAACGGGTACTCGACAAGGGCATCGTCATCGCAGGCGACATACAGATCAACCTTCTCGACATCGAGCTGTTGACCATAAAACTGCGTCTCCTGGTCGCCTCCGTCGACAAAGCGAAGGAAATGGGCATCGACTGGTGGGAGCACGACCCTTCGCTGTCCTCGCGGAGCAGGGGTGAACAGTCACTGGCCGAGGAGAACCGCCGGTTGCGGGCCGAGATCGATGCCATCCGCCAGGGCAACGCCCTCCCCGCAAAGGAGGAAGCGCCGCAGGACACGGGCCGCCGTCGCCGGGGAAGTGCTCGCGATGAGTGACCCGCTGACATACGCGTATGCGGTCGTACGCAACGTCGAGGGACTGCGGGAGGCCACCGCGTCGCTCCGAGGCGTCGCCGACTCCCCGGTCAGCCTACTCACCGACACCGGCGACGATCAGCTGGGGCTCGTGGTGAACCATGTGCCCGGACAGGACTTCCAGGAGGACGCCCTCAAGCAGCATCTCGAGGACCTTGAGTGGCTGGAGGCGGTGGCCCGCGCTCACCACGGCGTCATCGAGGCCTTGGGCGAGCGCACCACCGTTCTTCCACTGCGCCTGGCAACCGTCTATCTCGACGACAACCGGGCGCGGGAGGTGCTGGAAGCCGGGCGGACCATGTTCGCGGAGCGACTGGCTCGACTCTCCGAACATGTCGAATGGGGCGTCAAGATCTACGTCGAATCGTCCGCGGCCCTCGCGGCGCCGACTGTTCCCGCGGCAGACCTGACCCCCGGGCGCGCCTACCTGCGAAACCGCCGACAACAGCAAAGTGTTCGCGACACCGTGTACCAGGCGGCGCAGAAGGCCGCCGAGCGGGTGGAGGTCGCGGGCCGCAAGCACGCCTCCGACCGTGTCCGGCATCGCGTACAGCAGGGTCTTCTCGCCGACGCGGCCGGCGCCGTCGGCGAGAACGTCGTGAATGACGCGTACCTTGTGCCCCTGAAGCGTTGCGACGATTTCCTGGCCGACGTGGCGCATGCCGCTGACGGGCTGGACGGGGTGCGGGTCGAGGCCACCGGCCCCTGGGCTCCGTACTCCTTCGCCATGCCACTCGATGAATCCGGCGGTGCTGCAGCTGCGGAGGGAGCACCCCCGTGATCACGCCTGGCCGTGCACCCGAGGCGGAGCGGCTGCCTCAGCGGCAGGTCGCTCTCATCGATCTGTTGGACCGACTTCTGAGCGGTGGGGTCGTCCTCACCGGTGACGTTGTGCTGTCCATCGCTGACATCGATCTCGTACGTATCTCACTGCGTGCCCTGATCGTCTCCATCAGCGAGCAGAACCCCTCGCCATGGACGAGGACGAATCCGCCGCGAGGCGGCGACCATGACAGCTGAGGGCGAGAGACGGCCGCCGAGCCGCGCGGACGAGGTCGCGGAGGCCGCCGCACGCGCCTTCCGGCTGCTGCCCGCCGCCCCACGCGACCTGGACCCGCCGGCCGGCAAGGGCTCGCGTTCCCCGGCCCGGCGGATCAGCTCCGACCGCGACACCGTCGAACGAGACCTCATGAAGCTCGTCCTCACTCTCGTGGAACTGCTGCGCCAGCTCATGGAACGACAGGCCCTGCACCGCGTCGACCAAGGAGACCTCACCGACGAACAGGAAGAACGCCTGGGAGCGACCCTCATGCTCCTCCACGACCGCATGAGCGACCTGTGCGCCCAGTACGGACTGACCATGGAGGACCTCAACCTCGATCTCGGGCCGCTGGGCACACTGCTGCCGCCCTCCGACTGAACCCCCGGCAACGCGGTCGGCCTGCGCCGGCGCCCACGGGCACCTGCTCCGCTTCCAGCAGGAGAGCGAGTGCCCTCGGTCCAGCCGCGAAGAAGAGCGGCCATGTGAGACGTTCTGGATCACGGGTACTCCGTACACATGGATTTCTGGTCGAAAGAACCGCCATTGCCGCCGAGCCGGGGCCCCATTTCGACGGCGATAGCCGAGTACTTGAGAAGTACAGGGCCGCCTCCCGACGAGGGGACGGTTGCAGACGCGTCCTCCTTCGGCGAGGACTGGCAGCTCGGCCTGTATCTCTGTTACGAGCTGCACTACCGGGGTTTCGCCGGCGTGGACGCCGCCCGTGAATGGGACCCTGACCTGCTCAAGGCCCGGGCAGCCCTGGAGCGCCCTTTCCTGAAGGCCCTGCGCCACCAGGCGACACGGCATGAACGCGCCGCCGAGGCGCTGGAAGAACTGCTCGTCGAACCTCTGGGCGGCACCGGGGTCACCCACTACCTCCAAGACGACGGGGAGCTGTGGCAGCTACGCGAATACGCCGCGCAGCGGTCGCTGTACCACCTCAAGGAGGCCGACCCCCACGCCTGGGTGCTGCCCCGCCTGTGGGGCCGGGCGAAGGCCGGAATGGCAGCCGTGGAGTTCGACGAGTTCGGCGGCGGCCGGGCGGATCGGGTGCACGCGCGGCTGTTCGCCGACCTCATGGCCGACCTCGGCCTGGACACCACCTACGGGCGCTATCTCGACTCTGCCGGCGCCGAGGCACTCGCCGTCGTGAACCTGATGTCCCTCTTCGGACTGCACCGCGCCCTGAGGGGCGCACTGGTAGGACACTTCGCCACCGTCGAGATCACCTCGTCGCCCGGTTCACGGCGGCTCGCTCAGGCCATGCGTCGCACCGGCGCGGGACCGGCCGCCGAGCACTTCTACGACGAGCACGTCGAGGCCGACGCCGTACACGAGCAGGTCGTACGCCGGGAAGTCGTCGCGGGCCTCCTCGAGGAAGAACCCCACCTGGACAGCGACGTCGCGTTCGGCGTGGACGCCACCAACTACGTCGAGGACCGCCTTGCCGAGCGACTCCTCGGCGCGTGGCGGGCAGGCGAGTCATCGCTGCGTACGCCCGTCTGACCAGCAGGGCCCGGCCCGAACAGGTTCTCCTGCGCCCCGAGAACCGGAGATGAACCCCCATGACTCCCCTTGCTCTTCCCGGTGTCTACGCCCCACAACACGACACCGATCTGCTCGTGCATTCCCTGCGTCAGGAACCCCTCCCCCCGCAGGCTCATGTCCTCGACATCGGCACAGGTACAGGAGCTGTTGCTTTGGCCGCCGCACGGCTGGGCGCGAAGGTCACAGCCGTCGACATCTCCTGGCGGGCGGTTCTCAACGCCAAGGTCAACGCGGTGTTGGCGCGACTTCCGCTGCGTGTCATGCGCGGCAACCTGCTGGCTCCGGTGTCGGGCCGATCTTTCGATCTCGTCCTGTCCAACCCGCCGTACGTACCCTCACCCGACGCCGACTGCCCCCGCCGCGGCGCGGCCCGGTCCTGGGACGCGGGCTATGACGGCCGTCTTCTGCTGGACCGCATATGCCGGGACGCACCCGCGTTCCTGCGGCCCGGCGGAGTTCTGCTCCTCGTCCAGTCCGCCCTGAGCGGCGCGGAAGAGACGCTGAGACTGTTGCGGGCGGCCGGCCTGGACGCAGACGTCGTGGAACACCGCTACATCGCGATCGGGCCCATCCTTCGCTCCCGAAGCAGCTGGCTGCGAAGCCGCGGCCTGCTGGAAGGCGATGGCGGCAAGGAAGAGCTGGTGATCATCCGTGCCGAACGACTCCCCTGAACGACGCCGCCGCATCACCGCTCAGCGCACAGGACCCCTGCTCGTTGAAGGCCCGGTCGAAGTCACCCTGGACGACGGCACCACCGTGTCGTCCGACCGATTCTGCGTAGCCCTGTGCACCTGCCGCCGCAGCCGCACCTACCCGTGGTGCGACACCAGCCATCGAAAGCCCGCCGGACCGAGCCAAACGGACACTCCAGGACCCGAGGCGACATCCGAACTCGATCCCTGATCCGGGCTGACGCTCCCCCGGGGCTCAGACCTGCTTGAGAGCCGACTCGCGGCGTCCGGCACACGCAGAGACGACCCGGCGACCGTCCCGTCGGCTGCCGGCAGCACCTTGAGGCCGGCGACCCGTCAGGTATGGCGAATCCCCTCGTGCTGCTGTTCCACGACCCTGCCCAGGCGGGCCAGCATGCCCCGGTGCCGCAGTTGCAGCAGCGCTTCGGTCGCGGGGTTGTGGAGAGCGCCGCCCGGACCTCGCAGGGGGTGCTCGTCGCAGACGACGAGGGTTTCCTCACCCCACGGCCGAAGCTGGAGGAAGATCCTCGCAGTGCCCAGCGCCTTGAACGAAGCCTCCAGTTCGAGCTCCCTGCCCGTTTCGCTGTGGCGGACGGTCGTGACCCCGTCCGCCGACCAGGGACCCAGCCGCACGGTGTAGCGGATCCGGGAACCCACTTCGGGCCAGGCCTGGTCGAGGGGCGTGGACTCGGAGGGTCCCACCACCCACTCCCCGTACCGGGCCGGATCGGCAAGCACTGCCCACACCGCGTGCGGGGGGCGACGAATCAGGTGATGACGAACAGCCATACGACAAAACCTCCTGCCGTATCGGAACGTGTGGAGGCCCAGCGACGGGGGGCGGAGGCAGGCCGTCGGGTGGTTCCGTCGTGTGGCAGGCGCACCCGCCTTGGGCGGTCTACTGGTCGGCGCTGGGAACCGCGAGGGGTTCACCGGGGGCCTTCTTCTTGGCCGCTTCCATCTGTTCGCCGAGTTCGGTCAGTCGGTTGCGGCCCATGGCCTTGCGGACATCGGGGAACCACTCCTTCTCCTCTTCCTCGACGTGGTGGCGGACGTTCTCCATGAGGACGGTCATCTTGGCGTCGAACCGCTCATCGGCCGGGTCGAGGTCCTTGAGCTCAGAGAGCATCCACAGCACGACGTGGTGTTCCTCGACGCTTTCCAGGACGTCGTCCTTGGTCTCGGGGGACGCCTCGCGTGCGGCCGGGTAGAAAATCTTCTCCTCGATCCAGGTATGGGTGGTGAGTTCTTCGATCACCTGGTCGGCGATCTTCCGCTTCTCGGCATGGGCGCCGTCGCCGGCCTTCTCGAACTGCTTGAACAGCTTCTCCACCGTCTTGTGGTCTTCCTTGAGCAGCACAATCCCGTCCACAGGTATCCCTCCATATCGGCTTTCCCGGACGGCCCGTGCCGCCCAGGGGAACCGGGTACCCACTGCGGCCACGAACCTGCACAGCCGAGCCCGGATGACCCGGAATGATGACCCGAGTTGAGGCGTACGCATGTCAGTGACGGCGAGCGCCGCTCCCGTGCGACGACAGAGCCGAGGGGCCCGGATGTGTGCCTACTCTGGAAGAGGCAACACAGCGAAATCGGTCCCCGTCCTCATCGGAGCCGTCCTGTGGATTGTGGGCGCCCTCGGCCACGAGGTCGGCGGACGCAAGCACTACTGGTAGCAACCACATCGGCACAGGAAGCTCCGCAATCCGTGGACCTTACACAGTCCGTACCCGATGCAAGAAAAGAAGGCAGGCCAGGCCAAGGCCAAGCAGCCGAAGTCATCCCAGCCCCCGCACGGTGAGGGCCCCAGCCGGCACAAGGGCACCCAGCAGCACGGCTGGTCTCCGGATGTCGACGAGACCCGCCAGCAGGACAACCCGAGCGCGCACCGCTCGTTCCACCCCGACCAGCACGCTCCCGACAAGGGCCCAGGGCGCACGGTCTCCAAAGAAGAGGCGGGGAATCCGCACGGCAGGCCCGTGAAGAGCACGAGCGACCGCGGAGAGGAACAGAGCAAAGCCCGCAGTGACGAGAAGGGCATGCACGACACCGGCCCCAAGGGCCGCTCCCAGCGCCCCAGCGGAACCAGGGACGCGTCCGCCACCACAGGCGTCGACCCTCAGGACCCGCAGGACCCTCCCGGCAGCCGCAAGGCCCGCTGACCCTCGCGCCCAGTCTCTCGTCGAGGCGGTGACGTCACCGCCAACAGGAGCAGTGACCGCCGTCCCGACGGCGCGGGGCGACCTTCCGGGCTCCTCGGGCGTCAGCGCCCTCTCTTACCTGCTGGGACACCGGTAGCGCCGGAGCGATGCGCGCGAGCGGATTGACCGCCGGACTTCGGGACACACGCACGATGTGCTGAAGATACTTCTGGTCGCCCTGCTCGGCTCGCTGGCGGTGGCAGGCTCGGCTACCGCCGTCCTGGTGTCACCCTGGTGGTGGGCCGCGGCCTGCCCTTTGCTCGTGCTCGCGCTCGTGGCCGTCCACGATCTCGTGCAGCGTCGGCATTCCGTCCTGCGGAACTACCCGCTGCTCGGGCATCTCCGATTCGCGCTGGAGGCGCTGCGGCCAGAACTCCAGCAGTACTTCATCGAGCGCAACTTCGACGGCCGCCCCTTCGACCGTGACACCCGCAGCATCGTCTACGAGCGCGCCAAGGGCACCGACGCCGAGGAACCGTTCGGCACCGAACTCGACCTGTACCGGACGGGCAGCGAATTCCTCACCCCGTCCATGGCCCCCCGATCGGTGCGCACCGAGGCGCCGCGTGTCCGAATCGGCGGACCCGAGTGCACCCGGCCCTACGACATGGCCCTGCTCAACGTCTCGGCGATGAGCTTCGGCTCGCTGTCGGCCAATGCCGTACTGGCCCTCAACACCGGCGCGCAGCTGGGCGGCTTCGCCCACGACACCGGCGAGGGCGGCCTGTCGCAGTACCACCTGCGCCCCGGCGGGGATCTCGTCTGGGAGATCGGCACCGGATACTTCGGCTGCCGGACCGACGACGGGGACTTCGACGAGCGGCAGTTCGCCGAGAAGGCGGCGCACGAGCAGGTCAAGTGCGTGTCGTTGAAGATCGGCCAGGGCGCCAAGCCCGGCATCGGAGGAGTCCTGCCGGGCGCCAAGGTGAACGCGGAGATCGCCGCGGTCCGCGGCGTTCCACAAGGGGAGACCGTCATCTCGCCGCCCTTCCACCGCGTCTACTCCACACCGCGCGAGCTGGTGCGCTTCCTGGCCCGGATGCGCGAACTGACCGGCGGCAAACCCGTCGGGTTCAAGCTCTGCGTCGGCTCACGCCGTGAGTTCCTCGCCGTGTGCAAGGCGATGCTGGAGGAGGGCAGCGCACCGGACTTCATCATCGTCGACGGCGCGGAGGGCGGAACGGGCGCGGCGCCGCTCGAGTTCGCGGACAACGTCGGCCTGCCGCTGGGTGAGGGGCTGATGGCCGTACACAACGCCCTCGTGGGCGTCGGATTGCGCGACCGGATCCGGATAGGTGCAAGCGGCAAGGTCGCCACCGGCAGCGACCTTGTCAAACGCCTGCTCCAGGGAGCCGACTACACCAACTCCGCCCGCGCCATGATGTTCGCGATCGGATGTATCCAGGCCCAGCGCTGCCACACCAACGCCTGCCCTGTAGGGGTCGCCACCCAGGACGAACGGCGCGCCCGCGCCGTTGATGTTCCCGACAAGTCCCAGCGCGTACGGCGCTATCAGCAGGCAACGGTCAGGAGCGCTCTCCAGATCATGGCCTCGATGGGCGTCGACGACCCGCGCGGGCTGCGACCCCACATGCTGCTCCAGCGGGTGAACCCGCACACCGTCCGCTCCTACGCGGAACTCCACGAGTGGCTCACCCCCGGACAACTGCTCACATCGGCGCCCTCCAGCTGGGCAGCCGACTGGAAGTCGGCAGACCCGGACCGCTTCACCCACTGAACCCGGCACTCATTCCGAGGGCCGCACCGGACCGAAGGGCACTCCCGTGGCACGAACCGTCGCCCGCGTGATCGTCGACGCACTCAAGGACCTGGGCGTCCAGCACGTCTTCGGAGTGGTCGGAGACGCCTTGAACCCACTGACCGACGCGATCCGCACCACTGACGACCTGAACTGGGTCGGCTGCCGGCACGAAGAAGCCGCGGCCTTCGCCGCCGGAGCGCAGTCCCAGCTCTCGGGAACCCTCGGGGTGTGCATGGGAACGGTGGGACCCGGCTCCGTACACCTTCTCAACGGGCTCTACGACGCGGCCAAGAGCCGTACCCCCGTCCTCGCGATCTGTGGTCAGGTCCCCCTCGCCGAGGTCGGCAGCGACTACTTCCAGGAAGTCGACAACGACCTGCTCTTCCGTGACGTGGCCGTCTACCGTGCCACCGTCTCCTCCCCCGACCAGATGCCGCGGATGCTGGAGTCCGCCGTACGTACGGCCGTCAGCCAAGGCGGAGTGGCAGTGCTCACCGTGCCCGGGGACCTGGGCGACCAGGAGCTCAGCGACGACCGGCCCGCCCGCTTCGCCCTCACCCGCCCCGTCACCCGCCCGGACGACCCGGCGCTCGCGGCGGCCGCCGAACTCCTGAACGCCGCCGACCGCGTCACCCTGCTCGTCGGCCGCGGAGCGCGCGCCGCCCGCGCCGAGGTCCTTCGGACCGCCGACGTGCTCGCCGCGCCGATGGTCCTCACCCTCAAGGCGAAGGAGGGGTTCGAGGGGGACAACGACTTCCAGGTGGGGCAGACCGGTCTGATAGGCAACCCCGCCGCATCCCACGCGCTCGACAGCGGCGACGCGCTCCTGATGCTGGGCACCGACTTCCCGTACCGGGACTGGTACCCGAAGGGGTGCAAGGTCGTCCAGATCGACACCCGTGAGGAGCACTTGGGCCGCCGGGTTCCCGTGGACGTGGGTCTGACGGGCGATGTCGGCGCGACACTACGAGCCTTGCTCCCGCTGCTCAAGGCGGTCCCGGACCGCGGCCACCTGGACGACGCGCGGGACCGGTTCGCCCACTGGCAGGAAGGACAGCGGCGCCTGGCCGACCCCCGTCACGAGCGCCGCTGGACCGGGAAGCTGAGGGCCGCTCTGGACAACCGTGACCACGAGATCCGCCCCGAGGCGCTGGCCGCCGCGGTGGACGCCTACGCCGCCGAGGACGCCGTCTTCACCTCCGACACCGGAATGGCCACCGTCTGGCTGTCGCGCTTCGTCACCATGCGTGGCAGCAGGCGCCTGATCGGCTCGTACAACCTCGGTTCGATGGCCAATGCCATGCCCCAGGCCCTCGGGGCCCAGCTCTGGGCGCCCGATCGCCAGACCGTCGCCTTCTGCGGCGACGGCGGGCTGAGCATGCTGCTCGGCGACCTCATGACGGTCAAGACGTACCAGCTGCCGGTGAAGCTCGTGGTCTTCGACAACCGCCGACTGGGGATGGTCAAACTCGAACAGGAGCAGGCCGGCCTGCCTGAATTCGGCACGGAACTCGACAACCCCGACTTCGCCGCAGTCGCCACCGCGCTCGGCCTCACCGGCATCCGCGTCACCGACCCGGCCGATCTCCACGACAGCGTGCGCCGGGCCCTCGACACCCCTGGGCCGGTCCTGCTGGATGTGCTGACCAACCCCGAGGAGGTGGCCGTGCCGGGCAAGCCGACGGTGGCACAGGGGTGGGGCTTCGCGATCGCCAAGGTCAAGGAGATTCTCCCGAGCCGCGAAGGCTGACCGGGAGCACGGTCCCGTGTCCGCGCCGGGTCAGGGTGACGGTGCGGCTCACCGCCCGTGCGGTGAGTTGACGGCCGAGTGCCGCTGAGCCACACCGGGACGCGCTTGCCGAAATCGGCATCGAAATGGGCAACTGGCGCGACGGCGTGCGCGCCATCGGCGCCCTGATCCGGCGCCCCGTCACCACTGAAGCCACTCGGTCCCGGGAGGGGGCCGTAGAACCGTCTGCGAGGATGAGCGTATGACTGTGCGGAGCAGGAATCATGTGACGGTGACCGGCCAGTCCGGTCGCCCCGTGCTGATGCTGGCGCACGGATTCGGTTGCGACCAGAACATGTGGCGGCTGGTGGTACCGCTTCTGGAGCGCGAATTCACCGTGGTGCTCTTCGACCACGTGGGAGCGGGGCGTTCCGATCTTTCGGCGTGGAACGTGGAGCGTTATTCGTCGCTGGAGGGATATGCAGATGACGTGCTGGAGATCTGCCGTGAGCTGTCGCTCGGGCCGGTGACCTTCGTGGGGCACTCGGTGAGCGCGATGATGGGCGTTCTGGCTGCGGCGCGGGAGCCGGAAGCCTTCGCCGGTCTGTTCCTGCTCGCCCCGTCGCCGTGTTTCATCGACGATCCGGCCGCCGGCTATCGGGGCGGGTTCAGTGCCGAGGACATCGATGAGCTCCTGGAATCGCTGGATGCGAACTATCTGGGCTGGTCAGGTGCCATGGCGCCGGTGATCATGGGTAATCCCGAGCGCCCCGAACTGGGCGAGGAGCTCACCAACAGCTTCTGCCGGACCGATCCGGACATCGCCCGGACCTTCGCCCGGGTGACCTTCCTGTCCGACAACCGCGACGACCTCGCCAAGGTCACCACGCCCACCTTGGTCGCGCAGTGCTCCAGCGACGCGATCGCGCCCCCGGAGGTCGGAACCTTCGTACAGTCACAGATCCCCGGCAGCCGCCTGGTCACGCTGAACGCGACCGGGCACTGCCCCCAGCTCGCCGCCCCGGAGGAGACGGCTGCCGCGATCATCGCCTTCGCGGGTGCGGGCCGATGATGCGCAAAGCCAGTGACGGCGGAGGCAGCGAGAACCGTGACGACCACGCGGCGTTCTCCGCACTGCTGGAAGACAGCGCGGAGGACCTGTACGAGCGTGCGCCGTGCGGCTACCTCTCCACCCTGCTGGACGGCACGATAGCGAAGATCAACACGACGCTGCTCGACTGGCTGGGCCACCAACGCGGCGACCTGGTGGGCCGCAAGACGTTCTCCGACCTGCTCACCGTGGGAGGTCGGCTCTACCACGAGACGCACTTCGCTCCGCTGCTGCGCATGCAGGGAGAGGTCAGCGGAATCGCTCTGGAACTCAAGACGGCCGACGGCAGCCGTCTGCCGGTGCTGGTGACCTCCACGGTCAAGACCGGCAGCGACGGGCAGCCACTGCTGATCCGTACCACCGTCTTCGACGCCCGCGACCGCCGCGCCTACGAAACCGAGCTGCTGCGCGCCCGGCAGGAAGCAGAACGCGAACGCGAAGAACTGAAACGCCTCAACGCCACCCTGCAACGGACCCTCCTGCCTCCGACCCTGGTGAATGTGCCCGGCTTGGATGTGGCCGCGCACTACCACATCGCCTCGACCGACAAAGTCGGCGGCGATTTCTACGACCTGTTCCCTCTCGCCTCCGGAACGTGGGGGCTGTTCCTGGGCGACGTGTGCGGCAAGGGCGCGGCCGCAGCAGCCGTCACCTCCCTGGCCCGCTACACCCTGCGCGCCGCCGCCGTCTACGACCCCGACCCGGTCGCCGTCCTGAGCAACCTCAACACGGTCCTCAACCACGAATACAACGGCCAGGACCCGCGGTTCTGCACGGTCGTCTTCGGACTGCTCATCCCCGACACCGACCGAGGCGGCTTCCGTGTCACCCTGGCCAGCGGTGGCCACCCCCCTGCCCTGCTCATGCGGGCCGACGGCAGTGCCGACTACCTGCCCACCCCCGGCGGGCAGCTCATCGGCGCCCTGCCCGACGCCCACATCGCCACCACCAGCGTCCGCCTGGACCTCGGCGACACCCTGCTGCTCCACACAGACGGCCTCACCGAAGCACACACCGCCCAGATCACCGACGGCGACCGCTACGGTGACGACGCTCTCCTCGACTTCGCCCAGGCCCTGGCACCGACGACCGCCTCCGACGCCGTCGCCGCGGTCCGTGACCTGCTCGACACACTCGGCACCGGAGTGGACGACGACACCGCCGTGCTCGCCATCAGCGTGCCCCGGCCCACCAGTGAAGAGCAGCCGTGACCCAGCTGACCGTCCACACCCGCGCCACCCTCGCCGGGCCCGTCATCGAACTGTCCGGAGGACTCGACAACAACAGCGCCCCCGACGTACGTACGCTCCTCCCCCGCCTCACACTCCAGGCAGGCCAGCAGCTCGTCATCGACCTGACCGGCATCACCTTCTGCGACTCCAGCGGCATCACCGTCCTGATCGCCGCCCGCAATCGCGCCCTCGCCGCCCGGGCAGACATCGCTCTGGCAGCGGTCCCCGACCGCGTCAGCCGAATGCTCCACATCGTCGGGCTGGACCAGGTCTTCCCCACCCACCCCACCGCACAAGCAGCCGCGGCAGCCTGGACACCACCCACCTCTGAATGAGCACCTGCCGCGGTTTCATACGTCGCGGCGCCGCACGACGACCACGGGGAACAAGACCGCGCCGAGCGGCCGAACTTCGTACACGATCCAGGAGCCGGCGACCGTGGCGGTGTAGCCGAGGGATTCGGGATCCGGCGGCCAGTTCTGAACCAGGCGGTGACGACCACCGCGTGGTTGACGTCGGCGCCCGAAGCACCCCGGGATGGGTGATCGGGACGCCTGCGTGGCGCCCGTTGAGGATGGCCCGGGAGACCAGGAAGGAACCGGTGGAGACGGCCGTGCCGACGGCGGTCCACACGCCGGCAGTCGCGTCGTGCCAGCAGAGTCAGTGGGCGGAACGGGACCTTGGGACCGGACAGTTCGGCGAATGAGTTCGCCTGGGACCGGGTCTGTCAGTCGGCTTTGAAGGAGGTGCGGATCATCTGGTCTTGCGCCTCCCTGCCTTTCCTGCCTTCTCTGTTGCTCGGAGTCGGACCGTGTGCGAGCCGGTGTTGGCCGCACTCTGCGGTCAGGCGCTGTCAAGCAGTCGTACCACTTGGCCATCGCGGGCGCTGGACCGCGCGGCGTCCAGGACGGTGGCGGTGGCCACCGCGTCCCAGGGATCGACGGGAACAGGTCCCCCACCGCGGACCGCGGCGGCAAAGGCGGTGTAGAACAGGTCCCACCTGCCACGGGCCGAGGCGACGGGCTCGACGGCGTCTCCGCGCCGCACCTGGCCCCAGAGGTGTTCGGGCTCGGTACCCCAACTGTCACCCTCGGATTGCGGGGTCGCACCAGTCATCAGCGCGCGGTCCTGACTGTCCCTGTGATCGACGACGAAGGTCCCCCTGGTCCCGGTGACGCGCAGGCTGGGTCCCGGGGCACCCTGCCGCCAGCTGCCCCACAGGTGCGACTGCACTCCGTTGCGGTGGGTCAGGGCCACAAAGACGTCGTCGTCGAGTCCGTCCTCGTCCTCACGATGGTGCATCTCGGCGTACACCCGCTCCACCGGGCCGGACAGCACCAGAGCCTGGTCGACCAGGTGGCTGCCGAAGTCGACGAGGGTTCCACCGCCCGCGGCAGGAGCACCTGCCTCGGGCCGGAAGACCTCGAACCGGGATTCGTAGCGGACCACGGCGCCGATTTCGCCGCTGTCCAGCAGCGTCCGCAGCGTGAGGAAGTCGGAGTCCCACCGGCGGTTCTGGTACACCGTCAGCGGACGGCCGTGCTTCTCCGCGAGCTCGACGGTCGCACGGGCCGAGGCCGCGTCGAGTGCGAAGGGCTTGTCGCAGACGACGGCCAGGCCCAGTTCCAGCGCCTGCCGCACCAAAGGGATGTGCGTGGCCGCGGGCGTGGAGACGGCGACCGCCTCGGCGCCGGCGCGGGCCAGGTCCTCCAGTGAGTCGAAGGTCGGCCGGCTCACGTCCTGGGCGACCTGGGCTCGGCGCTCGGGCGAAGTGGTGACCACGCCCAGGAACTCGTATTCCGGGGCGGCGGCGAGCAGTGGGGCGTGGAAGACGCGGCCGCCGAAGCCGTAGCCGATCAGTCCGATGCGTACGGGGGTGTCCAAGGTGACTCCTCTGTCTTCGTTCTGTCTACGCCACGTCGACCCGGGGGGAGAGATCAGCGCCGTCCTCCTCGTCGATCGGCCCGGAGATGACGACGCCGTCCACGCCCTGGTCCAGAAGCGAATCCACGGCCCTGTCGATGCCCGCCCTCTCGTCTTCCATGAGTTGACCACACGGAGTGCGTAGTCGATGTCCCGCACGGCACGCTCGACGCCCGTAAGCAGCAAGGCCGGACCGCACAAGGCCGTGCCGAGCGTCACCACACCGACGGACTGGTGTCATGGTGTCTCCCGACCTTCGGCAATCGATTCCTGGTCCCACTCCGATACATGACTGCGCTGTCATGACTGCGCAGTCATATCTACGCAGCGGGGCGGGGCACGTCAAGACTTCGCACAACATCTCTGTAATCCGGTCTCACCGGAGGAGCCGCGCTCGCGTGCGTGCCGTGTCGCGTGCGGGGCGCGGGTACCTCGAGGCAGGTCTGTGCCTGGCGCAGGACGGTGTCCGCGCCGCGTGGCGCACCGCCTGCTCGCCGTCCGTCCAAGGTCAACGACGCCGCGGAAGGCCGGCAGGTTGGAAAGGGCTCAGTGCACCAGGGTGGGGAGAATCCACGCCCTGGGGAGCGCACGGAGGGAATCGACTGCGTAACGCGGCACGAGCCTGAAAGACACTGAAACACCCCTCCGCGCAGGTCAGAAGCTACGGGAACAGTATCGCCGCAGGTCGGAGCCTCCACGTAGACACCTTCAAGAGGATTTCGAGCTGGGCGGCGATTCTCTTTGATCCCACGCTCGTTGGGACACTCCAGCGAACGCTGGGGAGAATCCGGGGTGCCGGAAGTCGAGCCGGGGCAATGGAGGCCCACTGGGCTACACAGGCGCGAAGGTCGGGAAGTCGGCGGACTCGTTCACCTCCGCCCAGACCGTCTTGCCGTGCCGGGCGTGACGCGTGCCCCAGCGCTCGGTGAGTTGGGCGACCAGGAGCAGGCCGCGTCCTCCTTCGTCGTAGGTACGGGCGCGGCGCTGGTGCGGGGTGGTGGTGCTGGCGTCGGAGACCTCGCAGAGGAGGGCGCGGTCGTGGATGAGGCGCAGCTGGATGGGGGGCCTGCCGTAGCGGATGGCGTTGGTGACCAGTTCGCTCACCACCAGTTCGGCGGTGAAGTCGAGGTCCTCCAGCCCCCAGGTGCTCAGCTGTTGGGAGACGCTCGACCGGGCCCCGGCAACTGCGGCAGGGTCGGCCGCCAGGTCCCAGCTGGCGACCTGGCAGCCACCGAGGGCGTGGGTGCGGGCCAGGAGCAGGGCCACGTCGTCGTCCGGGCGAGCCCGTAGCAGGCTTTCGAGCACGGTGTCACAAGTGGCCTCCAGGGAGGCAGTGGGCTGGGCAAGGGCCTGGCGCAGCAGGGTGAGGCCAGTGTCGATGTCGTGGTCGCGGGCTTCGATCAGGCCGTTGGTGTAGAGGGCGAGGAGGCTGCCTTCGGGCAGGTCGACCTCCGCGGCTTCGAACGGCAGGCCGCCCAGGCCGAGCGGCGGGCCCGGTGGCAGGTCGAGGGTGTCGACGGTGCCGTCCCGGGTCACCACGGTAGGCAGGACGTGGCCCGCGCGGGCGAGGGTGCAGCAACTGCTGACGGGGTCGTAGACCGCGTACAGGCAGGTGGCGCCGAGGTCCCCGCCGGCTTCGATGTCCGGGTCGGCTTCGATGTCCGGGTCGGTGGAGACTTCCGCGGACAGGCGCAGGACGACGTCGTCCAGATGCGTGAGGAGTTCGTCGGGCGGCAGGTCGATGTCGGCCAGGGTGCGAACGGCGGTCCGCAGCCGACCCATGGTGGCGGCCGCGTGGATGCCGTGGCCGACCACGTCGCCCACCACCAGGGCGACTCGGGCTCCCGACAGCGGGATGACGTCGTACCAGTCGCCGCCTACCCCGACCCCGGCGCCTGCGGGCAGGTAGCGGCAGGCGACCTCCACGGCGGACTGCCGTGGCATACACGGCGGGAGCAGGCTGCGCTGGAGGCTGAGGGCGGTGGCGCGGGCGTGGGTGTAGCGGCGGGCGTTGTCGACGGCGACGGCTGCCCTGGCGGCGATCTCCTGCGCGAGGAGCAGGTCCTCGTCGTCGTAGAGGCTGGGATTGCGGTGGCGGGAGAACTGTGCGACGCCCAGGACGGTGCCACGGGCACGCAGGGGAACGACCAGCGTCGAGTGGGTCTGGTGGGCGTCGACGCCGAGGTCGGGTCCCGGGTTCACCGGCGAGCGGTCGAGAGCCCCGTCGAGGTGGTGCCGTGAAGGCTGCCCCGTGGTCAGGGCGCGGTCCGGCGGCGATCCGTCCGGGTAGGTGTGGAGCTGCTGCCGCGTGATGGTCGCCTCCGGCCAGTCCTCGGTCACCGACCGCTGGGCGACCCGGCGCAGTAGCAGCGGTTTCTCCTCCGGGGTGTCGTGTCCGTGGAGCGCGGAGTCGAGCAGGTCGACGGTGGCGAGGTCGGCGAAGTGCTCGGTGGCGAGGTCCGCCAGTTCCTGTGTCGTGCGGGAGATGTCCAGGGTGGTGCCGATGCGCAGGCCGGCCTCGTTCACCATCGCCAGCCGCCACCGCAGTCGGAGGTCCCGCTCCTCCTGGAACGCCATGACGCCCTGCTCGGAGGTTCGGTCCACGTATTCGGTCGTCGCCGCGATCAGTTTGCGTGCCGCCGCGCTGATCAGCTCGGCGTCGCTCGTCAGTCGCGGCAACTCTTCGAGCAGCCTGTCGAGAGCGATGCCCTGTGCGAGCCGGTGAGCTCGCAGCATCGCGCTGAGGGATATTCCGCGCCGGGGCAGCCGACGCGCCCGTTCGACGTCGGCGACGGGCGGATCGCTCCGGCTCAGCTCGATGCCGTGCTCGAGGCCGCCCAAGACGCCGGCTATGTGCTCGGCGATGTTCTGCGATGTCATGCGGGCGATCTCCGGGTCTTTCGACAGCTCCGGGATTTCACGTCGTAGGCACCGCTCCACGTCGGCGATCAGCCTGTCCGCGCTCAGACCGAGTTCATGCGCGGCACGGGACACAAGGCTGTCCGCGGTGACGTCCACAGGGATGACGTTACGCCGAACAGGCGAGAACGCATCGGCAGGAAACGGATGGAGCGGGGTGCCCTCACGACCGTGCTGCTGCCCTTCCGCCGGTCGACGCTCGCGAGATCGGCCGACGCGCTCTGCCCTGCCTCGACGGGACGAGGCCGGGCGGGATTCCCAGGAGTCGGCGCGGATCACCCGACGGAGTCGGCGTACTCCTCGCCCCGGTCGGCCTCCGCTGCCACCGGCTCCTCCTGGCGGTGCTTGCCGGTAGCCCGGCGGCCGGGCAGGACCGCCAGGACTATCAGGGTTCCGCCGGCCATGATGACGCCGCCGATGAGGCTGGTGTGGGCGATGGCGTGGGCGAACGACTCCTGGACCGCGCTGATCAGGGTCTGGGCCTGCTGGGGTCCGCCGCCCGGGTTCTTCGCGACCTGTTCGGCGACCGCGAGGCCGCCGCCCACCGAGTCCTTGGCGGTGTCCATCGCGGCGGCCGGGAGGTGGCCGCCGATCAAGTCGGTCAGCTTGTCCTTGTAGGACGTGGCGAGGAGCGAGCCGAGGACGGCGATGCCCAGAGAGGCGCCGAGTTCCAGCGCGGTGTCGTTGGCGCCACCACCGACGCCCAGCTCCGACTCGGGGAAGGAGCCCATGATGGTGTCGGTGGCCGGGGACAGGCTCAGACCGATCGCGAATCCGAGCAGCAGCAAAGGCGCCAGGAAGTCGGTGTAGGTCGAGCCCGACTCGACCCGCGTGAGCAGGAAGACGCCCGCGGTGCCGACCACCATGCCGGTTCCCACCACCGGCTTCACGCCCAGCTTCGGGGCCAGTCGTCCGGTCACCGCGGCGCCGACGAAGACGGCCCCGGCCAGCGGCAGCAGTCGTACGCCGGTGTCCAGCGCGTTGTAGCCGAGGACGAACTGGAGGAACTGGGTGGCGTAGTAGATCGAGCCGAAGGTGCCGAAGAAGAAGAACAGCACCGCGAGCATGGAGCCGCTGAAGGGGCGCTCCTTGAACTTGCGTACGTCGAGCATGGGGTGGGGGTGGCGCAGCTCCCACGCGACGAAGGCCGGCAGGCCGAGACCGGCGACCACGGCCGCGGTGATGGGGCCGGTGCCCCAGCCGAAGTGCGGGCCCTCGATGGTCGCGTAGACCAGGCTGCCGACGGTGACGATCGAGAGCAGACCGCCGACGTAGTCGATCTCGCCCATCTTCTCCGCCTTCGACGGCGGCACCAGGAGCAGTGCGCCGACGACGCCGACGACCGCGATGGGGACGTTCATCAGGAAGGTCGAGCCCCAGGCGTGGTTCTCCAGCAGCCAGCCGGCCGCCAGCGGACCGGCGGCGATGGCGAGGCCGGAGGTTGCGCTCCAGGCCGTGACGGCCTTGGCGCGCTCGGCCCTCGGGAAGATCGCGACGAGCAGCGACAGGGTGGCGGGCATCACGACGGCGGCGCCGACGCCCATGATCGCGCGGGCGGTGATGACCAAGTCGGTCTCGTCGACCAGGCCGCCCATCACCGAGCCGCCCGCGAAGATCAAAAGGCCCAGGACCAGCGCGCCGCGGCGGCTGTACTTGTCGCCGATCGAGCCCAGTACGAGCATCAGCGCGGCGTAGGGGACGGTGTAGCCGTCGATGACCCACTGCAGGTCACTGCTGGACAGGCCCAGGTCCCGGGTCATGTCGGGCGCGGCCACGATCAGCGACGTGTTCGCCATGACCACGATCAGCAGGCTCAGGCAGAGCACCAGCAGGGCCCACCAGCGTCGTGGGTACGGCTCCGTCATCTTCTCGGCGGGCGTGTGGGCAAAGAGCGGCATCGGAAGCTCCTCAGGGCGAAGCGGCAGCTTCAAGGGGTGGTGGGTCTGCAGGAGCAGTGCGGGCACGGCCACGGCACTGCGGGCTATTTGCTCAACGGTGTGCAGACTAGTTTGTTGCCCATTGATGTGCAAGTATCGAGGCGCCCTCCCCCGTCGACCGGAGGTCCGACATGATCAGCCACGCGTCACAGGCGGCGGCCGCCGCCAGACACAGCTCACCCGGGCCCGCATCCTCGAAGCGGCAAGGCAGCAACTCGGCCACGATCCCGACAGCAGCCTCAGTGACATCGCCGAGGCGGCCGGCGTGGTGCGTCGTACCGTCTACGACCACTTCGCCGGCCGGTCGGCGCTGGTCGAGGGGCTCGTCACGGACGCCGCGGAAGCGCTGCGACGGGCACTGGCGGCCGTGACGAGCCACGATCCCGACGCCGTAACCGCCATGGCCCGCTTCGTCCTGGCCCTGTGGCCCGTCGGCGACCGCTATCGCATGCTGCTGAGACTCGCGCCTCAGGACCTGGGAGCGGAACGCGTGAACGAAGTCCTCGACCCCGCCCGCGACATGGCGGCGTCGATCATCGAGCGGGGGCAGCGGCAGGGCGTCTTCCGGACCAGCGTTCCGCCCGGGCCGCTCAGTCGGGCACTCGAAGGGCATCTGCTGGCGCTCCTGGAGTGCGTGAACGCCGGAACCTGGCGCGACGACGGCACACGCACCGCGACCGCCGCCCTGATCGCGGTGGGAGCGGACGTCGACCTCGCCGTCGCACAGGTCCGCCGGCTCGGCCGTCCCGAGCCCGTCGGCGCCTAGAAATCCCGTCCGAGTCCGAGTCCGACTCCGGCGCCTTGTGCGCGCGTCCGGAGATCACTTCCCGAGAGGACCCGAGAGGACCCGAGAGGAAAGCCATGTACCAGTCCCAGCATGACCAGGAGCCCGTGGGCGAGCCGTATTACGGTGACGCCGCCCTGTATGTGAGCTCCCCGGCACCGAGGAGGCGGCGCAGGATCATCGCCGTCGCGTCCGTGGCGGCGATGCTGGCCGGCGGCGTCGCCCTCGACCGGGTTGCCGCGGCCCGCGCGGAGAGCCGTACGGCGGAGGCGTTCCAGGAGGGCATGGCGACCCCGCAGCGGCCCTCGGTGCACGTCAGCGGCTTTCCTGTACTCACTCAGCTGGCCGAGGGCAGCCTGCGGCACGTCGACATCACCGCCCACGACATCCCGGCGAGCGGAACGACCCGGCCGCTACCGGTGACGGAACTGACCGTCGGTCTCGACGGGTTGAAGACTTCGGGGAGCGCCGGCGAGGCCCATGCGCGCAGCGTCGAGGCGACCGCCTTCCTGTCGTACGAGGACGTGTCGGGCGCGCTCGGCCTGGAGGTCTCGCAGGGCGACGAGCCGGGCCGGGTGGACGTGCGGGCCGGCCTGCCGCTCGTCGGTGACGTGACCGTGAGTACCGCCGTCTCGGCGGTCGGCGGCAACCGCATCGCCTTCACGGACGTCCGTGTCACCCAGGGCGAGTTGATCCCTCCCGTGAAGGCTCTGCTCGACAGGGCCTTGGAAGAGCCCGTCCCCCTCCGGAACATCCCCGAGGGGTTGCACCTGCGGTCGGTCACCACGACGAAGAGCGGGATCAGCGCCCGCTTCACCGGCAAGGCGGTCACCTTCCACCCGAGTTCGTCGTCCGCGTGATCCCTCGGGGGTGTCAGGTCGGAGTGGCGGCGAGGACGCGCGCCCGGCCGGCACGCGCAGTGTGTCGCGTCGGTTCACGGACGGGCTTGGTCACGGCGCTCGGAGCTTGTCAGTCGAGGTCGGGCAGCGGGCGCCGGGCGACGTCGTGGGCGTCCTCCGAGGGAACACCCAGCACGCGCAGCATGCATCTCGGCCAGGTTCGAGGCCGCCTCGTCCCCGTCGAGTTCCGGGCGGGCGAACCGCAGCTCCACCAGCGCCAGCAGGGAGCCGCCCAGGGCGGTCAGGGCGACGGTCGGATCGGCGAGGGTGAAACGGCCGGAGGCGATGCCGACCTCCAGGTCACGCACGGCGCGCGGAGCCAGTCCCGATGTGGAGTGGATGTGGCCGAGGCCGCGGTGGCGCAGAACCTGCATCAATTCAGGTTGCGAGTCGGCCAGGCGGGCGCTGAGGCGGAATCCCGCCGCGACGAGTTCCGCCGGGTCGTCGATGCCCCGCAGGTGTTCGTCGAAGGTCTGGCCGAGCTCTTCGAGCGCGTCCATGACCGCCGCGTCGAACAGCTCCGTCTTCGATGCGAAGTGGTCGTAGAAGGAGCCGAAGCCGACATCGGCGCGCTCCGCGATGGCCTGGATGCTCGCGCTGGTGTCCCCGGTCTCGGCGAGGATCTGCCGGGCCGCTCGGACGAGCGCCTGACGGATCTCGGCGCGGCGTCGTTCGAAGCGGTTGCGGGACGGGGCTGACATGACGATTTCGTCACTGACTCCCGATCCAGCTATTGACGATCGAAAAGTCAAAGCTGATTATCTCCTCATTACGGCAATGTTGCTTGGAGGACACCATGTCCGAAACCCGCGTCAACGCGGTCGGCGTCGCGGACGTCAGGACGGCCCACCAGGACCTCCACAGTGAGCAGGGAGCCCTCCGCGGCGAGCACCCGGGCCGGGCCCGAAATCCTGTGATCAAGGTGGCGGACCTGGCCTGGCTGGAGTTCGAGAAACCCGACCTGGACCGGGCCGAGGTGTTCGCACGTGACTTCGGCTTCGGGGTCGCCGCGCGCACCGACCGTGAGCTGTGGCTGCGCGGCACCTTCGCCGGCTCGCCGTGCATGGTGATCCGCAAGGGGCGCGCCAGCAGCTTCATCGGCCCGGCGTTCCGCGCGGCCGAGCGGGCCGACCTGGACCGGCTGGCCCGCGCCACCGACTCGGACGTAGGCGACGCGGACATCCCCGGCGGCGGAAGGGTCGTCGACCTGCTCGACCCCTCCGGCTTCCCGGTCCGGGTCGTGCACTGTGGCGAGCAGCTGCCGGGGCTGCCCGAACAGCAGCCGCTGCTTCTCAACTTCGGTACGGACCATCGTCGTACGAACGTCACGCAGCGGCCGCCCCGGGAGCCCTCCCGTATCCAGCGCCTGGGGCATGTGGTGCTGGAGACACGGGTGTTCGCCCGCACCCTGGACTGGTATCTCGACACGCTCGGGATGATCGTGTCCGACTTCCTGTTCCTGGACGGGCAGCGCGACCGTGGTCCGACGATGGCGTTCATCCGCTGCGACCTGGGGACGGTACCGGCCGACCACCACACCCTGGCCATGCACCTGGGGCCGGGCAACGGCTACGTCCACTCCGCCTACCAGGTCACCGACCTCGACGCGATCGCCGCCGGCGGTGAGTACCTGGCTGAGCGCGGCTACAAGCGCAGCTGGGGCATCGGCCGGCACATCCAGGGCAGCCAGCTGTTCGACTACTGGCGCGACCCCGACCACTTCATGCTGGAGCACTTCGCCGACGGCGACCTCTTCTCCTGCGACCTCGAACCCGGTTGGGCACCCATGTCGACCAGCGGCCTCGCCCAGTGGGGACCGCCGGCCACCCGCGACTTCCTGGGCGCCAACCCTTCCCCCGCCAAGCTGCGCGAGGTCATGACGGCCCTGCGCGGCGACAACGAACTCGACCCCGCACGCCTGCTGTGCCTGATGAAAGCGATGAGCTCATGAGCGCCAACGTTCTGCGTACCACCGACGGCTGGTGGGTCGTCCGGGACGAACGCGCCGTCCGCATCGAGACCAAGGCCGTCACCACCGCCGAACTGCTCGCCGACCGCGACGCGGTCCGGGAGGCCGCCGACTCCGGCGATCCGGGTACTCCGCTCGCCGACCTGGCCGCCCTCTCCCCCGTCACCACTCCGTGCCGCGTGGTCGCCCAGATGGTCAACTACCGCAGCCACGCCAAGGATTCGGGCTTCACCGGCGATATCCCGCCCGCCTTCTTCCGCAAGGCGTCCGGCTCGGTCAGCGGCCCTCAGGAGAGCATCGTCCAGCCGCGGCATGTGAAGTTCCTGGACTACGAGATAGAGCTCGGCCTGGTCATGGGTGCGTCCCTCCCGGTCGGCACCGTCGTCGAGGAGCGGGACCTTCCCGCCTACGTCGCCGGTCTCGTGATCACCAACGACGTCAGCGCCCGAGACGTACAGCTGACGAAGACGCAGTTCTACGAGAGCAAGTCGTACCCGACCTTCACGCCCACCGGCCCCTACCTGGCCCTGCTGGAGCAGGAGGACTTCGCCCATCTCCTGGACCTGCGGCTGAAGTTGTCCGTCAACGGCGACCTGCGCCAGGACCGCACCCTCGCCGACATGATCGTCCGCCCGGCGCAGGCGCTGACCCTGCTGGCCCGCTTCCAGGCCCTCGCTCCCGGGGACCTGCTGCTGACCGGCACGCCCGGCGGCACCGCGCTCAAGGCCCCGCCCAAGGCCGTCGAGAAGATCGGCTCGCTGCTGCCGCCCGCCATGAAGTGGAAGGCGTTCTTCAAGAGCCAGGCGAAGAACCCGCACTACCTCCGGCGCGGCGATGTGGTGACCGGGACGATCGCCACGCCTGACGGGCGGATCGACCTCGGTGAGCAGCGCACCCCCGTGACCGACGCGAACTGACCGACACGAACCGTGACCCGAAGTGAGCCGCACATGACCGTCGAGCACAACTCGGCAGACGTACCCGTGGTGATTGTCGGAGCGGGGCCCGTGGGCGTGACCGCCGCCCTGTTGCTGGCCCGGCGTGGTGTGAGGACCGTCGTCCTCGAACGCCACCACGACGTCTACCCGCTGCCGCGCGCCGTCGCCACGGACGACGAGGTGCGCCGCATCCTCCAGGCCGCAGGGGTCCAGGAGGAGTTCGCCGCGATCGCCCGCCCCGCGCGGGGGCTGCGGCTGCTGGACGCCGGGCACCGGGTGATGGCCGAGTTCCCGCGCGTCGCGCAGGGAGCCCACGGCTTCCCGCAGACCAGCATGTTCGACCAGCCCGAGCTGGAACGGCTGTTGCGCGACACCCTCGCTCGCACCCCGGCGTGCGAACTGCGCGGCGGAGTGGAGGTCGTCGGCGTCGCACAGGACGGCCACGGTCCGGTCCGCGTGACCTACCGCGACGACGAGAGTGAACACCTTCTGCGGGCGGATGCCGTCCTCGGCTGCGACGGCGCGGGCAGCCTGATCCGCGACGCCATCGGCGCCGGGTGGGAGGACCTGCGCTTCGAGGAACGCTGGACGGTCATCGACGTGCGCACCAGCCTTCCGGTCCGCTGCTGGGAAGGTGTCGAACAGGTCTGCGATCCGCAGCGGCCGGCGACGTTCATGCGCGTCAGCGAGGACCGCTACCGCTGGGAGTTCCGGCTGCGGGACGACTCGGCACTGAGTCACGAGCGGCTGCGGGAGCTGATCGCTCCCTGGGTGGATCTCGCGTACGGCGCCGACTTCGAGGTGATGCGGCAGGCGCGGTACACCTTCCGGGCGCGGGTCGTCGATCGCTGGCGCCGGGGGCGTGTCTTTCTCCTCGGCGACGCCGCCCACCTCACCCCGCCGTTCATCGGGCAGGGGCTGTGCGCGGGCCTGCGCGACGCCTACAACCTCACCTGGAAACTCGCCCGGGTTCTCCAACAGGGCGCCGACGAGCGACTGTTGGAGACCTACGAGGTCGAACGCAAGCCGCACGCCCGCCGCATGGTACGGCTCGCGGTCGCCATGGGCTGGGCCATGACCGGCGGCCAGGACGGTGCCGCAGCCGTTCGCCGCGGTGTCCTGAGCGCGGCCGTCCGTATCCCTGGCCTGAGTACGGCGGCCGCACGCGACCTCAGTCCCGCCCTGACCGCGGGGCCGCTCGTACGCCGTCGCACCCGCTGGAGCGGCCGCGGTCTCGTGGGCACCTTCTGCCCCCAGCCGTGGGTGACCGTCGACGGACGGCGCGCCCGCCTCGACGAACTGCTCGGCGACTCCTTCGCCCTGCTGACCGCCGTACCGCTCTCGCCCTCGCTGAAAGCGGTCGCCGACGGCCTCGGTGCCCGGACCGTTCGCGTGGCCGACCTCGGTGACGACGGACACCTCGCCGCCTGGCTGCGCGAGGGGCGGGCGGACGCCGTGCTGCTGCGGCCCGACCGTGTCGTGATGGACGTCGTCCCGCCCGGCGGCGGCGACTTCACGGACACCGCTGCCTGGGCGTCCCTTCTGCACTCCACACGAATCCCTTTCCCTTCCCAACGGACCGTTGAGAAAAGCCTGTTGAGGAGCACAACGCGATGAACACGCCGTACCCGGACCCCTTCTTCACCCCTGATCCGCAGGCCGCAGCCGCCAGTCGCATCGTGGACTTCGCCCACTGGGCGGCCGGGCACCGGGGTGTTGCCGTGGACTCGGACTACGCCTCCCTGCACCACTGGTCGGTCACCGACCTCGAAGGATTCTGGGGCGCGGTGTGGGAGTACTTCGACATCGAGGCGGCCACGCCCTACCAGCGGGTGCTGGAGGACGAGCGGATGCCCGGCGCCCGCTGGTTCCCCGGCGCCACCCTCAATTACGCCCACCACGCCCTGCGCAGTCTCACGGACGACGACGTGGCGATCGTCGCCCTCGACGAGACCGGTTCCAGCCACGAGGTGACCGGGCAGCGGTTGCGTGCCCAGGTCGCCTCCGTCGCCGCGACCCTGCGCGACCTCGGCGTGGGCAGGGGCGACCGGGTCGTCGGCTACCTTCCCAACACCCCGCACGCGATCGTGGCGTTCCTGGCCGCCGCGAGCCTGGGCGCCGTCTGGTCCGTGTGCGGGCAGGACTACGCGCCCAAGGCCGCCGCCGACCGCTTCGCGCAGCTCGAACCCACCGTCCTGATCACGGCCGACGGCTACTTCTTCAACGGCACCACCCACGACCGACGGGAGGCCGCCCTCGAACTGGCCCATGCGCTGCCGACGTTGAAGGCGACCCTGCTGGTCGACCATGTCGGTCTGCCCTGGCCCTCGCGGAGCTGTCCCTCGCTGGTCATCCCGTGGGAGGACGCGTCCACCCGCACCGAGCGACTCGACTGCACACCCGTGCCGTTCGACCACCCTCTGTGGATCGTCTTCTCCTCCGGCACCACGGGCCTGCCCAAGGGCATCGTCCACGGTCACGGAGGCGTCCTGCTCGAACATCTCAAGACCCTCGGCCTGCACTCCGACCTCGGTCCCGGCGACCGCCTCCTCTGGTACACCACCACCCACTGGATGATGTGGAACCTGGTCGTCTCCACCTTGCTGACCGGCGCGACCACCTGCACGTACGACGGCAGTCCCGCCCCGCTGACCCGCCCGGACGTCCTGTGGGAACTGGCGTCCCACCACCGCGTCACCGTCTTCGGCACCAGCCCGCAATACCTCCTGGCCATGGCCAAGTTCGGCATCGACCCGTCCGTGCACGACCTGTCGTCGATCCGCGTCGTCGGCTGCACCGGCTCCGCGCTGCCCGCCTCCGCCTACCCCTGGGTCCGCGACCACGTCGGCGGTCACGTCCTGCTCGCCTCCATCAGTGGAGGTACCGACATCGTCTCCGGCTTCGCCGGCAGCGCGCCCACGATCCCGGTCTGGGCGGGGGAACTGTCGGCTCCGCACCTGGGTGTGGCACTCGCCGCGTACGACACCGAGGGCCTTCCGGTCGTCGACCGGGTCGGCGAGCTGGTCGTCACTCGCCCCATGCCGTCGATGCCGCTGTCCTTCTGGAACGACCCCGACGGCGCCCGCTACCACGACGCCTACTTCTGCGCGTACCCCGGCGTGTGGCGACACGGCGACTGGATCACCCACACGGCCCACGGCTCGGTGATCGTTCACGGCCGCTCCGACTCCACCCTCAACCGCAACGGCGTACGCCTGGGCAGCGCCGACATCCACGACGTCGTCGAACGCCTCCCGGAGATCGCAGAAGCGCTCGTCATCGGTGCGGAGGAAGCCGACGGCGGCTACTGGATGCCGCTGTTCGTCGTCCCGGCACCCGGCGTCGCCCTCGACGACGCTCTGCGCGACCGCATCCGCGACGCCATCCGCACCGGCGCCTCACCCCCGCCACGTCCCCGACGAGATCCTCCAGGTCCCGGCCATCCCACACACCCGCACCGGCAAGAAACTCGAGGTCCCGGTCAAACGCCTGCTCCAGGGCACCTCCGTCGAGCAGGTCGTCAACCCCGCGGCCGTGGACGCTCCCGAACTCGTCGACTACTACGCCCGTCTGGGCGCCGAACGCCGCAGCCGAAAGACCACGGCTTGAGAACGGCACAGAACACCACCGCCGCCGGCTCAGGGCGCGGCGGCCTCGGGGGCCAGGGCGCTCGTGTGTCCGGTTGCGCGCGTCGGCCCGGCCGAATCCCGGGCTGAAGCGGGACCGCGTCATGGACGGATGACCGGCACGCTCCGTTCCACGGTGTAGGCGTGGGCGGCCGTCAAGACCGTGTGCTGGTCGGTGACGATCCCGGCCACCTGCTCGGACTTCAGCAACTCGTCCACGGCGGCGCGGCTGTCGGCTCCGACGACAACGCTTCCGTGGTAGCGGCGGAAGGTCGGGTTGTCGTGACAGACACCGAGTGTGGGGTGCACGAACCGCGACCAGGGCAGGAACGTGTACGTGCGCAGGTCGCGCGCACCGGCCTCGTGGAGCGCGGGACCGATGCGGTCGTGGACGTACGCCCGGAACGCGCGGCCGCGCACCCCACGGCGCCGGCGCAGGAGCAGGACCGTGCGGTGGCCTACGGCGTCGTCGTGGCCGTCGGTCCACCAGCGGCCTCCGCCGGGTCCGGTGACCTGTCCGAGGACCCGTTCGAAGAGATTCTGCTCATCCAGGTAGACCTCCCGCATGCGCATCGGCATGGCGAGCGCGGCGACCGTGCTCCCGAACCGCACCTCGGCCACGCCGTCACAGCGCCAGTTCGCCGGAACGGTCGTACCCACGGTGGGAGACGACGGCCAGTAGCCGTGGTCGGTGGGCGAGAAGTGCCGTTGGACGTACTCGGCCATGTTGGGCAGCCGCCCGGCGATCTGCGCGTGCGGTCCCGCCCAGTACCCGACGGCGCTCTCCCTGGGCAGGTCCGTGCGGAACCAGACCGGGGACATGAAGGAGGTGGTCTTGACAGGTCGGCTCATGAATTCTCCTGTACGGACCGGCGAGCTCAGTGGTGAGCGCCCCGGATGCGGTCGATGACGTGCAGCGGGTCGCCGGGTGGTGTGTCGCCTCGCCAGGCGACGTGCTGGTCGGGGCGTACGACGACCAGGTCCCGCTCGTAGAGGGCCCGGGCGCGGGTGTCGCGCACGTCGACGACGTCGAGGGGAACACCGCGTTCGGCAGCGGCCTCGACGAGTGCGGTGACGTCGTGGTCGGCGAACCGCAGCAGGGTGAAGCCTCGATGAAAGAGGTCGAACAGGGCGCGGCCGTCCTCCAGCAGCACGCTCGGCGGCCTGGCGCCCGGCCAGGTGCTGGGCGTGTACTCGTCCATCGTCTGCCGAGGAGCCTGGCCGCCGCTCTCGTGGCAGACGGCGGGTGAGGTGTCGTAGCGGTAGCCGAGTTCGATGCCGAGGGCTTCGTTCTCCAGGTTCCCCAGGTCGCTGATCTCTCGGCCGGTCCTCCGCCTGGTGCGTGCCCCGAGCCAGCGTTCGCTGTGCAGCTCGGCCCGGTTGGTGGCCATGACCGCCGCGCGTACGAAGCAGTGGCGCACGGCAGCCTGGCGGTTGCGCAGCGCCACCGACCGGCGCTCCTGTTCATAGGCGCGCAGGAGACCGGGAGTTCCCCAGCCCTGGAGTACTCCGGCGAGTGTCCAGCCGAGTCCGATGGCGTCACCGACTCCGGTGTTCATGCCGTAGCCGCCGGTGGGCGTCACCTGGTGGACGGCGTCGCCCGCGAGCCAGACCCGGCCGCGGCCGAAGGAGTCGGCGACGGTCAGTCTCGGGGTCCATGCGTTGGCGACCAGGACGTCCATCTCGAAGCGGCGGCCGAGGCGTTCGTGGACGAACTCGCGCGGGTCGATGCGGTCGGCGTCGGTGCGCATGCCGAGCGGGGCGTGCAGGGTGAAGGTGTCGCCGTCGTTCTGCGAGATCACCGTCCATCCGGCGGGAGACTGCAGATGCCAGACGGTGCCGAAGCGGTTGAGGATCTCGGTGTCGGACGTGGTGAAGTGCACCAAGTAGAAACGGCCGTCGGCGGGGCGTTCCCGGGTCTCCCGGAAGGCTCGTGCGAGCGTCGCCACCGTGCGGGGAAGGCCGAGTTCCTTGACGACCAGCTTGCGCAGGTCGGTCTCGTCGAGCCCGATGCCGAGTTGCCGGCGGGTGCGGCTGCCGGCGCCGTCGCATCCGGCGAGGTAGCGGGCGCGGACCGTGCGCCGACGGCCACCGTCGGCGGACACCAGGTGGGCGGTGACGCCCTCGGCGTCCTGCTCGAAGCTGTCCAGTCCCCAGCCGTACCGCACGGTGACGTGCTTGGCGCGCGCCTCCAGCAGGTCCCGCAGCGCCGGTTCGAGGATCACCTGGGACACCCGCATCCAGGGTTCGAGAGGCAGCGTGCCGTCGTTGCGCTCACGGATCGTCTCCCGCGTCTCGTCGACGCTGGGGTACTCGAACGTGGCCAGCTCCCAGCCCACCGCGCTGGTCGCCCACGTCACCTTGGTGCGGCGATCGGTGGGGATGGCGACCTCGCGCAGGTCGTCCGCGACGCCGAGGCGGCGGTACAGCTCCATGCTGCGGCCGTTGGTGACGTCCATCTTCGGGTGTCTGGTCGTGGAGGTGTTGCGCTCCACGAGCAGGGTTTCCACACCGTGGTGCTCCAGCTCCATGGCCAGGGTCAGGCCGACCGGGCCCGCGCCGACCACCAGCACCGAAGTCTCCTCGACCGCACGGGGTGTTGGCTTGCTCATCTCGTAGCTCATTTCTGGAAGAGGACGATCAGGTAGGCCACCACCAGGTCGGGCTCCACGGTCACCACCTTCTGAAGAAAGCTTCACTTTCGAGACTGATGTCAGTCAATAGAACTGACGAAATATTCAGGACGTCTGGGTGGACGGTTAGAGTGCGGGTGGATCGAGTACGGATGTGTGGAGGATGCGATGGCCGACAAGACCGCGCCCCGGCGTGCCGACCAGCGACGGGCGCGCACGCGAGCCTCCCTGGTGTGCGCGGCACAACGCCTGCTGGCCGAGGGGCGCACCGACGTCGCGGTCCTGGAGATCACCGAGCTCGCGGATGTCGGGGTCGGTTCGTTCTACAACCACTTCGACACCAAGGAAGACCTCTTCCGCGCCGCGGTCGAGGACGCGCTGGAGTGGTTCGGCGGTCTCATGGACCAGCTCACCGCGGACATCGACGACCCGGCGGTCGCGTACGCCCAGAGCTTCCGGATGACCGGCCGCCTGCACCGCCGCTACCCGCAGCTCAGCCGGGTTCTCCTGAACCACGGGCTCGAAGTGGCCTACTCCGACCGCGGGTTGGCGCCGCGCGCACTGCGCGACATCCGTACCGCGGCGGCCGCCGGACGCTTCGAGGTGGAGGATCTGGACCTCGCCCTCGCCATGACGGTCAGCGCCCAACTGGCCCTCGGTTCGCTCCTGCACGCGCAGCCCGACCGTGACGATGCGAAGTCCTCGGACCTCGTTGTCCGTGGACTGCTGCGCCACTTCGGCATGACCGCCGACGAGGCCGCGCGGATCTGCTCGCTGGACCTGCCCGACCTGGACATGGTCGACGCCGCCGTCAGGTGAGCGTCCTCTGCTGGTCCGCGAGACGGCTCACGCGTCGGCGGCAGCCTCCGCGAGCGCCGCGGACGCGACGTCGTCGACCACCGCACCCGCCTGGTCCTCCGGCACACCGGCCGCGATGAGCGTCGCGACGGCGACCCGGGTTCCGTCGTCGTCCAGCGCCCCGGTGTTGACCGCTTCCAGCAGCGCGACCGTCATGGCTTCCAGTCCGGCGCTCAGCGCAGCGGGCGGCAGATGGGTGTGAAAGACGCCGTCTCGCTGCCCTCGCTCCAGGATGGCCGTGGCCTCGTCGCGGGCCGGTGCCAGGATCTCGGCCACGCGTTCCATACCCAGGTCCTTCCGCGCCAGCGCCACGAGCATCCGATAGCGGTCCCCTACGGGCCACACGGAGAGCACGAAGTACGCGAGGGCCCGCTCGGCCGGCTCCGTCGAGTTCGCTCCGGCCGAGACGACGCTCCGAATCGCCTCGGACGCCTCCCCGGCAAGAGCCTCCAGCAACGCCGCGCGTCCGGGAAAGTGCCCGAAGAGGGTGCGCCGCACGACACCGGCGGCTCGCGCGAGTTCCTCCAGGGTGACGTCGGGATTCCGTCCCAGTTCCTGGCGGGCCGTGGCCAGGATGCGCGCCCGGTTGGACCGTGAATTACGTCGCATCGGCTCGCGGGCCACGGGCTTGGGCACGGAAACAACCTCGGTGGATCAGTAGGGGGTGGACGACGGACCGGGACGAGCCGCCCGCCCAGTCTGCCACGGGTCCTTCAGCGTGATCCGGAACCGGATCTGTTCCGGGCCCCGCCGGGCCGGCGGGGCCCGGCCCGGCGGTCAGTCGTCGCAGACACCGGTTCCGCCGAGGGCGGGGACGGTGACTTCCGGGCGAGTGAGGGAGCGGGCGCCGAGTCGGAACTGGTCGAGTTTGTCGATGATGGTCCGGCCGACGGGTGTGTGGCCCCAGACGCTGATGCCCTGGTGGGTGGTGGGCTGCCAGGTGGCTTCGTCGATGGTGACGGGATTCCAGCCGACCTCCCATTCGAAGCCCGAGGGCGTGCGGGCGTAGTACGAGAGCTCTTTGTCATTGGTGTGCTGTCCCACGGACAGCGCCATGTCGAAGCCGAGTTCGTACACGCGCTGGTAGCTCCGGGCGATGTCGTCGAGGGTGGCGGCCTGGATGTTGAGGTGCTGGACGCGGGTGCGGATCGGGTCGATCGGCAGACCCTGGACGGCGGCGACGGCGATGGAGTGGTGGCGTTCGTTGACGCGCAGGAAGCGGATCTTGAGTTTGACGCCGCTGATGGTCTCGTCGATGCAGTCGGTCAGACGTGCGTCGAAGACGGTGTTGTAGTAGCCGCGGATCTGCGTCGGTCTGGTGGAGGTGATCGCCACGTGGCCCATGCCGGAGTCGCCCGTGACGAATCCGGAGGCGAGCATGCGCAGGGGCTCCGCCGACTTCACCGGCGTGGTGTAGATCTCCTGCGTGATGCCTTTGGGCCCCGGGAAGCACAGGAGGCGTTCGACCCCGCGCAGAGCGGCTTCTTCGGCGGTGCCCTGGACGAGGGGGACGCCGTGGGCGCGTACGCGGGCCTCGATCCGTTCGAACGTGGGGTGGTCGGCGATGTGCCAGCCGGTGGCCACGACGTCCTCGGCCGGGCCGCGCCTCAGCAGGAAGCGGCATTCCTGGTCGTCGAGGCGGAACCGCATCAGTCCTGCGTCAGGGGCGTCGTGGTGCATGCCGATGGCGTCGGTGCCGAAGCGGCGCCAGTCGGTGAAGCGGTTCGTCTCGATGACGATGTAGCCGAGGTGGACGGCACCGAAGACGGACTGATGCGCAGGCGTGTTCATCGGCGCCCGGCCAGGAAGTCGGCGCACAGGCGGTTGAAGAGTTCGGCGCGTTCGTACTGGACCCAGTGCCCGGTGTTGGCTGCCAGGTACAGGTCGCAGTTGGGCATGCGATCGGCCAGCATGCGCCCGCCCTCGGGCCGGTTGACCTTGTCCTTCGCGCCCCACAGCACCAGCGTGGGCACGGGCAGGCGGGCCAGGCGTCGGTCGCGGGTGAGGTCCATTCTCCACAGGGTGCGCAGGGCGTTCGGGCCGGACGGGCGGCGCAGTGGCGGAGCGGCGATGACCTCCGGATCGATGCTGTCCCGGTAGCGCGCGTCGATGACCTCGTCGGGCACGTCGGCGGCGTTGAACACCAGGTGGTCGCGGATGAACTTCTCCAGCTTCAGGCGCGAAGGCCCTTCACCGGAGTAGTAGTTCAGCAGGCTGTTCAGACCCGGAGTGGGCAGGGCGCGGGTGGTGCCGATACCGCCCGGGCCCATCAGGACCATGCGGTCGATCCGGTCGGGCGTGTCCAGGGCCAGTCGCAGGGCGCAGGCACCGCCGTAGGAGTTGCCGACCAGGTGGGCCCGCTCCAGGCCGAGTCGGTCGAGCACGCCACGGATACCGTCGGCGAGATGACCGAAGGGGTCCGCGCCGTCGACACCCTTGGTGCTGCGTCCGTAACCGGGCAGGTCGGGAACGACGACCCGGTACTCCTTGGCCAACTCCCCGATGTTGCGTGCGTAGTTGGCGACGCCGGAGGCCCCGGGGCCGCCGCCGTGCAGCAGCAGGACGGGAGAGCCGTCGCCGGTCTCCGCGACGAAGATCTTCTTGTCCCCGACGTCGAGCAGGCGCTCCCGCATCGGCGGCAGTTCGGTATGCGTGGTCATGTCGGTCCTCACAGAGCGGTGGTCGGGATCGGGTGCGGCACGGGAGCGAATCCGGTCAGGGGCGGCGAGAGTTGAGCGCCCGCGGGGGCGGCGGCGTAGACGTACGCGTCCGGTCGCAGGGCGACGGTGGCCGCGCGGTGTTCGGCCAGCCAGGCGAGCAGTACGTCGTCGCTGTCGACGAGGGTGCCCTCCGCCGGGCGGGATCGGGCCGGTGTGATGGTGAGCGAGGGGATGCCGAGGCGGTCCCACGCGGGCTGGGGCGCGGCCGATCCGGTGTGCAGGAGCAGCCAGCGGCTGCCGAGTGCGTCGTCCAGCCGTACGCGTTCGCCGTCGGGCCCGGTCATCCAGGGCTGGGGTATCTGCCAGCCGGACGCGCGGGCCCGGGGGCGGGCCTGCAGACCCTCGGCGTAGCGGGCCACGGGGATCCAGTTCGCGTCCTGCAGCCAGGCACCGAAGCCAGGCACGCGGTTCAGGACCCGTAGCCCCGAGTCGCGGACCCTCGCCACCGGCCGTCTCCGTTCGGTGATCATCCGCCCGACGAACACCGCCCGCTCGGTGACCTCCTTGACGTGCGGTTTCCGCTCCGTCTCGTAGCTGTCGAGCACGGTCTCGGGCAGCTCGCCACGGAGGACGGCGTCAAGTTTCCAGCACAGGTTCGCCACGTCGCGCACTCCGGCGGCCATGCCCTGGCCGATCCAGGGCGGCATGGCATGGGCGGCGTCACCCGCGAGGAAGACCCGGCCCGCCCGGAAGCGGGCGGCGAAGCGCACGTGGTGGCTGTAGACGGTGGTCCGCAGGATCTTGACGCTGTCCCGGCTGATCCCGTACCGGGCCACCAGCTCGTACACCGCCTCGTCGCCGGTCAGGTACTTCTCGTCGTCACCCGGCAGGATCGGGAACTCCCAGCGGTGGTGACCGAGCGGGGTGGGGCAGTCCACTGCGGGCCGCGCGGGGTCGCAGCGGAAACGCAGCCGGTCGTGGTCCGGCCAGGGCCTGAGCATCTCGGTGTCGATGACCACCCAGCGGTCTTCGTACGTCCGGCCCTCATAGCCGATGTTGAGCTGAGCGCGGGTGAGGCTGGAACCGCCGTCGGCCGCGATCACGTACGAGGCACGGAGGCGGTGGACGGAGTCGTCGGCCGAGCAGACCACCGTCAGTTCCACGCCCTCGGCGTCCTGACGCAGCCGCAGGCACTCGTGCCGCAGCAGTACTTCGACGTTCGGGTGGCGGGCGACCCCGTCACGCAGGACCTGCTCCAGCGCCGGCTGGTAGATGAACATCTGCGGCGGATGGCCGTGACCGCGTGGGGTGGGATGCGCGCTGAGGAAGGTGCGGCCCCGGGCGTCGACGAAGTCGAGGGGCCGGTCGGCCAGCATGTCCTGCTTGAGCCGATCGGCCAGGCCGATGCGCTGCCAGATCCGTACGACCTCTTCGTCGGTCGAGATGGCCCGGGCTCGGGAGAAGACCTCGGCGTCGCGTTCGAGCACGACGACCCGAAGGCCCAGCGCGCCCAGCAGGTTCGCCGCGGTGACGCCCGTGGGCCCGTAGCCGATCACCGCCACGTCATAGGCACTGCGTTCGGCACCGTCTTCGGCGCTGACCTCGGCACTGACTTCGCTCACCAGGCCACCTCACTGTCGTCCCTGTTCGCGATGTGCTGCGAACCCGTTGCTGTAGCGTTTACTCCAATTGGAACGAGCGCTACGGTAAGCTCGGTGCAGGACACGGTCAAGTGCCGGCACAACAGGAAGGGCACCCCCATGACCAGGCCGCAGACACCGCGCAAGAAGCGTGCGAACGGGGTGGAGTCGCGGCAGCGCATCCTCGACGCCACGGTGGAGATCGCAGGTGAGCGCGGGTACGAGGGCACGTCGATCGCGGCGGTGAGCGCCAAGTGCGGACTGCCCGCCAGCTCGATCTACTGGCATTTCAAGGACAAGGACGACCTCATCGCCGCGGTCATCGAGCGCAGCTTCGAGACCTGGCTCGCAGCCGTCGAGCTGCCGGTGGAAGAGACGGGCACACCGCTGGAGCGGGCCACGGCCATGGCGGCGAACGTGGCGAAGTCGCTGGTCGACGCGCCGGACTTCCTGCGTCTCGGCCTCATGCTCGCTCTGGAGCGGCGGCCCGCCGAGCCTCGGGGCCGGACGGTGTTCCTCCAGGTCCGCGACATCGCGAGCCAGAAGATCACCGAAGTGGTCGAGTCGCTGTTCCCCGGCCTGGACGAGGACGCCGTGCGCACCCTCACCACCTACGCCGTCGCGGGCGCCGACGGCCTGTTCGTGCAGCGGGAGATCAGCGGCGACGCCGTCGACCTGGTGTCGATGTTCGAACTGCACGCCCAGTTGATCCACGACGCGGCGACCCGCCTGGCATCGAGGAGCACGGGATGACCATGACCGCCCACCAGCGTGCGGAAGCCGGCCGGCTGCTGCGCGAGGCAGCACATCATGTGGCACCCATCGACCCGCTGTCGACACTGTTGCCCAGCATGGACCTGGCCGACGCCTACGCCGTCCAGCAGGACAACATCGCCCGGCGCCTGGCCGACGGGGCCACTGTCGTCGGACACAAGGTGGGCCTGACCGCGGCCGCGATGCAGCAGCTCATCGGCGTCGACGAGCCCGACCTCGGGCACCTGCTGGACGACATGGTCCACCGCGACGGCGGCACCATACCCGCGGCGCGCTACTGCCGGCCGCGCGTCGAGCCGGAGATCTGCTTCCGCCTCGCACGGCCCCTGCGCGGTCCCGGCATCACCGTCGAGGACGTCCTGGCTGCCACCGACGCGGTCGCCCCGGCTCTGGAGATCGTCGACAGCCGGATCCGTGACTGGAAGATCACCCTGGTCGACACGGTCGCCGACAACGCCAGCTCCGCCGGGCTGCTCTGCGACCCCTGGACGCCCCTGACCGACGCGCCCGATCTCTCCACCGTCCTCGTCGACCTGGTCGTCGACGGCGAGCGCGTCGCCTCGGGCAGCGGGAAGGAAGTGCTGGGCCACCCGGCCGCCGCGGTCGCCTGGCCGGCCAACACCCTCGCCCCCTTCGACACCGCCCTGGAGCCCGGACACGTGGTACTGCCCGGCGCCATGACCACCGCCCCCTTCGGCAGCGCCGCCCAGAAGGTCGTGGCACGCTTCACCGCCCCCGGCCCGGGGGGACGTAGGCCTCCTCCTGGTGGGGCCGAACGTGTGGGCCTGCACCGGGGTGGTAGGGGGACCGCGGGAGGGGGGTGGGGG
>NZ_JAGXJM010000594.1:0-238 GCF_019091445.1 Streptomyces sp. GbtcB7
CGGGTGATCGAGGTCACCCGGGACCCCGTGCAGCGGCGCGGCTACCCGCCGTCGATGCGAGAGAACGGACAGGCGGTCGGCCACTCCAGCACCTCGTCGGTCGCCCACCAGCTGATGGCCCTGGAGCGCAAGGGCTTCTTGCGCCGCGAACCGCACCGGCCGCGGGCGTACGAGGTCCGGGGCTCCGACCAGTCCACGGCACAGCCCACGGACACGGCGGGCAAGCCGGCCGCGTCGT
>NZ_JAGXJM010000595.1:0-238 GCF_019091445.1 Streptomyces sp. GbtcB7
ACGCCCAGCAGACGCCGAGGGCGGGCAGCCAGGTCGCCGGGGGCGACACCGACACGCAGACCGTCTCCAAGGGCCCCGAGATGGTCTCGGTGCCGGACGTGGAGGGCGACAGCGTGGACGACGCGAAGAAGACGCTGGAGGACGCCGGGGTGCAGGTCAACGAGGACCGCGGGCTGCTCGGGCTGGTCGGGGGCCACGTCAAGGGCCAGTCGGTGAAGGGCGGGGAGACCGCGCCCAA
>NZ_JAGXJM010000596.1:0-238 GCF_019091445.1 Streptomyces sp. GbtcB7
CCCAAGGGCTACGGCGAGCGTCGGGCGGGATGGCCCGGGGCCCTCGACCCGGGCCCCGTCTTCCAGCTCGCGTCCTTGTCCCAGCCGCTGGCCTCGACCGTCGTCGCGGGGGTCGTCGGCGGCAGGACGCCCGCCTGGGACGACCCCGCCGCGGCCCATCTGCCTGGCTTCGCCCTCAAGGACCCCTGGGTCACGGGCCACGGCCCGTAGGCCGCCCCCTTCCCCCCCCGCGCGGGAC
>NZ_JAGXJM010000597.1:0-238 GCF_019091445.1 Streptomyces sp. GbtcB7
GACGCCCTCGCGCCGGGTGACGTCCGGGCGTTCCTCCTCGGCCGGCCAGCGGCCCGGCGCCGCGCAGACGGTGGGAAGGACGGCCATCGGCGCCGTCGCGTACCCCTCCGCCGAGGGGTGGTAGTGGTCGGGGCCGAACAGCTCGCGCGGATTCGCCTCGAACTCGGGTCCCACCAGGACTCCCAGCGAGACGGTACGGCCGCCCTGCTCGACCGTGCCGCTGGCCTGCGCGGCGACG
>NZ_JAGXJM010000598.1:0-238 GCF_019091445.1 Streptomyces sp. GbtcB7
ACCGCACGGCCGGCGGACACGCCGGAGGGCAGGCTGCCCGTGTACGAGTTGTGGGAGCGGACGGAGTCCGCCGGGTTACGCCACCTCCGCCACGGCGAGGGACGGCGGACCACCGCAACGCCGCCATCACCGCCTCCCGAAAACCCCTAGGATCCTCGACCCACGGCAGGTGCCCGGCCCCCGCCAGGATCACCCGGCCCATCCGGGGCAGCGCCCTCTCCTGGCTGTCGACCGCCGG
>NZ_JAGXJM010000599.1:0-238 GCF_019091445.1 Streptomyces sp. GbtcB7
GGATCGCGTTTCGCGCGGCGACGGCGGTCACCCGATGCCGCTCCCGTGTCCGGACCCCCCTGTTGATCATGTTCCTGGTCGGGCAGATGGTGCCCGTCGAGGCGCTGTCGATCCCCCTCTTCTTCCTGATGCGGGACTTCGGCCAGCTCAACACGCTGGGCGCGCTGATCCTGCCGCACAGCGCCTTCTCGCTGCCGTTCTCGATCTGGATGCTGAGAGGATTTGTGATGGCGGGTCC
>NZ_JAGXJM010000600.1:0-238 GCF_019091445.1 Streptomyces sp. GbtcB7
TCCCAGCCCTGGTGCGGGTCAGCGGGCGGGCTGGGCGGCGGCGGCCGCGACCACGGACGGGAACACGGCGATCCTTGTGCCGAGCGTCGGCGACGACGCCAGGGTCACGAAGGCGGCGCCCCGCACTCCGGCGGCCCGCCACTTCTCGACGGGGAACATCTGCCGGAGGGAGTCGATCCCCGCGTCACGCAGATTGGGGTCATCGCCGATCTGCTCGGGCTCGGGGCCGGCCTCCTCG
>NZ_JAGXJM010000601.1:0-238 GCF_019091445.1 Streptomyces sp. GbtcB7
AAGGCACGATCCGAGGGGTACATTGATGGTTCAGAGGGAAGCATGAACTGTGGACCCGTCACAGCGTCTTTACCCAACTTCGTAGGGTTCCCATCCCCCCGAGGGCTCCACAGTTCAACTGTTCAACTACGACGTGCCCCGGGGCGCGCGGAACGAGGCGCCCCGGGCCCCCGCAAGGGGCGGGGGGGGGGGGAAACTTCGGGCCCCCCCCGCGGGGCGGGCCGCCCCCCCCCGCCCC
>NZ_JAGXJM010000602.1:0-238 GCF_019091445.1 Streptomyces sp. GbtcB7
GCTGGTGTCGTCCGGGCCGGGGCTGTCTGTCGGTGCTGGCACTGGAACAGAGCCTAACGCGTCGGACAGGAGCCGTCGTCACAGCCCGGAGGCAGGTACATCCACCCGTTGCTCGGCTCGTACACCCACCCGTCGCCCCGCCGGTACGCGCCTCCGCCCGACCCCTGCGGGGTATGCGCGGAGCGCCATTTCCCGGCGGCGAGCATCGCGCCCTTGGCGGGCCGGGCCCCGGCCGGGG
>NZ_JAGXJM010000603.1:0-238 GCF_019091445.1 Streptomyces sp. GbtcB7
CGAGGGGGGCGACGGGGACCAGGGCCCTCCTGGGGCGCACGGGCGGCAGGGGCGGACCGGCCGTGGGCCTGGTGGGCCGTACGCAGGCGGGGTCCGGGAGGGCGGTCCGAGCGGGCCACCGGGGGCGGCCGGGCCGCCTGGTGGGGTCTGCGGGGTGTTCGGGTTGTACGGGGTGTTCGGGGTCGGCGGTGCGCCTGACGTCTGCGGGGTGGCGCGGGGCTGCGGGGGGCCCGAAGTC
>NZ_JAGXJM010000061.1:0-43204 GCF_019091445.1 Streptomyces sp. GbtcB7
GAGTCGGAGCCGGTCGAGTTCCACACGCGCGTGCGGTCCGGTTTCCTGACGCTGGCCGCCGCCGACCCGGGCCGGTAGTCACCGTCTCGGTCCCGCGACGGCGTAGGCCGCGGTGCCGGCAACCGCGAGGACCAGGGCCGTCCAGGTTCCCGCTGCCGTGCCGGGCGGCAGCAGCATCCAGCTCGCCACCTGCATCGGCGCACTCGTCGGGGGCGGGGCGAAGAACGAGAACGAGAGCCAGGCGAACGGCAGCGTCCAGGCGTACTGGCCGCCCGAGAACGCCGCGCCCAGGGCGACCAGTCCCATCAGACCCGCGCTGTCCCGGACGACGAACGCGGTGGTGGCCATGTCCTCGCCCATCGCCTGCACCGCCAGCAGCACCGTGCCGACGACCGCGCCGCAGAGCAGCACGTGTGCCGCTCTGCGGGGCACCCAGCGGATCGCGGCCGTCCGGTCCAGCGCCTGGTCCTGCCCGCTGAGCCCGATCGAGGCTGCCGTCGCCCCCGTAGCGAGGACGAGCGCGGGCAGCCGCGGATCACCGGGCCCCCCACTGCCGTCCCGGGCGAGTGCCCACACCGCCACCGCGCTGATCACCACCGCGGTGAGCGACGCGGGTACCTGACGCGAGCGCGCGTACAGCGTCAGCCATCTCACCGGGACGCACCGCGGTTCAGCGCGGCGAACGCGTCGCCCTTGCAGGCGAGCGCGGCGGCGCGCATCGCGTTGATCCGCGAGAGCTGCTCGGCCCGCGGAAGCGCCTTGAGTTTCTTCCACACCGGGCGGGTCTCGGCGTCGACCTCGCGGCGCAAACTGGCCGACAAGGTGCCGGGAAGCGGCCTGAGGTCCCCGAGGACCCAGCCCACCGCGACGGTCTGCGCGAATTCATCTCCCCCAAAGCTGCTCCAGCCGACGGGGGAGCACCCTGGCACCATGCCTTTGGCGATCAGAGCCCAGGTCAGCTCCTTGCCCTTCGCGGCGGCGATGATGTCGTCGTCGAAGTCGAAGAGCACGGTCGTGCGCGACCACTGCGGCGTGGAGCCTTCCGGCAGTACGGCGGTGTTCTCCCGGACCGAGACCGGCGCCTGGCTGCCCAGGGCGCCATGCAGCAGGCGCAGCGCTTCCTTACCGGGACCCGCGAGGTCGGCGAGTCGCGCCTGCTGGGTCTTCGTCACGCACACCGGGCCGTCGCACACCAGCTCCGCGGCGGCCTTGTCGACGACATAGATCCGGCGCGGATCGGAGGGAAGGACGAGCAGAGCGATCACCGCGCCCGCCAGGACGGGCGTCAGGGCCAGGAGCCGGGCGCGCGGGGTCGCGGCGACCAGCAGTGCGAAGCCGGTCGCGGCCATGGCGAGCAGCCAGATCGTCTGCCCGACGTGCACGGAGGCGGAGAGCGTGACGAGTGCATCGCGCACCTCCTGCACCGCCGGTGACAGCAGGGAGACCCGGTTCGGCTCCGTGCTCGGGAGCCCCGTCGCCGTGGTTGTCTCCGTCCGGCCCAACGACATCTGCATGAGGGCCGTGAACACGAAGGCGCCCATGGCCAGCGCGGGCGGGGTGAGCACGGACGGCAGGGCCCGCCCGGCCCCCATGCCCAGCACGGCCCCCGCGACGAGAGAGAGTGCCCCTACCAGCGAGATCGGCAGCCACCCGAGGTGCGTGTACTGGGTGTTGGCGACCACCTGGACCGCGCCCACGAGGACGAGGAGCGCAAAGGCCGAGGCCAGCGTCATAGCCGTCGCGCCCGCCAGTGTGGCCGCGCGGTGCCGGGCGGGCCGCGGCGTGCTCGTCAGCAGCTCGGACATCTTCGAGCGGTGGTCGCGCAGGCCCTGCAGCGCCCCGAGCCCCACGGCGAGCGGCCACAGGTAGAACAGCACGGAGCGGGTCCACAGGGCCATGGACGTCCACTGGGCCGTCCACGCCGTGGTGCCCGTCCACCACGATCCGGGAATCAGGTACAGGAACGCCAGCGCCGTCGTCAGGACCACGGCGCCGGCCCACGGGGCGACCGAGCGCTTCAGCTCGATACGCAGGACGCGGACGTTCACCAGGTGCCCCTTCCCTGCTCGGGGTGGAGCAGCATCGCCGAGTAGCCGCGCTCCAGCGGGCTGTCACCCACGTGCTCGGGGCCGCCCACCGAGGCCAGCTCGTCCGGAGGGCCCTGGAAGACCAGTCGCCCCTCGGCGAGAAGCACCACGTTGGTGCAGGCGGCGGCGACGTCCTCCACCAGATGGGTCGAGACGAGCACGCAGGTGTCCGTACCCAACTCCTGCAGCAGCTCACGGAAGCGCAGCCGCTGCGCCGGGTCCAGGCCGGCCGTCGGCTCGTCCAGCAGCAGGATCGTCGGGTCGTTGACGATGGCCTGGGCGATGCCGACCCTGCGCACCATGCCGCCCGAGAGGGCTTTCATCCTCTCGTCGGCGCGGTCCGCCAGACCCACCCTCTCCACGGCGCGCTGTACGGCGGCGGGGATGTCCGCCTTGGGCACCTCCTTCAGCCACGCCATGTACTCGACGAACTCGCGCACCGTGAAGCGCTTGTAGTAGCCGAACTCCTGCGGCAGGTAGCCGATCCGGCGGCGCAGCGCCCGGTGTTCGCCCATGCTGCCCGCGGACTCGCCGAGCAGCTGCAGGGTGCCCTCGGTGGGTCGCAGTACGGTGGCCAGCGTCCGGATGAGGGTGGTCTTGCCCGCCCCGTTGGGGCCGAGGAGGCCGTGTACGCCGGTGCCCAGCGACAGGTCGAGCCCGTCGACGGCCATCCGGTTCCTGCCGACTCTGACCTTCAGCCCGGTCGCCTGGATCTCCCAGGCGTAGGCCGTTGGTGCGATGCCGGCCGCGCTTACCGCGGACATGATGTGGTGTTCCTTTCCGATGGTCATCGATGGGCTCCCAACACGGAGTACGCGCCCCTGCGTGCGATCACGACAGCGGTACCGAGCGCGAGGACCAGTCCCCACACGGGCAAGCTGCCCGTCTGCAGGGCGAAGGTCGTACGGCTGGTAACCAGGGTCGGCGCCACGACCGCGGCGGCCCACACGGCCGCCAGCGCGACAGCGGCGCGGGTCACGCCGACGACACCGCCGAGCGCCAGGGTCGTCGAGGTGAAGGCCAGACAGGGCAGCAGCCACTGCGCGGCCGTCACACCGGTCACCCATCCGGCCACCAGCAGCGCGGGGACGACCACGGCGAGCACGGACGCGGTGCGCCGCAGCACCAGGTACAGTCCCGCCCTCGGCGCGGAGGCCGTCAGTTCGTACGCCGGGTCCAGGCCGCGCGACCACGACGCCGCGACGCCGAGGACGGGCAGGATCGGGGCGAGCAGCAGCACCAGCGACACCTCGCCGGAGCCGATGTCGACCAGGTCGAGCAGGAGCGCGAGCAGTGTCACGCTCACGACCATGCCCAGCCACGGCACCATCGTGGGCGTCATCCACCTCGCCAGCCACGCCGACCAGCGCCGTTGGCGCGGCATCGTGGCGGTGGCGCCCAGTTGGGGTTCGAGGCCGGACCACACGGTGTCGACCAGCGCCGCCACGGTGGGCGCCTCGGCAGTGACGGCGGCCGACAGCCGGTCACGGCACACCCCGCACCCCTCCATATGGGCCTCCAGGGCCCACACCTCGTCGGCGGCGATCTCCGTGTCGCCGCGTGCGTAACCGTCGATGATCCGCATCGACGCGTGTTCCACGCTCATGCCAGCGCCTCCCGCATCGCGATCCGGGCCCGGCGGGCGCGGGTCTTGACCGTGCCCTCGGGCAGCCCGAGCAGGACCGCGGTCTCCCGGACGGACAGCCCGTCGAGCACCATGGCCTGCAGTACCTGTCTGAGTTCCGGCGAGAGGCGCCGCAGCGCGTCGCCGACGTCACCGCCGACGGTCGTCGCGAGTGCCTCCTCCTCGGCGGCGGGCGCCGCGTCGGGGAGAGCGGCGGCCGCCGGCGGCTCGGCGTGGTGGGCCCTGCGCCGGAAGGCGTCCACGAGGCGGCGTACCGCGATCGTCCACAGCCATCCGGCGGCCGTCCCGCCCGCCGAGGACCCCGCGAACGCGCCCGCCGCACGCCACACCGCCAGATACGTCTCCTGCATGACCTCGGCGACGATCTGTTCGTCGGCGCAGCGACGGCGCAGCCGCAACGCCATCCACGGCGCGGTACGCCGGTACAGCTCCTCGAACGCCGCGCGGTCACCCCTGGCCACCAGCCGGACGAGGCGCTCCTCGTCCAGCGCGCGCGGTGCCTTGCTGACTGATCTCACACCGGCTAGACGCCCGAGCCGGGCCGCAGGTTTTCCCCCCAACGTGATCCCCGCCACATGCGGGAAATCCCGTGGGCTCCGCTCAAGTCAACTACCCGTCGCTAAAGCGACGGGTTTGCACAACGGGCATCACTGGGTGTGATGCTGCGTTTGCGTCCAGCCCTATCCGGGTGCTTCCGGGGTGGGACAGGGGCCGTTGACGGGGCCCCGCGTCGCCACAACTCCCGGGCTCTGGCGCGGATGTTGCGGGAGCTGTTGCGGTCTGCGTGATCAACGAATCCGCAGTTCCGGCACGCGAACCAGGCCTGTGAGACCCGGTTCGCTTTGTCTACGTGGCCGCACTCGGCGCAGGTGCGTGAGGTGTACTCCGGATCGACGTGCACCACCGAAACCCCCGCCCGGCGGGCCTTGTATGCGATGAATGCCCCCAGCTGGGCGAACGACCAGGAGGAGTGGGTGGTCCTCCCCCACTGCCTTAAGGGCGTGGGAGGTACCCCCAGCCTCGGCCACCACATGCTTCGCGATCTTGTGGTTGATGTCCCGCGCCCGCCGCGCCTCCTTGCGCCGCCGTTTCTTCAAGCGCCGCTTGGCGGACGGGGTGTTCTTCTGCTGCAGCTTGGCCCGCAGGCTGCGCTCGCGCGGGCGGGTGCGGTTGAGCTCGCGTCCGGCCATGATCTCGCCGTCCGAGGTGGTGGCGATGTTCACGATGCCCAGGTCGATGCCGAGGAAGTCCACCGGATCGGTGTTGAGCGGCGCTTCAGGGACCTCGCAAGTGGCGTTCAAAAACCACATGCCGTCCCGCTCCAGCAGGTCCGACTCGCCCTTGCGGTACAGGGCCAACGTGGCCAGCTGCTCCACCGAGGCGGTGACGGCCACGTTCTTGACCCGGCCGCTGGTGGTCCAGATGGACACCGTCCGGTCCGGGATCTGCCAGGACAGCATGCGGTCGTCGTAGGGCTGCGCGCCCTGCGGGCGGAAGACGATCGGCTTCTCGGCGGCCCGGCGGTAGCGGCGCGAGCCGGAGCGGCCCAGATTTCCGGCCCGCAGGTTCGCCTTCAGCGTGGCGTACGCGTCGCACGTCTTCTTGATGACGTGCTGGGCAGCCTGCGCGCCCAGGCCCCAGCGGGACTTGACCTCGCCGTAGACCTGCTTGCGCAAGGCGAAGTTCTTGAACTCCTCACGCTCGAAAGCGATCCCACTCACCCAAGTCGCGGCCTCGTTACAGGCGTGAAGGGTCGCCTCAAGTGCCGCCGCCTGCACCGGCGTCGGCAGCAGTTTCACCTGCACCACCAGCTTCACGATCACCGATCGTAGGCACCCGCGCGAGACACCACCACACGTTCGAGTCCGTTCATCACGTTGAGCGAACCGACCGGCCATGCGTTCGCACCACCCGGCTCCGCCGGAGAAGGCATCCGGCCGCTCCGCGGCCGAATAGACACAGTGATACTGCGGCGCTCCGCGCCGCAGCCACGGGGATGCGATTCCTCCCCGGCCTAACGACTCGGTACGCGGTAGCGCGGGGTCGGCCGTGACATGACGACGGCCGCGCAGGTCGAGTGGATTGTGACGTCCTCCTCGGCCAGCGGGGCCTTCGGGTTGAGAAGGCCGGCTGTCAGGGCCGGCGCCTCGTCGCCCGAGCCCGTACGACACGACGAGCGGCACCCCGCGGCTGCGGTGCTGGCCGGCGTCCTGGGCCCGGGCCGTGCGCCTGCGTTGTCGGGCGCCCTCGTCGACGCCGGGGCTGGACCCACGCTTTGGAGAGCCGGATCGGCGGAAGGACGATGTGCCACCGACCGGGCCCCCGGCGGGGGAGGCCATCGACGGCCGACGCCGCGGTGTGCAACGCAGTCGCTTGCCGCGCGAGCCGCTCGTCCAGCTCGCACGGCCGCCGCCGAACCGCAGAACGCCGACTTCCCCCTCCGCACCAACGCCTGGGCGGCCGTGCGGGCCCGCGAAGTCCTCCCCGCGCCCGACACCGTCCGTCGGCGGAATCCCCGGGCTCGTACAGCAGCCTGCACCGCCCCTATCGCGGATGCGTCATAGACACCTCAGGGTTCTAACGCGTCAAGTCCTCGTCGGTGAGTCCGTGGTTTCCCCAACGATTCCAGAGCGTGCGATGCCAGTCGTCAGCGTCGGGTCCCGGGCGTGTCACGGCTGGCAGTGGTCCTGAGCTGGTCTCGATCAGGTGCAGCAGCGACCAGGCGACGCCATAGCAGTCATCGGGGCCGAAGCAGCCAGCCAGAGCATGAGCCTCGTCGGGTGTGACTGGCGCGGAGATGGCCTCGATTTGCCGGAATCGGCGGTCAACGAGCTCCTCGTCGTCGGTGTCCCAGTCGGGGAGAGGGCCATCGGCGACGAAGGCCTGAACTTCGGGTCTCATCCTTGAATGATCGACTGCTGTGGGTGATCTGAGCAAGGTAGCCGCAGGTCAGGCGGCCGCCGTTTCCGCCGTCGAGGACGGTGCGGGGAAGGCAGCCTGCTCGTCGAACCGTTCACCGTGCTGGAGGCAGTGATAGAGCTGGCCGAGCATGCGGTTGAAGAGGTTCCTCTGAGCGGCTGCGTGCCAGTCTCCGTGGTCGTCTCGGCGCCTGTGATAGTGGGCCTTTGCGCCTGGCGCGGCGGTGATCGCGGAGAACGCCCAGAGGTAGCCGGCGTGGTTGAGACGATCGTTCTTTACCCGCCGACAGGTGATGCTCGACTTGTTGCCGGAGGCCCTCGTGATGGGGGAAGCTCCGGCGTATGCCTTCAGGCCGCGCGCGTCGGCGAAGCGGGTGCGGTCGTCTCCAATCTCGGCTAGAACCCGGGCACCGAGCTGGATGCCAAGTCCCGGGAGGCTGAGGATGATCTCAGCGTCCGGGTGCTGAGGGAAAGCTTCCTCTACCGCCTCGGCCAGATTGTCGGCGGCGGTGCAGGCGGCTTTTAGCTGGACCAGGAGCGCCAGCATCTGTTTGCCGAGCGCGTCCTCGACCAACGGTGGCTGGTGGGCCCAGTCGGCGCGGAAGACGTCCCGGAGCCGTTCGGCCTCGGCTTCAATACCGCGTTGACGGCCAGCCCGCTTGAGGGCGGCCTGCAGCTGCGTGCGCGTCAGCCGCGAGGCCCGCGACGGTGTCGGAGCCGCCTTGAGGAGTTCGTGCGCCTCCCGTCGGCACAGACCATTCTTCCAGGACTCGAAGGCGGCCAGCGCGGACGGGTAGTACTCCCGCAACAGCGACCGGAGCTGGTTCGAGATCTGCTGTCGGTTCCACGTCGCGTCCTGCTGAGCCCTGGCAAGGACGGCGAGGGCGCGGGCCAGGTCGCTGTCCTGCTGCAGCGGCCGGTGGGCGTGCATGTCGGGGCGCAAGATGTTGGCCAGGACCAGTGCGTCTCCGGGATCGGACTTCTTGCGGGAGACGGAGTGCCGGTCGCGGTAGCGGGCGGCGGCCATCGGGTTGATGGCGAAGACCTGCCGCTTGCCCGTCCGCAGCACTGCGACGAGCAGGCCGCGGGAGGTCTCGATCGCGACCGGGATCGGGTTCTCCTCGGTGTCGCCGTTTTCGGCGAGCAGGTCCAGCAGGATCTTGTAGCCGGCCGCGTCGTCGGTGATGTGCCGCTTGGCCAGTAACTGGCCGCTGTCGTCGACCAAGGCGACGTCGTGCGTGCGCTCGGCCCAGTCAATGCCGCAGTAGATCAAAGTTTTCCCCTCCGTCGCTCTGTTCTGCTGGTCACGAGCTCATGCCGGCCACTCAGCGACCTAATCCCAGGACTCAGCCCTGTCGAGCCTGTCCGCCACCTCAGTAGCCGTTCGTGGCACCAGCTCGTCCCGTGGGCCTCGGTCTCTGCGGGAGCTCGGACAGCTCGGGCTTCACAAGAGGTCACCATGGGGCGGGCTCGCACCACCAACACCAACGAGTGATCCAGTGACGGGTGTTGACGTCCGGCGGCGCTGGGCGGCGTCGATGTTTCGGTAGGCCTCGCAGCCGAGAGGGACATCAAACGTCCGTCCAGCGCCAGCGGGCGTCAACACTCCTGAGGCACAAAGTCCAGTGGTGACCGCCGCGGAGGCGCCGGACGCCGCCGCTCTATGACTAGGCCTCAGTCCGGCCGGCGTGCTAAAGGGCATGCGTCCGGCACCCGCGCAGCTGCCACCACCCCGAGGACCGCGCGCCGCTCTATGCGGAGATCTCAGCAGACCCGGTTCGCCGGAGGCGTCGCAGCCCTCCTACTCGAACATCCGTAGAGGCTTGCGCCCCCTTGGTATGCCCTTGACTACGGATTAGCGGTGCTGACCGTCGACATGCTCCGCGCGGCAGGCCCGCGTCAGCCAATCTGTTCGGCTAGGGCGACGATGATGCCTGCGGGGCCGCGGAGGTTGCAGAGCCGGAAGATGTTCTCGTACTGCGCTACCTCGCCGAGGAGTTCGGCGCCGTGGGCGCGCAGGCGGGCGATGGTGTCGTCGATGTCGTCGACGGCGAACATGACGCGATGCAGGCCCAGCGTGTTGGGCGGAGGGTTCCGCGGCTCGGCGTCGGATACCGCGGGGGTGTGGTATTTGGTCAGCTCCAGCTTGCTGTGGCCGTCCGGGGTCCGCATCATCGCGATGTCGCTCCGGACGCCGTCGAGTCCGACGGTGCGGTCCGCATAAAGGCCTTCGATCTGCGCCTTGCCTTCCAGCTCCATGCCGAGCTCGGTGAAGAAGGCGACAGCCGCGTCCAGATCGTCGACGACGATGGCGACGTTGTCCATCCGCTGAATAGTCATGTCTCTGAGCCTAACGACTCGATACGCAGTAGCGCGGGGTCGGCCGTGACATGACGACGGCCGCGCAGATTGAGTGGATAGTGACGTCCTTCTCGGCCCGCGCGGCCTTGTCCCATCCTGCCTTCTGCGGCCTTGATCGTGCACATCTCGGCGACTTGATCGAGGAAGTGGCTGGCCCGTGGGCGGCACAGCGCGAGTCTGCGCTCCAGGAACGGCGCGGCCACGACCGTCAGCGGGCTGCCGGTGCCGGGCCCAATCACCAGCTGGTCTTCGTCGACCGGCTGCTGATCACCCTGGTCTACCTGCGGCTGCAGCTGCCGCACGCGGCGCTGGCCGAGCTGTACGGAGTGACCCGGCCCACCGTTACCCATGCAATCCACGAGATCCGTCCTCTGCTGGCCCGGCGTGGCTTTGCCGTCCCGCAGCGGCCCGGTGCGCGGCTGCATACCCTGGCCGACGTCTTCGCCTACGCCGAGGCCGAGGAAGTCGACCTGCGCGTCGACGGAACCGAAGTGCAAGTCCGCCGTCCCCGGGCCGGACGAGCAGGCTGCAAGGCGTTCGTGTCCGGCAAGAAGAAGCAGAACACCGCCAAGACCACCACGATCAGCGACAGCTCCGACCGGCTGCTGTGGTCCGGCGCCGACCGGCCGGGCCGCATGCACGACCAGACCGCCGTGCGAACCGAGGGCATCGCCGAGCAGCTCCGCCTGCACCCGAAGGTGAAAGCCGAGGCCGACGAGGGCTACCGAGGACTGGCCAACGAGTTCCCCGACCAGGTCAGCGCCCCACCGAAGAAACCGAAGGATGACGCCGCTCGGCGAGCGGCATGCCTGGCGCGAGCAGCGCCGACGCCAATCCTCCCGCCGGATCTGCGTGGAGCATGTCATCGGCGAAGAAAAGAAGTGGCGCCCGCTGCAGCGGTACACCGGACGGCGCGAGTACTACCCCGAGACCCACGCCGCCATCGCCGGCCTGGTCTCCGACCGCGCCGCCCGCAGACCGACCCGGCACCGGACGAGCACCGAACTGGTGCCCGTCCACCGCACGGCCTGCTGATCACCACCAGACAATCCACCAGGCCAGCACGTCCCGACCTCAATCGCGTACCAAGTCGTAAACGCCCGGGGTTCCTCGCAAGAATTCGCTGAACGAAGCCAGCCACCCCTTGTCCGCGGCCTGTTCGCGGCCGGTAGCGACGTCGGCCAAGAAAAAAACGCCCGTCCACGGCGGCCCGCGCCAACTCGGACAACGGGGGCGTGGTCGGGCCGACCACGCGATCCCGGAGCGGACAAGGAGGGCCTGTTTACCCATCATCGTCCCAGTTCGCCCCCGTTGGAGGCGGGGGAGAAATCTCCGCCCTCTGTCCACAGGCCCGCGCCCGCAACCTCTGGGAAGTCGCCGTGCACCGCACGGTGACCACCCTTGTTGAGGAGATCCGCATGCCGTACCTGGTCCCGCCCCGCACGCCGCTGACCCCCAGCAGGCGAAGCTCGCCTTCGACTACGTCCTGGCGCTGCAGACCGGCGGCGAGGACGCCAGTGAAGCCGTAGTCGAGCCCATAGCCCACGCCGATCGAGCGCAGCTGTCCTTCATCCTGCTGCGGCTGGCCGAAGACGTCATCTTCCCCGTCACGAACGTGGCGGACGACGCCCACCCGCGTGGGGCCTTCGCCCTGGACGAGGTCGGGCGCGTCCTGCTGTCCGCGCTGCGGGACTGGAAGCGCGAGCGCAGCCCCAGCGCGGTCCCGGGCATCGCCCGCAGCATTATCCGGTTCGTCGTCAACATCATCCCGGAGGGAGGCAGGGACACCGCCACCACGCTGGAGACGATGCGGGACGAGCACCTGGTGCGGGCCGTGGGCATCATAACGAACTTGGGTGTGCGGCCCCTTGGGCAGCCTTCAGTTGAGCTGCTCGGCCAACCCGACGAGGATGCCCTCAGGGCCGCGGACGTAACAGAGCAGATAGCTGTCCTCGAACTGCTGCACCTCGCCGACGAGTTCGGCGCCATGGGTACGCAGGCGGGCAAGAACGTCCTCGATGTCGTCGACGGCGAACATGATGCGACGAATGCCCAGCGTGTTCGTCGGTGCGTTTGTCGGCTCGGCGCTGATCGCCTGCGGCGTGTGGAACTTCGTCAGCTCAAGCCGGCCGTGGCCGTCCGGGGTCCTCAGCATTGCGATGTCCTGTCGGGTGTCGTCGAGCCCGATGACACGGTCCACCCAACGTCCCTCGATTGGCATCTTGCCCTCCAGCTCCATGCCAAGTTCGACGAAGAAGGCAACAGCAGCATCAAGGTCGTCGACAACGATGAGGATGTTGTCCATCCGCTGAATCGTCATGCTGGATCTCCTTTGTGTGGTGCGGCCACGGTGGCCGCACCCACCTCTGAGGCGGAACTGCCAGCGCGTTCTCGACATCCTCTGCCACGTCCTCTTCGTCTTCTTCCAGAACCTCTTGACGCAGCAGTGCCCGTCACACGCCAGCCGTACCGCCTCGGGCGAAAACACCGCAGGTCAGAGGACATCTCGCTATGAGGTCTCAGTGACACAGGACACGATTCGCCGTATCCCCGGTGCCGATCCACAAACCCCCGAGGCGATACAGCGAATCGCCGGTGCGCACCGGATGAACTTACGGATGCGCGCCGGGACTCCGGCCGGGGGCAGGCTGGTGCGGTTGGTGCGCACACTGGTCGTCCTCGCGGTAGGGACGTGGTGCGGCGCCGTCGCCGTGGTGCAGATCGGTGCGCATCCGGTCGCGCACATCATCGGCGAGTCCGGCGACCGCCTTCCCCGCGCGCGCCAACTGGAACAGTTGGTCGGCGGTCAGCTCCAGCCGCTCCAAGTCGGTGCGCAGCGCTGCGATGTCAACGGGGTCGGCCTTCTTCTGTGTGGGCTGCTCCGCCTGGTCGAGGAGGAGCAGCTGCTCGGGCATCGCAGCCTGCTGGTGCGCGAAGACATCGTACGGGTCGCGGCCGGCGCGGCGGCCGGTGCGCAGCCGTGCGCTCAGTACAGCGCTGGCGATGACGGCGCGGTCGTGGCGCAGCTGGTCGCGTGGGAGGGGCCACTCCCCCGCGTCCAGCGGAAGGTGCGGCGCGGCCTGGTCGGCGGTCGGCGTCGTGGTCGGGAGCGGCGGTCGGCCGACGCCGGGCGGGTAGCGGTCCGGGGCGGGCCCCAATGCGCGTGTAGTGGCGGTACTCCGGGCTGTGGCCGCGCTCGGTGCGGGGCTCGGTGATGTCCGTGCACTGCACGGCGAGCGCGGCGTCGACGATCCGCTCGTCCAGGCCGGGATGGCGGTGGCGGCCACGTAGGACCAGGGCAAGGTGCCGGCGGGCTTTGGCGAGCAGGTGACGGCGGTGGAAGAAGCCGTCGCGGTGCATGACCCACGCGACGGCGGTGACGTCGACGGCCGCCAGGCCGACGTCGACCACGGCGGCGATCCGGGCCCGGGCCGTCCGGCCCGGCGCGATCCACCGCCTCCAACTCGACGACCTCGACAGCGGCAACCCGTCGGCTCATTGTCGACGGCCGCGTCCGGCCCCTGGACAAACTCACGCTGCAGGCCACCCCCGCCTGGCTGGAGCACCGGCGACGGCGCTGGCCCAACACCGCCAACCCGCACCTGCTGATCAACAAGCAGACCGCGCTGGAGATCGGCCCCATCAGCGGTGTCTGTGTCTCCGCCGCGCTCCGCGGCCAGACAGCCACGCATCGACGAGAAGACGACCATCCACCAAGCGGAGTCGGCACGCGTGTTTCTGGGCGAAGCCGCCGAGCAGCCATCGCAGTGAAACCCGCTCGACCTGGTCACCTCCTTGAAGAGATCCTTTGGGCATGGAATTTCTCTGCTACCACCGCGACCGGCCCGGCTCCCTGCCGCTGCGCGACGAGCTACTGGAAGAGCATTGGTCCTACATGGACCGGTACGCGAAGGAGATGATCGCCCGGGGTCCGACCCTCGCCGACGACGGCGGCACACCCACCGGAAGCGTGCACATCCTCGACCTGCCCGATCCCGCCGCCGCCCGCGCGTTCGCCTTCGACGAGCCCGGCTACCAGACCGGCGTGTACCGGGACGTGCTGCTGCGGCGGTGGCGCAACCTGCTGGGGCGCACCATGTGGGACTTCCCCGGTGGCCGAACCGGCGGCAACCGCTACCTGGTGCTCGGCCTCGGCGCGGAGCAGGCCGCCGACCTCGCGGTGCCGCCCGACCGGGAGCTGATCGCCTACGGGCCGCTGCTGTCCGACAACGGCGCCACCTGGCTGGGCACGGCGGCGCTACTCCGGGCGCCGGACCCGGACACGGCACGCGCCATCCTGACCCCGGACCGGTACGCCGACATTGAGGTGCACAACTGGCAATTCGGCGGGCGGCCGTCATCACCCGAGGACGTCCAGGCCGACGTCACCGCCGAAGCCCTTTGGATCGCACAGCATCCTCGTGTTTCATCCGAGCCCACGGATGCATCGGCCTGACGCACGCCGGTGGACCCGTGGGTTCGCGCTGAAGGACCTTCGGTTTCCCCGAACCCACGGGGATCAACGGATGCTGGTGGCTTCCAGCGAAAAATGCATCGCTGAGCGGTTGACCTTGGAGGGCCGCGCGTCAGGGGGAGACGGCCTTTGAGGATCAACGGCCGGAAGTCTGGCGCCAAGCCGGTGTTCGCAGGTCGACGTCATGCCGGTTGTAGGACGTCATGCCTGTTGTAGTCCGTGTAGGCCCTGGACAGAAGTTCTTCCTCGGCGCTCGCGACGGCCTCCTGGTCTTCGGATCGCCGGCCCGGCTCGTCCGCGGCTGCCGTCACAGGCTCAGCAGCAGGTCCCGGACCGCGGCGGGCTGGGAGAGGAACGGGTGGTGGCCGGCGTCGAGTTCGACGACGCTGCCGGCCCGGCGGGCGAACTCGCGCTGTAGGCGCGACGGGGTGCCGCGGTCCTGGGAGCAGATGAGGTACGTCGAGGGCACCTGCTGCCATGCGGCCGCCCCGACCACCTGCCCGGTCACCTGCACGCTCTGCCGGGCGAGGTGGTCCGCCGCCTGCGCCTGGACCTCGGGGTCGCAGTCCTGCAGGAACGTGTCCACGAGCAGCTCGGGGCGAACCCCGAACGTGCCGGCGTCGGGGTCGACGTCGAGGAACGGGGCGGGGCTGCCGTCCCCGAACTCCGAGAGGCTCTGCCCGACCTCGGGCAGGTAGCTGGAGACCAGCAGCAGGTGGCGCACCGACCCGATTCCCGCGGCGGCTTCCGCGGTGATGATGCCGCCGTAGCTGTGGGCGACCACGACGGTCGGCTCGTCGCTGTCCTGCAGCACCTGCCGCACCGCGGCAACATCCTCGGACAGCCCCGGACCGCCGACGCCGCCGGGCAGGCCCGCCTCGCCGCAGCTCGGCAGCGCCGGGGCCACGCTCGACACCCCTCGCTCCTGCAGCAGTTCGGCGGTGCGGTGCCACCACCACGACCCGTCCCGCACGCACGCCCCATGCACGAACACAACCCTCATCGCTTCCTCCACGTCTGCCTTGGCTGCCTTTCGATCAACGGTAGACGTAGCCGCCGTTACGTGAAAAAGTCGCGCCGTGGGCAGACGACCGCAACCGCACATCAAGGAGAGGCTGCTCGACGCCTGCGCTGATCACGCCCTCGCGCACGGCCTCCCCGACCGGCTCGAGCCGCTGGCCACCGCCACCGGCACCTCAGCCCGCATGCTGATTTATCACTTCGGCACCCGCGACGCCCTGCTGCGGGCCGTCCTCGGGCGCGCGCGGCAACGCCAACTCGACACATTCGGCGACCTCCTGCGAGTGCGACCCGACGAGCCCTACACGGCCACCCTGGATCGCGCCTGGACCTCCATCACCGGCCCGGACGGACGGCCGTACCTGCGGATGTTCGGTCAGCTGCGCGAGAGCGCGGAGCAGCAGTTGTGGCCCAACTTCCGGCGCACCGCGACGACCGACTGGCTCGGACCGCTCGAGGACGGCCTGCGCAGCATCGGTCGGCCGGATCTCGCGACGCTCGTTCTCGCTGTCATCCGTGGTCTCCTCATGGACCTCGACGCCACCGGCGACACCACCCGCACCGACCAGGCCTTCCGCGACTTCCTCGGCGCAGTCGAGCACCTGTCCAGCGGCTACCGCTCAACCGCTTACCACTCCCTGAAGCGTTGTCAGAACCCGCAGACATCACCATCCAGCGAAACCGGGCGCTCTCCGGGCTGAGCAACAAACGCTCTCAGGTGCCACGTACAGAACCACCGTGCCGGCCCCCGGGCGGCTAACGCCGGCGCCCGAGGTGGCCGGGCAGACCGCTCTGTGGGGCGACAGCGAGCGCGAACCCAACGGCAGCCCGCGGGCATGACGACATGCCCACACAGGCCCCGGGTGAGGAAGCCTGGGGCCTCTGCTGTCGTACGGACAGGGCGTCTCGTCTCGTCAGATAGACCGTACGACGATGTCGTTGGCGCGCGCGGCAAACTCGCCCTCGTGGATGCTTGCCGCCGCGTCGAGGCGCTTCTGAAACTCCTGGTGGCCCGCAACCGGTTCGCCGTCCACCACTTCGAACGCCCACTCATCGAGAGGGGGCGTCGGCAAGAGCGGCCTCCTGGAGATTCGAGAGCAGCTTGGCTCCGACAGGGGTGGGGGAGGCGGACGGGCCGACCGGGTACTCAACTGCCCAGTTGGAGTCTGCCATGCGGTGGACACCGGTCGGTGACCGTCGTGTCGCGGTGCCGGCCGACGGCTCAGGGTGGCTACCGGTGGCGCGGTGCGGTGGCGCGGATCTCCGCCAGAACGACGCCGGTCACGGGGTCGCGGGGCACGGGGACGTACAGGGCCCACGACGCCCCGGACCCGTGAGCCAGTCCCCTGCCTACGGGCCCGGGGCGGTCGACAGCTCACGGCCACCGAGCGGGCCGCCCACGAGTCGGACGATCACAGCAGTCCCTCCGTCCGGCAGGACTCTCCCGCCTCACCCTTGAGGCGAGGGCTCAGCCTCAGCAAGACAGCACCGAGACCGGTCGGCATCTCCCCTCTCCCTGTGCCGCCGAGTGCCACCGCGAGCGCGACATCGAGCAGGATCTTGCTCGGATCGTGGACCGCCCGCGGCTTGCGCCACGGCGCGAGCGCCGCCGATATCGCGGTGTCAAGGCCGCACCCGCGGACCGTCTCCACCAGCAGCACGGCCCCAGCCTGGGAGACCACCCCATGACTGCCGCCCTCGACGCGGACACGCGGGTAGTACCCGACACCCTTCTTCACCTGAGAAGCGCTTCTTTCCACGCGCCGTGGGGGGTACATCGGGGGAACTGCCTCACGCCTGGGCGAGAGGTGCGACCGGAACGGTGGCGCCGAGCGCAACGCCCTGCAACGCCGTGATGCGCTCGATGACGAGCCCCAGCAGCACGGCCGCCGCGATCATGAGCGCCTCCGCCACCACGAGGAAGGCCATCGACCCCGGGGCCACCCAGCCCCCCACCACGAGCACCAGCGCGTGCGTGATCCAGGCGACCCACCACAGGTTCACCAGTGTCGTGTCTCGCTTCTGCTCCCACGACGCGGAGCTCGCCCGCCCGATGTCGAGGACGAACTGGCGCGGGACAAAGAAGTTGACCACCGGTATGAACCACGCCCCGATCGTCCAACCCCGACTTGGGACCGAGGCCCGGGGGGACAGCTCCTGGGCGTTGCGCCGGGACCGGGCGAGCCACACGAGGAACAGCGCGATCGCAAGAGTCATCAGATAGAGGAAGATCATGGAGATGAAGCCCGACTTGTGCGGGGACTCATCCGTGCGGTGCAGGTTGTGATCCCGGACTGCCGCCGCGCGGAACGTGTCCGCCACGGCAGCCGCCGCTATCGCCACCTGCGCGGAGCGGCCACGGATCCAGGGAGCTTTGCGGGCGGCATTCGTCATCGTCTTTGGCCTGTCTCGGAGGCATGTACGGCCGCAGCGGACGCTGGGGCGGAGTGATCATAGGGTCTGATCGCCGCACGCGTGTACGGCTTTCGGGTCCTCGGCCGCTGGATGCAGGTACCCGACGGCAGATGGCCGTCAGCGCACGGGGACCGGCTGCGGACAGCACGCCGATCAGGCAGGATGCGGTCGAACCGGAGGCAACCGGCCCGAACACAGCGGGCTCGGCCCACAACACGCCGATATCCGCAAGGCAGTCCCCGCCCAGAGCACCACCCTGCGAAACCGCTCCAAGGCCATCACCTCGACGCGGACATGCGGGTACGACCCGATGTCCTTCTTCACCTGAGAAGTGCAGCTTTCCTGACGACACACAGGACCCCGGACAAGCCCCGTCGCCCCAGATCAGAGGCACTCCCCCGCTTGTCCGATCACCTCTCGGACACCCCGGCTGGTGAAAGCGCGAGGCCGGGACTCTCGCGCATCTGTGACCTACGAGGTATCCGCAGGGTCAGTCATCTTGTCTTTGGGGACGCCTTGCGGGCGTGAAAACATCGGCTGGGGCCCCGGACGGCCCTGGTTGTTCCTCCGGGCGAATCCAGGTTTGGGCGATTTCAGCGACCCAGGTGGCCGCCGCCTCGGGAGCAGGCGGGGGTGCGCCGACGACGACGAGTTCGGTGACGCCTGCCGCACCGAGTGCGGGGAGGTGCTCCGGGGTGCCGTCGCTCAGCGCCACGGCGACTGTCAGCTCGTCAAAAGCGCGACCGTGGCGGGCGCACTCGTCGGCGAGAACGGCGATGCGCGCCGGGACGTCGGCCGCCGGGACGTTGAAGCCGTACCAGCCATCGGCGAGCGTGACCGCGCGGCGCAAGGCAGCGTCGCTGTTGCCTCCGACCACGACCGGGAGCCGGCCGTCGCGCAGCGGCTTCGGATTGACCCGGATGGCGTCGAAGCGGGTGAACTCCCCTGTGAACGAGGCCGGGTCCTCGGCCCAGAGGGTGCGCATCGCGGCGAGGTACTCTTCGGCCCGCCGCCCGCGACTGGCGAAGGGGACTCCGAGCGCTGCGAATTCCTCGGCCGACCAGCCGACTCCGACCCCGAGGCTGAACCGCCCGGCGGAGAGCACGTCGAGTGTGGCGGCCTGTTTGGCGACCACGATCGGATTGTGCTCAGGCAACAGGAGCACGCCGGTGGCGAGTTCGATCCGGCTGGTGACCGCCGCCGCGAAGGTCAGGGCAAGCAGCGGGTCCAGCCAGTCCGCGTCCGCGGGCACGGCGATCCGGCCGTCCACGGAGTAGGGGTAGCGGGAGGCGGGCGCATCCACGAGCACCACGTGCTCGCCGCACCAGAGCCTCGCGAAGCCGTGCGTCTCCGCGGCTGTGGCCACCGCACGGATCACCTCGGGACGGGCACCGTCACCGACACCGAGCGCGTGCAACCCCACTCGCATTCTCCACCTCCGGGCGTCACCTTAAGCGCGAAGCGCGGACGCGCTCGGGTGACGTGGCGCGCCGCGCGCGGAGGCGGCCGGGCCTGGCGTCCGGACGAGTGAGACCACCGCCCCCGCCGTTGACATGCCTGCGTCCGCGATCGCGGATCTGTTCGATATGCACATCAACACGGCTGTCCGCTGGGTCCAGCATGCCAAGAGGGACTGGATCGACTACGTGGCGGCCAGAGCAGAGGACCAAGGTGTCGAGGATTAGCGCCTGCCAGGTAGTTGACACTTGCTGTGTCACATCTGAGGGACGGGGCCGACGGCCGGCAACATCCTCTTGGTGTCTCGGGCCTCCAACACTGTGGCGATCCCGCCGACGAGGTCGGTGAGAATTGGCGCGACGTCCGGTCCCGGGGCATTCGACAATCGTCCGGTGACTGATGAGAAGCTTTGCCTCACCCTTCGCGTCGTCGTTCCTGATCCCACGCAGAGGGACGCAAACGTGGAGGTTCGGGCGCTGGTTGATGGTAGGGACATCCTGGCTGACGCATTTGCAGAGGGTCCGGGCGAAGATCCCCAGTACCTCTTGGTGCCGGACGGCCCTCTCACTGCTACATCGGAACCACACGAGGTGCGGCTGGCCGAGGCGTCGTGCACCGAAGGCTGCTGCGGCGCTCTCTACGTGACCATCCAGCGCGACGGCGATTACGTGCTCTGGGACGAGTGGCGCAATCCCGAGGAGGACGAGGTTGACCTGCCTACCTTCCGCTTTGAGGCTCAGGAGTACCAAAGAGAAGTCGAGCGGGCGACCGCGGACCGCAGCTGGGAATGGCCGGCGCGGACCGTTGCACGGCTGCTGGAACAAGACCTCCGAGAACGCACTGACTGGCTCGCACGGCGGGAATGCGAACTCGGCGCCCTGTCCGCCTGGCCCTGGGAACCACACCAGGTCAACGTCTTCCTCTTCCATCCAGGCCGCTCTGCGATCAGGGAAGACCGTCCATGGCTGCAGTTCCGGATGATCCTGGCCGTCTCCAGTGACGACCCGGCAAACCAAGCTGAACGGCTCGCTGAGCAACTCTTCGCAGCTGACCCGCGCCAAGCCGCCGAAGTCTGCGGTGGCTCAACAGACTTCGCCAGGCAACTAGGTTACTCATGGCCGCAGATTCGCAGAGCCTGAGCCTTGCAGCCTCCGACCCCGTACGTCACGTTTCCAGCGGGCTCCGGCCAACCCCGACTGCTTGCTCCTCACTGCTTACAGAAGGTCACTGTCATGAAGAATGAGCGGGAATTCTTTTCACCGGACGCCATGCAGTGGCGCTCCGGGCCGCAGCCCGGGACCGCCGAGAGGATTCTGAGCAGGGACGAGGCTGATCCGGAGGTGCTGACCCGACTGGTGCGCTGGGAGCCCGGCCTCGACACCTCGCTCTCCGGCGTGATCCGGCACGAGTGGGTCGAAGAGGTCTATCTGCTCGAAGGCGACCTGCACGACCTGACCCTGGATCAGACCTTCGGCGCCGGACACTTCGCCGCCCGGCCCCCGGGCATGGAACACGGCCCGTACCGGACAACCGGAGGCTGCGTCATGTTGGAGATCCGCTACCGGCCGTAGAGCGCGTGCCGAGTTCCGGTCTTCAGCGGAGGCTACGGAGCCAGATCTTCGCGCCACGTAGGCGGAGTGCGGCGAGGTAGGTGGTCGGGGGCTTGTCGTAGCGGGTGCTCACAGATTCCGCGTCACTCCTTGATCTTTTCGATGGTCGTCTGCCGATCTGGGTTCGCAACCTGTCCCATCGGTTGGTGCTCCTGCAGCGACCTGACGAGCCGGCGCTCATGCGTGAGGCCGCCGAGCACCTGTGGCTGCACGACCGGACTGGGATCGCATCGCAGCAGACCTGACGCGGCGGGCAGACGCCCTGGAGCCCTGCTGAGTCGGGACGCGATATCCATGACGCGAGCCAGAGGCGGATCGACGCCAGGGTGACCGTGACCTGGAAGATGTTTCCGCACCAGCGCGGCTGGGGGAACGGCTGAGGCCCTTCTTGCCGGTGAGCAACGGTCGGTGCGGACGGTGGCGTGATCACCGGCAGATGATCGACGGGATCCTGCACCGGGTACGGACCGGCGTTCAGTGGCCTGACTTGCCGGAGCGGTTCGGACCGTGGAAGACGGTCTACGAGCGCCACCGGATTTGGTCAGCGGACGGTACCTCGGAACGTCTTCTGCAGCAGGTTCAGGCCGCGGCCGGCGCCCGGTCCGAGCCGCCACCCACGCAGGTCGCTTTAAAGGGGGGACGAGAGACCAGATCACCGGAACAAGACTCCGTGGCAGAGCCTGGACCGCCGCCTGGTGGAGATGGTGCGGGAGGTGAGGGCCTGGGTCGCTCACGCGGCGGCTTCACCAGCAAGATCCATCTGGGTGCTGACGGGCGCTCTCGCTGAGTTCCACGCCTTGGCCCGGGCAGGCCCCGTAAGAAGCCCGACAGTGTTGCAGCGGACAGGGCGTACAGCAACGGCGCCTGCCGCGAGTATCTGCGGTTGCCGGGGCATCCAGCATACGATTCCGAAGAAGTCCCGACAGCCAGGCGGCTCGCCTGCGCAAGGGCTCACGAGGCGGACGGCCACCGGGCTTCGCGAGGAGCGGCACAAGAAGCGCAACACGTCGAACGGGCCATCAACAGGCTCAAGAACTCCCGGGCCGTTGCGACGCGGTATGACAAGCGCGGCTACATCTTTCTGGGCACGGTGACCGCAGCATCGCTGGATATCTGGTCGCGGTCATGACCGCTCGACGGCCTGAAGCTACTTACCGGCGCGGCGGTGGAGCCACGTGCGGTACCAGGAGCGAAGCGCTTGACCCTCACGTGGCGTCATGCCGCATTGTCGGTGGCGTGGAGGAACACCTGACCGTGGGGCGCGTGGCCGAGCTGGCCGGCGGGAGCGTCCGCACATTGCATCACTACGACGAGATCGGCCTCGTGCAGCCATCCGCGCGGACCTCGGCCGGATACCGGGCCTACTCGGCGGGCGACGTGGAGCGACTGCGGGAGGTGCTCGACTACCGGCGGCTGGGCTTCGGATTGCGCGAAATCGCGGATCTCGTTGACGACGCGGATCGCCGCGAGGATCTGAGATGCGCTCGGGGACGCACGGACGGTACTGAACGTCGGGGCGGGCACCGGCTCCTACGAACCCCCAGACCGCGACGTGACCGCGGTGGAACCGTCGGCGGTCATGCGGGCGCAGCGTCCCGCGAGCGCGGCGCCGTGCGTGGCCGCCGCCGCGGAGAGCCTCCCGTTCGAGGATCAGTCCTTCGACGCCGCGATGGCCTTCAGCACCGTTCATCACTGGCAGGACCCGATCGCCGGGCTGCGCGAGATGCGGCGAGTGGCCCGGCGCGTGGTGGTGTTCACATACGACGCCAGTGACACCGGCCGTCGTTCAGCGAATTCTTGCGAGGAACCCCGGGCGTTTACGCTCGGGAGGAATCGCATCCCCGTGGTTGCGGCGCGGAGCGCCGCAGTATCACTGTGTCTGTTCGGCCGCGGAGCGGCCGGATGCCTTCTCCGGCGGAGCAGGGTGGTGTGAAGGCATGGCCGGTCGGTTCGCTCAATGTGATGAACGGACCCGAACGTGCGGTGGTGTCTCGCACGGGTGCCTACGATCGGTGATCGTGAAGCTGGTCGTGCAGGTGAAACTGCTGCCGACGCCGGTGCAGGCGGCGGCACTTGAGGCGACCCTTCACGCCTGTAACGAGGCCGCGACTTGGGTGAGTGGGATCGCTTTCGAGCGTGAGGAGTTCAAGAACTTCGCCTTGCGCAAGCAGGTCTACGGCGAGGTCAAGTCCCGCTGGGGCCTGGGCGCGCAGGCCGCCCAGCACGTCATCAAGAAGACGTGCGACGCGTACGCCACGCTGAAGGCGAACCTGCGGGCCGGAAATCTGGGCCGCTCCGGCTCGCGCCGCTACCGCCGGGCCGCCGAGAAGCCGATCGCCTTCCGCCCGCAGGGCGCGCAGCCCTACGACGACCGCATGCTGTCCTGGCAGATCCCGGACCGGACGGTGTCCATCTGGACCACCAGCGGCCGGGTCAAGAACGTGGCCGTCACCGCCTCGCCGGAGCAACTGGCCACGCTGGCCCTGTACCGCAAGGGCGAGTCGGACCTGCTGGAGCGGGACGGCATGTGGTTCCTCAACGCCACCTGCGAGGTCCCTGAAGCGCCGCTCAACACCGATCCGGTGGACTTCCTCGGCATCGACCTGGGCATCGTGAACATCGCCACCACCTCGGACGGCGAGATCATGGCCGGACGCGAGCTCAACCGCACCCGCCCGCGCGAGCGCAGCCTGCGGGCCAAGCTGCAGCAGAAGAACACCCCGTCCGCCAAGCGGCGCCTGAAGAAACGGCGGCACAAGGAGGCGCGGCGGGCACGGGACATCAACCACATGATCGCCAAGCATGTGGTGGCCGAGGCTGGGGGTACTGGTCGCGGAATCGCCCTGGAAGACCTGACAGGGATCCGCGAACGGGTACGGCTTCACAAGCCTGGGGGTACCTCCCACGCCCTTAAGGCAGTGAGGGAGGGCCACCCACTCCTCCTGGGCCTTCGCCCAGCTGGGGGCATTCATCGGATACAAGGCCCGCCGAGCAGGAGTGCCGGTAGTGCATGTCGATCCGGCGTACACCTCACGAACCTGCGCCGAATGCGACCACGTAGACAAAGCGAACCGGGTCTCACAGGCCTGGTTCGCATGCCGGAACTGCGGATTCGTTGATCACGCAGACCGCAACGGCTCCCGCAACATCCGCGCCCGCGCATGGGAGTTGTGGCGACGCGGAGCCCCGTCAACGGCCCCCGCCCCACCCCGGAAACACCCGGATAGGGCTGGACGCAAACGCAGCATCACACCCAGTGATGCCCGTTGTGCAAACCCGTCGCTTTAGCGCCGGGTAGCTGACAGGTTCTGGCTCACCCGCGACTACCTGCCTGAATGCGCCGACCTTCTCGTCGGCCGGCCTTCACTGGCCGACCTGACCCGCGCGATCGAGGGCCGCGCGGAGCCGGTGCTCATCCCATGGGACTGCGCTGACGGCTTCTTCGAGGCCTACTGGCGCCGGCCCGAGGCGTACCTGGACGAACATGTGCGCCGCGCGGTATCGGTATGGACCAGAGTCGGGCCGGAGGCCGAGCAACGGGCGGTAAACAGGCTTCGGGACGACCTTTCCTCGGGGCGGTGGGCCGAGCGCAACCGCGACCTCGTCGCCCTCGACGCGGCAGAGCTCGGCCTCCGCCTTCTCGTAGCATGAACCATCGTGTGTGAGAACGCCGCAAGGAGCTGACCCGCCGGAATCAGTAGACGTTGCCGCGGCGACGCTTGGTCTCGAAGGCGCGCTCGACCTGGGGCCCTCGCCATACGGGTCGAGCATGGACAGGTCGGTCCAGGCCAGCAGCTGCATCAGGGCGCCCTCGGAGCGCGCTACGTCTACCTCGGTACGGACACCGCCGCCGCGCTGGTCATCCGGCTCCGCACATGATCGGCCGGACAGCTCCTAGCTGCTCGGCATTGGTGGCCCGGGCGAAGCACAGGACGGTGCCGCGGCTGATGTGGAGTCCACGGGCGATGGCTCACAGGCTGTCGCCGCGTTCGATGCGTTCGTGGATCTGCTGGTAGCGCTCGCGGGTGCGGGCGACCAGGGCCTGCGGCCGTCCGTGCACGTCGAGTTCACCCAGGGCGGTGGGGGGTGTCCGCCGGCGGGCGGGTGTCGTCCTGGTCGGTCCGGACCGTGGGGGGGTTCACGCAGTGCGGCGCGGTGTCGTCCGACGACGCGCCCGACGGCCTCGGCGAGGTTGTGCAGCAGATGCCAGGCCTGGGTCACTTGCCGGGCCTGTGGTGCACCGGCGCGGTCGCGGGAGACGTTCCGCACCTCGGGGTGCTCGCGCAGCCAGGCGGCGGAGGTGTGCGCGGTGCGGTCGGCGAGGACGTCGATGGGGTGGTGAGTGTTCGTGTCCACGAGGATCGTTGCGTAGGTACGACCCCGGCGCACCGCGAACTCGTCGACGCCCAGATACGGGATGGACTCCGGTAGCGGGACGGGCAGTGCGCGAAGGAGGTGGAGCAGGGGGCCTTGCAGGTGGTGACGGCCATGCGCCCGCACAGATTGGCTCCGGCACTTCCACCCAGAAACAGGGCAATGTAAGTGAGTTGGGCGGCGAGGACAAAACGTGCGGCGTGAGTGTCGACGCGTCAGATCCGGAATTTGCTCGGCGCCAGACACCGCTGGTCGTAGCAGTGCACGCGTGTGGACCTCCGTACGTATCCCGGACAGGCGGCCGCCGCGCCGAGGAGCGCACAACAAGTCGGACCTCGGTGTCCCCTAGAGCCACCTCTTCGACCTCCGCCCCACCCCCCCGGAAGAAGAAGGTCGGCAAGGCGAACTGCATCCACCACGCCAGGTGATGCCCGCAAGCTCTTGATCGTCATGCACCCCAAAATCAGCGACAGGGCCCGCGAAGTGGGCCAGACCCGTTCAACAGCCCCAGCATGGTGTTCTGCTGTGGGCCTGTTCATAAAGGTTCTATGCATTTCGGACGTACTGAAGCCGCCCCGGGTAACGGTGCGAACTGGCCCCTGGGATGCGGTTGTTGTCGCGACCGGGCCTCCGCATGATGGATGCCGCATGCCGTGAATCGACGCTGCCCATCGCCTCTCCCTGATGGGGCCCAGCCGTGCTCCATGTCGCGATATAGCGTTAGTCTTCTACTCGCGCCGCTGCCTGCGTCGCGCGGAGACGTTCGACAGGACCAGGACGGAAGCATGTCGGGAGAGATTTCGCCCACCGGGAAGCACTCCGGATCCAGCTCGTCGCCCGAGCTGCGAGCCTCACATGCCGACCGGGACCGAGTAGTAGATGTGCTGCGTATCGCGGCAGGGGACGGTCGGCTGACCGCGGACGAGTTGGACGAGCGCCTGGAAGCTGCCCTGTCGGCGCGGACTCTGAGCGAACTGACGACGCTCACCGCTGACCTGCCGCCCGTATCGGCTACGGTCGGCGGGACTGGAGCAGAGGTCAAGGACATGGTTCGGATCGAACAGGTCCACAGCGGCGCAGTCGGGCGCGTGGGGCGCTGGGTGGTACCGCGGAGGCTGGAGCTCGCGGTGACGTACTGCAAGGTGACGCTTGACTTCACTGAGGCAGTGATCACGCACGACACCTTGCGGATCGACGTGGGCATGACGGGGAAGACGCTGACGCTGGTCACGAGGCCGGGCATCGTGGTCGATACTGATGGTCTGCAGCTGGTGCACAGCAGGGTCAAGTACCGTCAGACTCCGACGGATCCTGATACGCCGGTCACTCTGCGAGTGGAGCTGGTCGGTCAGAAGGCCCACGGCCGCGTGGTGGTGCGGCCCCCGCGTCGGACGTTCGGGCAGTGGCTGCTGCGCAGGCCCACGTCCTTGTCCGCAGGCGCTTGACTCCATCGGTGCGACCGCTGCCGAAGTGAGCCTGGTCAGCTCGACTGCTTGATCTGGTTGGCTTTGATGCGGGCGAGCCTGTAGGACTCGGTTTCAGTCGCGCTCAAGGCGGCGCTGAAGGTGGGCCTGTCGACGATCGCCGCGCAAAGCCGCGGGTCGGTGAAGGTGCGGCTCCAGCCCGTGAAAGCCTCGTTGGATGTGACCGCGATGCTGTTCTTTTCCTCACGCCCAGTGAGAACTTGGAAGAGCATCTCCGCGCCGCGGCAGTCCAGTTCGAGATAGCCGAGTTCGTCTATTTCGAGAACGCCGATGCGTCCCGCAGCGGGCGATGGTCTTGCCCAGCTGCTTATCGTCGGCGGCTTCGACCGGCTCGTTTACCAGGGACGCCGCGATCGCGGCCCCAGCCACCGCGCCGGGAGGGAAAGTGCCTTGGCCTGCCGCATCACGGGGATTCTGCGACAGGCCAAGGAGGTCGCAACCCCAACGCCCAACCCCGCGCCCCCTGGGAGGCTCGGGCGCTGTGCTCATACGCCTGCCGGTCAGGTGTCTTCGGGACGGAACCCGTCGACACCGGCCTCGACTTGGGTCGGGTGTGGGAGCGACGTACTCGGCGACTGCCCCGCGGGCCCAAGCCGTCACGTCGGGGGCGCGGCTCGCCTCGATCTCCGGCGCGAGCTGCTCGTCGGCGATGCGCTCGGCTCGGCCTGGGCAGACAGCAGGTGCCGACGGCGAGGTCGTCCACAGCGTGGCGGAGCGTCATGCGCTGGGGGCGCCCGCAGATAGGGTCCGGTGGGCAGTGCTCAGGACGCGGGAGATGGTGGCCTGCCCGACGTCCAGGAGCGTGCGGTACTTCTCCCCGCCTTGGGCTCCCCGCCTTGGGCCGGGCGGGCTGCTGCTTGGGCACGGGTGAAGCCGCCTCGCTCAGCCGGCGCGGCCACCAGGGCCTCCTCCTCGGCGCGGCGCGCGGCGCCGCTCACCTCAGTGCGCTCCTTGATATGGCGTTCCTCCATGCCGGATGGCGGGGTCAGGGTGTGTGGGTGGGCCAAGGGATGTCAGTGGCGACCGCGGCGGTGTAGTCGATGCCCGGTACGGAGAATCCGTACAGGCGTCGGACTTCGGCGCGGAACCAGGCAAGGTCGGCGAGGTCGGCGATGGTGTTGGTGGTGGCGGCCTCCCAACGTTCGGCGACGGCCGCCTGGACGTCGTCAGCGAGTTCCCAGCTGTCCAGGCGGACCCGGCCTTCGTCATCCAGAGTGAGCGGGGCAGCACCAGTGAGCTGGTCCCAGAGGGCGGCGAGCTGGCGTACCGGCGGGACCATGTCCTCGCCAAGGACGCCGCGCAGCAGACCCGTGTACAGAGCGATGCCGGGGATGGCGGTGGAGGACTGGGTGACGGCGGCGCCGTTGACGGAGGTCACGGCCCGCCCGCCCACCGTTTTCTCGAGCAGCTCGTTCAGGGTGCGGGCGGTGGCCTCCAAGTGGGCCTTGGCCGCGCCGATGGTGCCCTGCCGGTAGATCGCCGCTGTCAGTGGCGAGCCGATGTACGACAGCGCGGCGGTAGCGAAGCCGTCGCCGAGCAGGTCCCGTCGGGCGAGGTGGTCGACCCAGCGTTCCCAGTCCGCGCCGCCCATCACGGCCACGGTCTGCTCGACATCATCGCCCTCGGCCGGCCCGGTCTCGACCTCGCGGACCTCGGGAATGCCCTGGTCGTCGAATAGAAGGGTCTTGGTGCGGTTCGCCTGGCCGATCGGCTTGAGGACGGAGGCGTACGTGGTGCCGGTGTCGGGGTCGGTGCGCCGGGGCGCGGCCACCGAGTAGATCAGGTAGTCCAGCCTGCCGCCGAATCTCTGCTCGATGAGGTCGGCGACCTGGTTCTTCATCGTGTCGGAGAACGCGTCGCCGTTGAGGAAGACCAGATCCCGCCCCGCGGTGCGGGCGATGTCGGCGGTGGCGGCGGTGCGGTACCAACCGGCTGTAGCGGTACGCCGTTCAGTGGGGGCCTTCTCGAAGGAGACCATGATGCCGCGGATGCCGGCGCGCTTGAGTCCGGCGAGAGTGGCCGCCAGGCCGTATCCGGCCGAGGAGCCGATAATCAGAGCCACTGGCCCGGCACTCTCCGGCACGCCGGCAGGGGCGGGGCATGCCTGCCACATGTCGGCCACCAACTGCTCGCAGCCCGCCGGGTGGGAGTCGAGGAAGAGGAAGCCCCGGTTGCGGGGGGTGACAACGCGCTCGCTCACGATTGCAGTCCTTGGTTCGGCTGGAACAAAGACACGGCGACCAGCCGGGCCACCGCTCTCTGCAAGTCTGCGACAGGACGGACACGGACAGAGGCCCCGCCAGAGACAATGATCACGAGCCGGTCTTGGAGTGTTTCCACCACTTCCAGCAGAGCAGTAACTGCGGCCAGGCTCGGCATTGCCGCCCAACACTTCACCTACACCCTCCGCTGATCCGCCACTGGGCCGGACGACAGGGGACAGGGAGGCAGGGCGCTGCCGCCGCTACGAAGCGGGGCCGCAGCGCGGCAGATGGGGTATTTCCGTCCTCCAGGGATGCGGATGATGACGACGAGACAGGCTGCCGCCGCCCGCACAGCGCTACGAGCGCAAAGCCGAGCACTTCCTGGCCTTCGTCGGCATCGCCAGCTCCCTCATCTGCTACCGCCGCTACACCAACTGAGCCGATCTTTTATTGGTTTGCCGCAGGCCAGCCCGGTCGGATAGGAAGCTTGCATGCTAAAGGGCAGCAAGGTCGGGCTGAGGGCCCGGTACGAGGACGACATCCCAATCCTGCGGGCCGAGCTCTACGACGACGTGGTCAACGGCTCGCGGGCCGAAGGCCGGCCGTGGCGGCCGATCACGCCAGGTTCGAAGGATTCGCGGCTCGTAGTGGACGACAAGGAGCAGGGGCTCGTCCCGTTCTCCGTGGTGGAGCTGGACGGCGGCACGCTGGTCGGTACCGCGACGCTGTGGGGCATCGACAATCACAACCGGTCCGCGCACATCGGGTTGGGGCTGCTGCCGTCCTCGCGCGGCAAGGGCTACGGCACCGACGTGGTCGCGGTGCTGTGCCACTACGGTTTCGTCGTGCGCGGCCTGCAGCGGCTGCAGATCGAGACGCTGTCGGACAACGACGCGATGCTGCGCTCCGCCGAGCGCAATGGCTTCGTCCGCGAGGGCGTGCTGCGGTCCTCGGCCTGGGTGCTGGGCGAGTTCCTGGACGAGGTGCTGCTCGGACTCCTCGTCCAGGACTGGAAGCCGGACTCGAAGGGCTAGCTGCCGCCCGACGGTCAAGGGCGGGCCGCGGAGCCGACACGGACGGTCGAGAGCCAGGACGAGCCGATCGCTCTGTCGCTCCACGCCCTTGGGCACTCCGTCCGCGAGAGCGCCGACTGTCTCGGCATCACGCCGACCGCAGTGCCGGTCGGCGTGATGCCGGGTTGTACAAAGCGGAGTCCCGGCGGGGCCGGTGCCCGTCAGCTTTGGGTGACGTCCTCGGATGTTGCGCGGGCGAGGGTGTCCGCCACCGTTGTGCATGCGAGCCGGGTCACGGAGCGCAGCTCGGCGTCCGAGGCGCCGGCACGGCTCAGTACGGCCAGCGACTGGTTGACAGCGACGACGAACGTGGCGAGCTCGTCGAGCGTTCGGCTGTCGGCCGAGGAGTCCGCCAGTGCCGCATGTACCCGTTGGCGCTGTATGTCGAGCAGGCCACGCACCTGCACGCTGTTCTCCTCCTTCAGCGTCAGTGACTGCGCGGCGGACTGGGCGATGAGGCACCCCACGGGGACCGACGGGTCGGCGATACGGCCCAGGATGACGTCGAAGAATGCCTCGACCGCGCGCACCGGATCACCGGGATGCGCCGCGAGCGCCTGCTCATACTGCGCGCCGTAGATCGACGCATAGCGGTCGAGGCACTTGCCGAACAGGGCGTCCTTGTTGCCGAAGGCGCCGTAGAGGGAGCCGCGGCCGAGGCCGGTGGCCGAACCGAGGGCATCGAGTGAGGCGTCCGCGTACCCGCGTTGCCAGAACACCCGCATGGCCTGGTCCAGAGCCGCGCCGATATCGAACTGCTTTCGGCCGGACACAGCGTCCACCTCCTCCTTCACGTCCCTGTCACGTCTCTGCTGTGAGCCTACTCCCATCTTGGATCGATCGGTCGAGTCATCTTTGACCGATCGATCCAAGATGGTTAACGTGAGGGTCCTGGTTCTCGCACTCGAAAGGCCGCACGATGATCGACGACATCGCGTCAGACGTCCGCACACAGGCCGTTCCGTCCGCCGACGGGCGTCGGGCGCGCGCCGGGTTCTGGCTCGTGGCCGCGGTGTACACCGTGGTCATGCTGGGTGGGACGCTGCCGATTCCGCTGTATGCGCTCTGGGCGCCGCAGATGGGCTTCGGGCCCTTCACCACAACGCTGGTCTTCGCCGTCTACGCCTTGGGGACGGTGCTCGCGCTGATGGTGTTCGCGTCGCTGTCCGACCGTGTGGGCCGCCGCCCCCTCCTGGCTGCCGCTGTACTCGCCGCGGCCACGAGCACAGCGCTGTTCCTCCTGGCCGACGATGTCGGAACCCTGCTGGCGGCACGGTTCCTGTGCGGGCTGGGTACCGGTGTCTTCACCGCCACGGCGACCGCGGCGCTGGGTGAGCTCGCCGGAGCCGAGCACACCAGGCGGGTGTCGACCGTCTCCACGGCGGCGAACATGGGCGGGCTGGGGCTGGGCACCGTTGTCGCCGGCCTGTTCGCGCAATACGGGGCGAACCCCACGCACCTGGTGTTCTGGGTCTACCTCGCCAGCCTGGTCCCAGCGCTCCTGGCCGTCATCGTCACCCCGGAGACGGTCACGGCCAGGCAGCGCCCTGCGATGTCGGTGCGCCGCCCGACCATTCCCGACGGGCGGGCAGCACGGACCGAGTTCCTGCGGGCCGCCACGGCCGTTCTCGCCGCGTTCGCGGTCAGCGGACTGTTCTCGTCGTTGGTGCCTTCCTTCCTCCGTGAACAGTTGCACGTCCACAACGTCGCAGCTGTCGGCGCAGATGTCGGGCTGCTGTTCATCGTCGCCCTGATCGCGCAGGTGGCCGCCCCGGCGCGGTGGATCTCCGGGCGCCGGCCGGCTCCGGCATTCCTCGTAGCGGGCGTCGCGGTGTTCGAGGCCGGGCTGTGGGCACGGTCACTGCCGACGTTCGCCGCCGGAACGCTTCTGGCGGGTACAGGCATCGGCCTGGCCTTCCGCCGCGGTGTCGGGGTCGCCCAGCGGCTCGCCGACCGGCGGCGCAGGGCGGATCTGCTCTCCACGTACTTCCTGTTCGCCTACACCGGCACGATCGTGCCTACGCTGGCCCTGGGACTCCTCGACCAGACCATCAACCAGGACGTCGCCACCCTGATCCTGGCCGTCGCCGTCGTTGCGACGACCCTCGCGAGCGCACTCAGCCGCCCCACCACCGCCATTGCCTGAGCAACCGCCGGGCTGAGTGGCTCCGCCCCTCTCCTGCCTGCTCCATGAAACCCCGTCAAGTCCCGCGACAAAGGACTGGCGTAGTGCAGCCACCGCGTACCCGAGTAGCTCTGCGTCCTCCGCTCTCCAATGGCGGGCTCCGGCTGGATACCTCAGGCGAGTCCGGCGAGTCGGGCGAGTCCATAATGGCGCCGAACACCATAAACATGCGATTTGTGAGTTTTTGGGATTCGGCAACAAGGGTGGAGTACGCCTCTCGCTGGTGCTGCAGACATACGGCATCCACGGGGCCGCGGTGGGCGCTGCGGGCCTGCGCGCGTCAGGCCGTCGGGACGCGGATCTCGAGCACCATGCTCGCCACTCGCGTCACGTTCACCGCGCTCGTGGGCCTCGCCCTCGGCCGGCACACCGAACCAACACACCCAACACCGATGGAGGAAAACGATGACTGACCCTGCAATCACCGCCCGCGTCTGCGACAACCCGGTCCGCGACCTGCCACTGCACGACCTGGCCGGCTTCACCCACCGCTGGGTCGATGCGGGCGGCGTCCGACTTCATGCGGTCGAGGGCGGTCAGCCGAACGGCCCAGCCGTCGTGCTGCTCGCTGGATTCCCGCAGACCTGGTGGGCATGGCGAAAGGTGATGCCCGACCTGGCCGACCGATTCCACGTCATCGCGATCGACCTGCCAGGCCAGGGCCACTCCGAACGCCCGCACGGCAGCTACGACACGCACACCGTCGCCGCGTACGTCCACGCCGCGGTGGAAGCGCTCGGAGTTTCGACATACTGGCTGGCCGCCCACGACATCGGCGCGTGGGTCGCCTTCTCCCTCGCCTTGAAGTACCAGAGCCAGCTGCAGGGCGTCGCACTCCTGGACGCCGGAATCCCCGGCATCACACTCCCCGACACCATCCCGACCGACCCCGAGGTGGCGTGGAAGACTTGGCACTTCGCATTCCATCTCGTGCCCGACCTGCCCGAGACACTGCTCACAGGCCGCGAACGCGAGTACGTCGGCTGGTTCCTGAAGGCCAAAACCCTCTCCCCCGACACCTTTGACGACGCCGAGATCGAGCAGTACGCCGCGGCCATCGCCGCTGACGGCGGACTCCGCGCTTCCCTGGCCTACTACCGAGACGCCGCTGAATCGGCGCGAAAGAACCATGAGGCCCTTGAACAACAGCACCTGACAGTGCCGGTTCTCGGGATTTCCAGCAGCCACGGCTCCATCCCCGACATGGCAGCTTCCCTCAGGCCGTGGGCCGACAACGCGACCGGGGTCGTCGTGCCGGACGCAGGACACTTCATCCCGGACGAACAACCCGACGCGGTCGCTGCCGCCCTAGCCGACTTCATCACTCAAGGCGACTGACACCGGCCAACCCCCGCTGCCAGGTGACCTGCCCGTTCCGGCTCACCACGAACTCACCGAACGTGACTCTCACTCCCGAGCGGGAGGAGCGACGACACATCCGGCGTCGGCGATCCGGCGTCGGCGCAGGCTGCGACTGAAAGCCGCTCGCCTCGGACGCTCCAGGGGCGGGTTGACCAGCAAGGTCCACCCCGCCGCCGACCGCAAATGCCGCCCCCCGGCGTTCGTCCTGACCCCGGGTAGGCCGCAGACAGCCCGCAGTTCATGCCCGTACGCAAGATGATCGCAACCCTCGGATCGGCAAACCACGTTCCCAGTGCCTCTGCCGAAGGGGGTGGCCGAAAGGGAAACGCTCATGGCAAACGCAGATCGCATCGACGTCCACACCCACGTGGTGCCGCCGTTCTGGGGCGAGACATTGCCGAGTCATGGTGGAGACCCGTCGGGTTGGACCACCCCGAAATGGAGCCCAGAGGCACACCTGAAGTTCATGGACGACAACCAGATCGCCACCAGCATCCTGTCGCTCACCGCTCCCAGCGTCGTCGGCTGGCAGGGTCAGGAGCGCCGGGATATGGCCCGCAGGGTCAACGAGTACGTGGCAGACCTGGTCACCAGCCATCCGGGGCGTTTCGGCAACTTCGCCACCGTCCCACTGCCGGACGTCGAAGGCGCCATGTCCGAGGCCGAACACGCCCTGGACGAGATCGGCGCCGACGGCGTCGTGCTCCTGAGCAACTACGAGGGTGTCTACCTCGGAGACGCCAAGTACGCACCGCTCTGGGACGCGCTGAACAGGCGGTCCGCCATCGTCTTCATCCATCCCGGCCACCCCCTCATCCCACTTCTCGCGGACGTGCCCGGCCCGCTCGTCGACTATCCGTTCGACACCACCCGCAATGCTGTGCAGATGGTTTTCAGCGGGGTTCTGGACGAGTACCCCAACGTGAAGATCATCCTCGCTCACGCAGGCGGGTTCGTACCCTACGCGGCGCTCAGGTTCTGTGAACTGCAGCCCGCCCTCGACCCCGAAGGACCCACCACAGAGCAACTGCTCGCCAAGTTCAAGCTCTTCTACTGGGACACGGCACTGTCGTCCGGACCCGACGCATTCCCCAGCCTCCTGGCCTTCGCGGACCACAAACGCATCCTCTTCGGCAGCGACTTTCCCTACGCCCCCGCGCCGGTCGCGACGAAGTTCACCGAAATCCTCGACACGCAGTCCGGTCTCACTGACGGACAGAAAGCCGCCGTCAACAACGGCAACGCCAAGAGGATCTTGAAGCGACTCGCCTGACGGCGCGGTGGTCGGCTGACGACGACCACTCACAGTCAAGCCGCAGCATCCGCAACGACAACATGCGTACGGCAGGGTTGTCCGGGTGGATTCGTGTTCCGGCTGCAATCCCAGACAGCCCGTAGTCGGCGCCGGCACCCGCGCCGGGGAATGACGACGGACTGCCCGCTTCGCCTGCGCCGGGTCAGCGGGCGAGGCAGGAAAAGAGGGCTTCGGCGCTGGGACCTCCGCCGAGAGGGTGCCGCCGCCGGAGACGGAGGTGACCGCGTCCAGGCAGCCAGTGCGCAGCACGGCCCCTTTCAGCATGCCGATGAGAGGCACGACGCCTCACCGGTGCTGCACCTCGCCCTTGATCCTGCGGAGATTGCGCGGCTCGGGCTGGGCCTCGGCCGGCGTCAGCCGGATCGCGCCGGACTTCCGCTCGGCGATGTCCAGCCAGCTCAGCTTGGGCATCTGGCCGTTCAGTAGCGTCAGTTCGGTGGTCATCTGCTCGCGCAGGTCGTCAATAAAGACGGCCGCGTCCAGCGGCTTGCGCAGCTCGCGGTAGTTCTCCTCACGGCGCTCGGCGAAGTCCTGGGGAAGGTCCTCGTCCGGGTTGCGCCACTTGTCGGCGCCGACGACCCAGATCTCCTTGCACTTGAGCGGGTCGCGCAGGGCCTGGAAGGCGACGACTTCGTAGACCATTCGCACCACCCGGCGCCGGCCTCGCTTGTCGGTGCGGTGGACGACCTCGGCCCAGTCCCCGCCCATCGCCTTGTGCACCGGCATCGTCTCGCCCAGGGGGTAGTACGTGGTGTTGCCCGCCGCCGCGTACCGGGCAACCAGCGCCAGCGCCTCGATCACGGGCCGGTGCGTGTGGTTACCGGAGCGGAACTCCAGCACGTCCAGCAGCTTGATCAGCCCGCGCCGGTAGTGGGTTGGTGTACGACGCCTTCAGCGTCGTCCGCACCGTGCGCCGGTAGACCGGGCCGCGGGTCTTGAACTCGTGCACCAGCTCCCGCAGCGTCTGCTCGCCGCCAGACACCGCCGGGTAGACGCCCTCGCGGACCGTGCTCTCCGGTTCGGTGAGCGACGCCTCGGCGAGCTTGAAGAGGATGTTCTCCTTGCCCGACACCTTCTTGAACGCGTTGACCAGCTGCTCGGTGACCTTCTTCTCCGCCCGCGCTCCGATCCGGTGCAGCGTGGAGATGAACAGCTCCACCAGCGTGTCCGTGATCTCCCGCTCATGCAGCAGCGCGGCCAGCAACGTCACCCGCAGGGGCAGCGGGTGCGTCCGCAGGTGGGAGGGCGACTCCACCGCGGCCCGTGCCCGCCAGTCGGCCACCACCTTCGGCGCGACGTCGGCGAACAGGTCCGGCGGAAATCCGATCGCGCGGACCACGAGCAGCTTGTCGATCTCGGTGAGCATCGACTCCAGGCTCACGTTGCCTGGAGCCTCCTTGATCTTCCCGAGGACTGGCGGGCCGTCGTCGCCCTCACCCGCACCGTCTTCACCGGGTAGGGTGTCGTCCTCCTGGCCAGCGCCGGCGACCAGGGCCACGATCCGCTCGACGCTCTCCGCCATCAGCCGCGCCGAGATCTGCGCCGTCAGCACCTCCTCGGCCGCCCGCAGCGCCGCCGCCACGATCCGGTCGCACCGCCCCGGAGTGGGCAGCTCGATGCTCTCCGTGCGGCAGCGGGCCAGCAGCTCAACCCGTACCTGCACCGGCCGCCGCTCCTTGCACACGACGTGCTCGGCGAGCCAGGCCGTCAGCTTGTCCGCGTCCGCGACGCTGCACTCGCGGAAACCCAAGTGCCCGCGGATCTGCGCACGGTGGTACTCGATCGTCCGGCCGGTCCACTCGTACGTCGCCGGCTCAGAGGCGGGTACCTGCACATGCCGGGCTACGAACTCCACCGACTCGCCCGGCAACTCGAAGCGGCCCCGGGGAAACCGGCCGTGTTGCGTGTAGAACTTCAGCAACACGGCGAAGCCCAACCGCGTCGCACCGCGCTTGCCAGACACGAGCACACGCTCATCCTTCAACAGCGCCCAGTGCTCGACCAGTTCATCCTCCGGACTCACCCACACGGGTGCGGCCCTCGCAAGATCACCACCGTTTGCGGCTGGTGACAGGGTTCTTACCGGCACGTCGGCCGTGGGTTCAGCGTGACTGAGGTGCTTTCACCGGGAACCCACGGCGTTTTCGGCAGGCAGGCATGAAAGTGCGGTGGGTCCGTTGCCGCTGATTCGGCAGGTCCTTCACCACTGGGCTCACTCGGCGCGCTGTCCGACACAGAGGACGCTCAGGTAACGGCGTGATGCCCGGTCGCCCATCCGCGTGCGGATGCGCTCGGCGATTGCGTCGAGCAGGGGCTCACGGACGTCGCGGTCGAGCCTCCGGTATAGCGACAACGAGCGAAGGTGATCGGCAAAGCCGTCCCCGTTGAACCACTGAACGGTTGGGTACCAGCGCACGATCGTTGGGCCGAACAATCCGCCGGGATCGTCGACCAGGCCCCAGCCCTCGTCGGTGGTGCGCACGTCGTCCTCCAGCGGAGGATGACCCCAGTCGGGGTTCCCGGGGCAGAACCGCTCGTGGAGATCGGCGGTCTCGGCGTACACCTCCGGCTCTCCCGGCCGGCGGACAACGACGTGGCCGAGCAGCGCCATCCAGCCTCCGGGATAGAGCACGTCGTGCGCTCGCTGCCAGCCGATCGACAGGTCGACCCAGTGCCACGACGACGCAGCCACGAGAGCATCGAAGCGTCGGCCGCGGTCGTCCCACTCCTCGAACGTCGACGTCTCGACTGCGACGTTACGGAAGGAGCTGATCCGGTGGCGAGCGAGTGCAGCCATTTCCAGGCCCGGCTCGATGGCGGTCACTGAGCATCCAAGCGCTGCCAGGGAGCGCGTCGCCTGACCGGTACCGCAGCCCACCTCAAGGACCGACGACTTATCGTCCATGCCGGTGACGGCGACAAGGTCCGCGAACAGCTCGTCGGGGTATCCCGGCCGGACTCGGTCGTAGAGCTCCGGCACCTCGTTGAACACCCGGCCGAGGTCGTGTGGATTCGGGCGCATCTTCGGAGCATCAGTCACGAGTGCACAAGCTATGAGGTTCGTCCACGGGGACGCCACTGGTTTAACGGCAGCTCCTCGACAGCAGCCGTGCCGGTCTTTCCTGTCTGCTCCGCCAGCATCGTTCGGTCGGGCATCCCTTTGCGGGCAGCCGTCAAGAGCGCCCGCTCTCCCTTCCGACCGCACCTCGGTGGACTCCCGTCTGGTCGTCGAGCAGGTTCTGGGCGATGGCCGCGTAGCAGCTCGCGGCGGTGTGGGACAGGTTGAAGACCAGGGCGAGATGCAGTGGGTCGGCGCCGACGGTCAGTGCCTCGTGAAGTACCCGGTCGCCGCGGATGCGTTCGAGGTAAACGCCCTGGTGCAGCAGGTGCCGTTTAAGGTATTCGGGGCTGACGGGCCCGGTTCCCAGGGCTGTCTTCGCGTTGATCAGGACGTGCCGGTTAGGGGTCTTTGGCCAGGTGGCCCGGCGCTGGTCGAGCCAGGCCAGCAGGGTCTGGTGGGTCAGTTCGCCGAGCCGTTGGCCGTGTCCGGCGATGGTGATCCGGCGGTTGGGCAGGTCTAGGCCGTCCAAGGTGAGGCGTCGGATGGCCGTAGCGCGGGCGGCGTGGACGGCGGCCAGGGCGACGATCAGCCGTTGCGCCGGGGTGACGGCGACCCGCTGGACGGCGAGGACCTCGGCGTTGGTCATCGGCAGCAAGTTGCGCTGGATGTCTTCGGTTTTCAGGCGGGCGGTGGGGTTGGCGAAGATCAGGCCGCGCTTCTTGGCGAAGCGGAACAGTGAGCGCAGTGCGGCGATGGCGTTGCGCCGCTGCCATCCGCGCAGGGGTGACAGCGCGGCCGTGACGTCGGTGACGGTGACCTCGCGCAGGTGCCCACGGGTCGTCGCCCAGTTCTCCAGCAGGGGGCGGACGCCGCCGAAGTAGACGTAGACGCAGGTGTGGGACCGGGGCTTGGCACGGCTGTCGCCGTCGAGCAGGACCAGCAGCCAGGCGCGGACGTCGCTGGCGAAGCCGGCGGGCAGCTTGGCGGTGCGGTTCTCGATCCAGGAACGGACCGCCAACACGCTGTCGTCTTCCAACAGCTCCAGGTCGATGAGGACCTCGGCCACCCGAAGGCTGGAAGCGTGTCGCGGTATTCGCGCACGGACTTCGGTGAGCTTCACGGGCTTGCCGGGCGGGCATTCGCCCAGCACCACCGTCAGGCCGTCCATAGCGCACTGCACGAGTGACGGCGACCATCCATTGGCCTCGCCAAGCTGCCTGGCGTGGGCTGCGGCCGACCGCAGCACAGGGTTGTCCGAGGTGAGGGCGGGGTGCTCCCAGCGCGGCGGGGGTGGGACGCCCGCCTTGCGCCGGTAGTAGGAGCCCAGGCCCCGGCACTTGTTGTCACAGTACGCCCGGTCGCGCCGAGACCCTTCGGGCAGCGGCTTGCCACAGTACACGCAGGTCATCGCGGTGGCAGAGACCTGCCGGTGCGAGGACGCGGGGCGACGGCGCGCGGCTGGCCCACCACGGTGGCTTGCGAGTCCGCCGCTGGCTCCGGGGCCGGCACTCGCTCCGGCTCGGGCAGCAGCAGTTCCTCGACTCCGCATCCGAGCACGGCGCAGATGACGTCCAGCTCGTCGAGCTTGACGGTGTTCGGTTGGCCGGACCACAGGCCTGACATCTTCCCCGCGCTGATCACCACGCCGCGTGCGGCGAGCATCCGCTGGAGTTCGTTGGCCTTCCAGATGCCGCGGTTGGCGGCCGCCAGGCGAAGGTTCCACTTCACTGGGCCAGTCCTTTCCATCGGTCGGTGGCGCGCTGCTGTCCGGCGACCCAGGCGTCTTCGACATGGGTGCCGTGGACGTGGATATACCGGGCCGTGGTGCCGGTCCAGGTATGTCCGAGTAGTTCCTGGATCGCGAACAGGGTCATGCTGGCGAGGTAGAGCTGGGAGGCGCAGAAGTGCCGCAGCACGTGCGGGGTGAGCTTCCCGGCCCAGGTGGGCAGGTGCTGGGCGGCGGCCTCGGCCAGCGACCGGCGGAAGACGTCGGCGGTCGCCCGCGAGCAGGAGCCGTCCCGGTTCTTGCGCTCGGAGGGGAACAGCGGGGCACCGGGCCGGGTGTGGTCGGCGTCGAAGTGGCCCCACACGTCCTCGATGAACCACCGCAGGTTGCGGTCGGCGCCGTTGATCAGCGGCACCAGCCGCGGCTTCGGCCCACGCCTCCGGGAGCCCTTGCCGTGCCGGACGTTGAGCTTGCCGAACCGGCCCAGCTCCCACCGGACGTCGTCCAGGTCGAGCATCCGTGCCTCGTTGATCCGCAGTCCCACGTCCGCCGCCAGCCGGGCCACCGCGTAGTTGCGGGCGGCCGGACCGAACTTGCGGCAGGTCACCAGTTCCTCGCGCCATCCGGCGAACAGCGCCTCGATCTCCGCTTCGCTGGGCGGGATCCGCAGTTGCGGTTCCACCGAGGCCCGCGGCCGGTTCATCTCATCCAGCGGGCACTCGACCACACGGCCGGTGAGATTGTGCAGCTCGACCTTGTGCCGCAGCTCAAGGAACTGGAAGAACACCGCCAGCGCGCCCGCCCGACCGGTCCGGGTCGAGGGCTTGGCGTCGCGGAGCACCTTGCCGAAGTAGACGTCGGCGTCGGCGTCGGCGTCGGCGTCGGCGTCGGCCGGCTCCATCTCCCACAGCGGACGGCCGAACCAGTCCCGGATCAGCTCCAGATGGTTGGTGTCGTTGCGAATCGTGCTGTCGACCAGACCGGCCGAGGCTCGCGCGAGTACGAACCCCGCCAGCACATCGGTCTCGAACTCGGCGAGCTCCTCCTCGCTTACCGGCGCCCGGTACTCACGCAGATCGCGCACTACGGCCAGAGCCAACCCACGCCTCCACGACTTCACCCAGACTGAAGGAATCCCGACAGGGATGAGGTTTGCGCACTACGGACGAGGTTGGGTCAGAACGGCCAGCAGTCACCCGAACGAGGTAACAGGCCCAGGTCCAGGCACTCTCAGTCGTGCCAGGGAGCTGTGGACGAACACGGAACTCGGGGACTATTGCTCACCCGTCTTGCGCTGGGCAGCGGACAGGAACCCCGTGGGCTCCTGGAACGGATCATGACACCACACCAGCGGGACCTTCACCGACGTCAATCTGGAGACGCGCCGCCCCGGCCGGCCGGTACCGCCAATGGCCGGTACCGCCGCGATCGGGGCGGTTGTGCATCTGCCGACCACCGCCATCGAGGAAGGCCGAGACCTGTCCTCGATGAGCGGCATCCTGGCCGACACCGCCTAGCGTCTGCTGCCGGCCTGACGGCCCGGCCTCACTTCAGGTGCCGGCCGAAGAACCGGCCCCCGTCCTCCACCTCGAACCACGGGGTGCCGACGTGCCCGCCCAGATTGGCGTGCAACGTCTTCTCCTTGCTGCCGAAGGCGTCGAAAAGGTCCAGGGCCCGCTGCCGGGGGTTACCTTCGTCGTCCCACTGCAGCAGGAACAGCAGCGGAATGGTGACCTGCCGGGCCTCCTCGCGCTGGGCGCGGGGCACGTAACCCCCGGCGAAGAAACCGGCGGCCGTGATGCGCGGCTCGACCACCGCCAGCCGAATACCGACGGCGGTCCACCCCGAGTACCCGACCGGGCCGCCGATCTCGGGCAGCGAAAGGAGGGCGTCCAGGGTGGTCTGCCATTCTGGGACCGTCTTTTCGACCAGCGGGCCGATGAAGGACTCGAAGATCTCATCGACCGGCTCGCCGGCTTGCATCGCCCGGCGGAGGTCGGTGCGGGCCTGCTCGTCGGCGGCGGAACGGGGCCGGTCACCGCACCCGGGGGCGTCGATGGCGGCCACCGCGTAGCCGTACGCCGCGGAGTGCCGGGCCCGGGCCACCAGCCGGGATTCCCCCTTGGGCAGGCCGTTGTTGTGGGCCATCAGGATCAGCGGAGCCGGTGCGGCGGATTCAGGCGTCCACAGGGTGCCGGGGATCTCGCCGAGGGTGAATTCGCGTTCGAGGACGCCGTCGTCGAGGCGCTGCTCGGAAGTGAAATGCATGGTCATGCCTTTCGGGAGTGCTGTTGAACGGCGCTCCCGGACGACCTATCGCCCGACCGTGACCCCGGAGGAGAGCACCCATGTGAATACGTTCACGGGTACCACCTCCTTGTTCTCTCGCACGGCCTCCGGAAAGGTAGCAGTGGTCGCCGTAGTCCGCCAAAGGGTTTTTGCGGAGGCTCCGGGGGCCGCCGCGAAGGCGGTCACGCACAGCCAGCAAGATCCAACGGATTCACAGCCGCTCGCTTGGCAAGCGCAGAGAACAAGTGCTGCCGGTCTGCTTCCTCCCCGCCGGGCGGGGGTTCGGCCCGGGGGCGGGAGCAGCCGTAGGCGAGGGTGTCGTGGCCGTACGGGTTCAGGCGGCCGCCCACCGCATGGGACGTCCCTCCAGAGCCGACAGTTCCGCTCGGTCCTCCCGGCCGGCGAGCTCTACCAGGCCCTGATTCTCGAGGCTGCTCATGTGCTGCTGGTGCGGCGGGACGAACTCCGTGTCGAGCGTCCAGCCGTGCCCGGCCGCCTGTCCGCGCTCGCACAGCGCCTCCAGCACGGACAGCGCACTTTCCCAACTCCTCATACCAGGCGACGGATTCACGGCCTGGCGGCCAGTGAAGGGGCCGGAGGAAGCGGCAGCCACGACCACTGACACCTCGCGGCAGGCAGGCGATCATGGTCTCGGGAGCGGGATAATTGGCGTAGAGTAGAGGAATCCGACGCGGGGTGGAGCAGCTCGGTAGCTCGCTGGGCTCATAACCCAGAGGTCGCAGGTTCAAATCCTGTCCCCGCTACTGAAACCTGAGGGGCCGGCACGATGTGTCGGCCCCTCAGGCGTGTCCAGCCCCGGGGCACGCGGCGTTGCAGCACGCACGCCGGACCGGCCGAACTGCGCCGTGGGCACGACGGGACGCCGGCGAGTAAGGCCTCGTGCGGGTCCGGCAGCTCGACCCACAGGTTGCGGGGATCGTTGGGGTCGCCCCCGAGCTGGCGGCTGATGAGGGGGTCGTACTCAGCATCGCCCATGAGGCCTGTGTAGCCGTAGGAGGCAGCGTTGAGCTGTTTCTCCTGGCCAGTGCCGGAGGCCGGTGGCCGCATGCCGGAGGTGTAGCCGCCCTCGCGGCAGATCGTGGACGCAAGGTCCGCCTGAGTGGGTTCGTAGGTGAGAACGGAGAGCGAATGTCGATGGGGCCCGGCCTCGATTCTTGATCGAGATGTCCAGAAATGTTGATGGGGACTGGCAGCACCCGACGGTGCTGTACCGGCCGGTGATGTACGCGGCGCGGTCGGGCATCAGGAATGCGACCGTCTCGGCGATCTCCTGCGGCGAGCCGAACCGGCCGAACGGGCCCGCTCGGCCGGCTCGGTTCGCCGCTGTGAGCATCGTGGCCACCCGGTCGCCAGACGCGCCCCAAGTTCTCCGCGTCGGCGTCTCGATGGCCGTCGGTGCCCTGCGGACGGGCGCCGGACGCGTCGGTGAAACGGCTCGTTCCTAAGCGACCGTGAGCACGATCTTGCCTTGGATGTGTCCTCGGGCGGCGCGTTCGTGCGCGGCTCGGGCATCCGCGAGCGCAAACGTGCTGTCGATCGCGACGCGGACCGTGCCCGTGTCGAGCAGGCGTCCCAGTTCGGTGAGCTGCGTACCGTTCGAGCGGACCTGAGTACCCGTGACCGTGACGCCCAGCTTCGCGGTCTCTTCTTCGTCGAATTCGCCGAAGAACACCGGGTACAGGGAGCCGCCGCGCTTGAGCGTGCGCAGGAGGCGGCTGCTGTCGGGGCCGCCGACGGTGTCGAGAACGAGGTCGATGTCGTGCACGACTTCCTCGGGACGGCTCTTGGTGTAGTCGATGAACTGGTCGGCGCCGAGCTCGCGGAGGAACGATTCATGCGCGCCCGATGCCACCGCGATGACCCGTGCACCCTTCCATTTCGCCAGCTGTAGTGCGAAGTGCCCCACGCCGCCGGCGGCGCCGTTGATGAGCACCGTCGTGTCGGCGTCGAGTGCCGTCGGGCGATGCCGTGCCTCCTGGAAGGGCGAGGGGTGATCGTGTCCGACCTCGATCAGGAACTGCCACGCCGTGAGCCCGGCCATGGGTGCCCCGGCGGCGTGCACGTGATCGATGCCGGCCGGCTTGCGTGCGAGGTCCGACGCGGGCGCGGCCACGTACTCGGC
>NZ_JAGXJM010000604.1:0-238 GCF_019091445.1 Streptomyces sp. GbtcB7
TCGGCAGCCTGCCGCCCACCTACGGGCCGCGGGCCACCGGGCACATCACCGAGATGGTGGAGGATGTGCGCGGGCTCATCGAGCGCGGGCACGCGTACGAGGCGGACGGGAACGTCTACTCCGACGTGCGGTCCTTCCCCGGGAACCTCCACTGGCCCAACCAGGAGCTGGACAACCTCCAGCAGCCGTCCGGAGCCGGGGAGACGGGCACGCCGGCCCCCTGGAACTTCCCCTGGGG
>NZ_JAGXJM010000605.1:0-238 GCF_019091445.1 Streptomyces sp. GbtcB7
CGTGCGCTACTGGCCCTCCCTGCAGGGCATCCTCGCCGGCCAGGACTTCTCCACCGGCACCGCGGTGGAGCACTGCTCGGCGCCCTGTCTCGGTCTGTCGTACCAGGGCGCCACCCAGGTCACCCAGCTGATCCTGGCGAAGCGGCCGGTCCGCCTGTCCCTCGTGTTCGGCGGGTTGGTGCTGTGGCTGTTCCTCGGGGCGGCCCCCGCCACCCCCCCCGCGGGGCGGCGCGGTGGG
>NZ_JAGXJM010000606.1:0-238 GCF_019091445.1 Streptomyces sp. GbtcB7
ATGCGTCCAGCAGAATCTGTCCGACACTGGACTCGTCACCCGCCAGATCCGTCTGGATGGTGTCGGGGTGGCCCTCGGCGCCGCGATTCTTGCCAAGTCGCCACACCTTGCCCGAGGGATGGCGTGGCTGGTTGTAGAAGGCGAAGTCCTCGTCGGATCGCACACGACCGTCGGGCCCGAGGAGCAGCGCCGGGACATCGACATCGGGGACACCCTGCCCGGGCGTCCCGCGCAGCAC
>NZ_JAGXJM010000607.1:0-238 GCF_019091445.1 Streptomyces sp. GbtcB7
CGCGTCACCTCCGAGGGCAACGTCCCGCTGGTGCGCGCCGATCGGGGGGCCTTCGGCATCAAGGGCCGCAGCGCCGGGCAGCCCATCGCCCTCGGTCTGCTGCTCGACCCCGACATCGGGATCCTGTCGCTGGGCGGCCGGGCCGGCACCGGGAAGTCGGGGCTCGCGCTCTGCGCGGGCCTGGCGGGCGGGCTGGGGCGGCAGCAGCCCCCGGAGGGGATGGGGTTCCGGCTCCTGT
>NZ_JAGXJM010000608.1:0-238 GCF_019091445.1 Streptomyces sp. GbtcB7
GACGGTCCCGGCGATTTCATCGCCCACGGGATGCTGACCGGCCCGGTCGCGCTCTTCGCCTCGGACGGTGGTCCCGGGGACGAGGCGCTGCAGCTGCGTGGAGTGATGTTCGCCCTGCTGGGGGCTGCGGAGCCGGCTGTCCTCGAGACGTGGTTCGCCCGGCTGGCCGACGGAGGCCGGATCGTCGACGATCTGCAGCTGCGCGCCTGGGGCGACCACGACGGAACGGTCAGCGACC
>NZ_JAGXJM010000609.1:0-238 GCF_019091445.1 Streptomyces sp. GbtcB7
TACGGTCCCCCCCCCCCGCACCCGGCCCCCGGGCGGCTGCCCCCCCAGCGTGCCCCCGAACCCGGCGCCGAGATCCGGCGGGGGTGGGAAGTGGGCGGGCTGGGTCAGTCCCACGACGGGGCCGGGTCCGGGGTGGCCGTCGAGCTGGCGGACGGCACGCACCTCCGCTCGCGCTACCTCGTCGCATGCGACGGCGGGCGCAGTGTGGGGCGCAAAGAGCCCCGTGTCGCGGTCCCCG
>NZ_JAGXJM010000610.1:0-238 GCF_019091445.1 Streptomyces sp. GbtcB7
GGCCCCCGCTCCCACGGGGGGGAACCCCTGGGGCCCCCGGCGGAATTGGGGGTGGGGGTGGAGGCCGGGGGGGGGGCGGGAGGCGGGGGACCGGGGCCCCCCCCCCCCTCCCCCCCCCCCGCCCCCCGGGGGGGCCCCCCCCGCCGGGGGGCCCCTGGAACCCCGGGCCCCGGGGGGGGGAAAGGGCCCTCCCCCCCCGGGTGTTTGGTGGGGGGGGGGGCAGCCCCCCAGGGGGGGT
>NZ_JAGXJM010000611.1:0-238 GCF_019091445.1 Streptomyces sp. GbtcB7
GCCGCCGCCCCGGCCCCCTTGCCGCCCGGGGGGGGGCCCCGGGCCCAGGCTGGGCCCTCCCTGCCCCGGGGGGGCGGGCTCGCCCCCCCCCCCCCCGGGGGGGCCCCCGCCCGGCCCCCCCCCCCCGTAGGAGGAACGGGGAGAGACAGGTGGAGCTGAAGGACCCCACCCCCCTGGTCCCCGGTGCCCCCCCCGGCCTCGGCCGGGCCCTCGCCCTGGGCCTGGCCGAACAGGGGGC
>NZ_JAGXJM010000612.1:0-237 GCF_019091445.1 Streptomyces sp. GbtcB7
GGACGCACACGCCCCGGGCGCACCCGGCCTGACGAGGCCGGAGGACAACCATGGCGCGGTCCGGGGCCCGGAGCGCGTCCGTCCGGAGCGGCATGATGGGGCGTATGGGGACCGAGGGGGAGAACGTCCGTGTGAACGGCGGCCGTTACCGGCTGGAGGCCAGGATCGGCCGGGGCGGCATGGGGGTCGTCTGGCGCGCCACCGACCAGCTGCTCGCCCGGCAGGTCGCGGTGAAGG
>NZ_JAGXJM010000613.1:0-237 GCF_019091445.1 Streptomyces sp. GbtcB7
GGGCCTCCGGCAGCACCTGCGGCTCCCGTCACCCCGGCTACTGCGGGCCCGCGCCCCACCCCGGGGCCCCAGCCCGCCCCGAAGCCCGCTCCGGCGGCTCCGGCTCCGGGCGCGGCCGAGTTCACCGCGCCCCCGTCGGCTCCCGCGGCTCCCGGCGCAGGTTCCCGTCCGGGCGCCCCCCCTCCCAGTGGCCAGGCTCCGCGTCCCGGCCGGGCCCGGCCGGCCCGGGGTCCCCGC
>NZ_JAGXJM010000062.1:0-42806 GCF_019091445.1 Streptomyces sp. GbtcB7
TTCTTTCCGCTCGTGCTGTCCTGCAAGAAGATCGCACCCGCCCTGGCCGCCGGGAACACGGTCGTGCACAAGCCGGCCGCGGAGACCCCGCTGACCGCGCTGCGGCTGGCGGAAGTGCTACAGGACGCCGGCGTGCCGGACGGCGTGTTCAACGTCGTCACCGGGGACGTGGTGGCCGGCCGGGCGCTGGTGCGAGATCCCCGGGTGGGCAAGGTGGCGTTCACCGGCTCGACCGCGGCCGGCAAGCAGGTCATTCGCGATGGCGCCGACACCATGACCAAGGTGACCGTCGAACTGGGCAGCAAGAGCGCGAACCTCGTCTTCCCGGATGCCGATCTCCAGGCCGCTGTGACCGCCGCGGTCTGGGCCTTCACCTTCAACACCGGCCAGTTCTGCATGGCGGGCACCCGACTGCTCGTCGAGCGGCCGGTGTACGAGGACGTGCTGAAGGGTGTGGCCGCCGCACTTGCGCACGTGACGATCGGCGACCCGTTCGCCGAGGAGACCGTGGTGGGACCCATGGCCGGGCCGAACCATCGGGCGAAGGTCCTGTCCTACGTGGACCGTGCCCGGCAGGAGGGCGTCCGCGTCATCGGCGGCGACCATCCGGAAGGACCAGGTTTCTACGTCGCCCCGACGGTGCTCGCCAACGTCGATCAGCACTCGGTCTACGTGCAGGAGGAGATCTTCGGACCGGTGCTGACGGTCCAGCCCTTCGACACCGAGGGAGAGGCCGTCCGGCCCGCCAACGGCACCCCGTACGGTCTCGCCGCCGGGCTCCAGACCCGCGACCTCTCCCGCGCGCACCGAGTCGCCGCGCTTCTGCAGGCGGGGACGGTGTGGGTCAACACCTGGGCCGCGATGGACCTCTCCATGCCGATCGGCGGCTACAAGCAGTCCGGATACGGCCGCGAGAACGGTCCCGAGGGACTCGACGAGTACCTGCAGACCAAGTCGGTCGTCGTCGCCCTGTAGGCACCGGCCACGGAATAAGGAAGACACATCATGAGCACTGTCACCACCGCCGCCGTGGTCGAAGAACCCGGGGCACCGTTCGCCCTAACCGAGGTCGTTCTGGACGAACCGCGCGCAGACGAGGTTCTCGTCCGGATGGTCGCCACGGGCCTGTGCCACAGCGACCTGGGCGCGCAGGCCGGCAAGATCCCGTTCAAAATGCCCGGCATCCTCGGCCACGAGGGCGCCGGTGTTGTCGAGCAGGTTGGATCGTCGGTCACCAAGGTCAAGCCGGGCGACAAGGTGCTGCTCAGCTTCACCTCCTGCGGGCACTGCACCGGCTGCCGCAACGGTCATCCGGCGCTGTGCGACACCTGGGTGCCGAGCAACGTGGTCAACGGCACGCGGGCGGACGGCAGTTCCACGGTCCAGCGCGACGGCGCGGCGATCGGCGGCCACTTCTTCGGCCAGTCCTCCTTCTCCCGGATGGCTCTCGCCGATGCACGCAGCGTGGTGAAGGTGGACCCCGAGGCCGACCTCTCGGTGCTCGCCCCGCTCGGTTGCGGGGTGCAGACCGGAGTCGGCGCCGTCTGGAACGTGCTGGCGCCGAAGCCCGGCGCGAGCCTCGCGGTTTTCGGCACCGGGGCGGTCGGACTGTCCTCGATCATGGCGGCGAACCTGCTCCCGCTCGGCGACATCATCGCTGTCGACCGGGTACCGGCGCGGCTGGAGCTGGCGCGTAGCCTCGGCGCCCGGCACACCATCAACACCGCCGAGGTCGATCTCGCGACCGCGCTGGCGGAGATCACCGGAGGCCGCGGCGTCGACAACGTGGTGGACACCACGGGCGTTCCCGCCATCCTGCGTACCGCAGTCGACGCGCTCGCCGTGGGCGGGGCGTGCGCGGTGATCGGTGTGGCGGCCCCGGGAACTGAGGTGTCGCTGGAGATTCACGGCCTGCTGACGGGCAAGCGGGTGCTCGGCGTGACGCTGGGCGACGGCGAGCCGGAGACCCTGCTGCCGCGCCTGGCCGCGCTGCACCAGCAGGGCAAGCTGCCGCTCGACCGGCTCATCCGGCACTACAAGCTGGAAGACCTCAACACTGCAGCACACGACATGCACACCGGCGTGACCATCAAGCCCGTAGTGCTCTTCTGACCCCTCAGTGTCGCCATAGCGCAGCGCCCCGCAGAGCCGCACAACGAGGGGCGCCACTCCGATCGGCATTCCTGGCTGAGCGGAACGCGTGAGCCGCCATGCGAGCACTTCGGTGCACAAGAAGCGCGGCATTCACCACCGCAGGTCGCTAGAGCGACTGCGTACGCAGCCCTACTCGCGACGGTGTGGCCCGGGACGGGAACACCCATGCGAACGATCAAGGCAATCAGGAGCACCACCATGACTGACGACAAGCTGCGGTGGCTCGTGGATCGCACCGAGATCTCCGAGACCATTACCCGCTATTTCATCGCCCTCGATCTGCGGGACTGGCCGGCGATGCGCGCGACCCTGACCGAGACCCTCGACCTGGACTTCTCGGAGCTGTTCGGGGACCCGCGGGCGGTGGTCGCCTCCGACGACTTCATCGGGGCCGCGCCCCAGCGCATGTCCGGTTTCCGCGCCACGCAGCACATCAGCCCCAACCACGTGATCACGATCGACAGCGACGGCGACAGTGCCGAGGCGACGGCGTACATGTACGCCTGGCACGCGGTCGATACGCCTGACGGAGTGGAGAACACGTACACGCTGCGCGGCTCGTACGACATCTCTATGCGCCGCACGGACGACGGCTGGCGCATGAGCCGACTGCGCATGCACGTATGGCACGAGGCCGGCAGCAAGGACGTCTTCCGCATCTCCCGCGAACGCTACGACTCCCTGCACGCGGCGACGAGCTGACCTACCGGCGCTCACCCAGAACCGAGCAACCGCCGTCGCGGCCACCGCGTGCGGCGTGAACGTGACACAGGAGACAGACATGGCAGAACCGAAGGCCGCAGGACCGAGAAGACCGCTCGTGCGCGCGGGCGCGCTCGCGACAGCGTTGGCACTGGCCGCCCTCACCGCCGGCTGTGGCGGAAGCTCGACCGACTCCGCGCAGGCGTCCGGCGGCAACAGGTCGGCGGAGATGGGCAAGGCGGACAGTCTGCTGATGCCGTTCCTCGTCCGGCCCAAGACGATCGCGCTCACGGAGCCGCTCAAGAAGTTGCCGACCGGTAAGGTCCTGACCTTCCTGGAGTGCTCGGCCGATCCGTGTAAGAGCCTAGGCCGGAGCATGGGTGAGGCGGCGCAGGCGCTGGGGATGCGCTACGAGCCGATCCAGGCGGGCGCGACCCCGGAGAGCTTCCAGGCGGCGGCGCAGCAGGCCGTCGACGAGCGGCCGGCCGCCGTCCTCATGGCCGGGCTGGATTCCTCGCTGATCAAACCGCAGCTGGCCCAGATGAAGGCCAAGGGGATTGTGACGGTCGACTTCTCGACGGCGGACAAGCCTTCGACGTTCGACGCGTTCTTCCTTTCGCGCAAGGCCTGGTACGACGTGGGGGCGGCGGAGGCGGCGTACGCGATCAAGAAGAGCGGCGGGAAGGCCCATGTCCTGTTCGTCAACATGTCGCTGTTCACGCTGAGCAGGGGCATGAAGGCCGGCCTTCAGGAGACCGTGAAGAACGACTGTGTGGGCTGCTCGTTCAAGACGATCGACTCGCTGCAGAGCGACGTTGGTACCCAGATTCCGACGAAGGTCGTGTCCGCGCTGCAGCAGGACCCCTCGATCAACTGGGTCGTGTTCATGGCCGGGTATCAGTCCCTCGGCGTGCCGGAGGCGTTGAAGGCTGCCGGGCTGTCCGACGGTGTCAAGATCGTCGTGCAGGCGCCCTCGGCGAACAACTATGCCGATCTGAAGTCGAACGTTCAGACGGCGGCGGCCGACGTCGACCTCTCCCTGAACGCGTACTACGCCGTCGACGCGGCGGCGCGCCTGGTGACCGGTCAGAAGGCGCCCGACTTGAGCAACCTGCAGATGCACTATCTGATCACCGGTGAGGATGTCACCTTTGATCCGAAGACCGAGTTCTTCCACCCGATCCCCGATTACAAGGAGCAGTTCCACAAGATCTGGGGCCTCAAGTGAGTGCGACGGCTGCAACGCTCGCGCCTCTGCTGAGGATCAGGGGTCTGGGCAAGACGTTTCCGGGGCAGGTGGCGCTGGCTGGCGTGGACCTCGACATCCGCCCCGGCGAGGTGCACGCGCTCGTGGGCCAGAACGGTTCTGGGAAGTCGCCCCTGACCAAGATCCTGGCCGGTTTTCACGAGCCGGATCCGGGCGGCAGCGTCGAGTTCGGCAGTGACCAGGACAGTTTCGGCGGCGACGAAGTTGGTGGCGTTCGCCGCATCGCCTTCGTGCACCAGGACCTCGCGCTCGTCGGTGCGCTCGACGCGATCGACAACCTGGCGTTGGGTCGCGGCTTCCAGATGAGCGGCGGACGGATCGACCGCCGGGCCGAGCGCGAGCGAGCAGCCGGCGTGCTGAGTCAACTGGGCGCCGACATACCCCTCGACCGTCCATTGGAGCAGTTGCGTCCCGTCGAGCGGTCCCTGATCGCGATCGCCCGCGCGCTGGACGGGCTCACCGTCTCGTCGGTGCTCGTGCTCGACGAGCCGACGGCCGCGCTTCCGGCGCCTGAGGTGGACCGCCTGTTCGACGCGATCCGGCGCGTGACCCTGCGCGGCGGTGCGGTGCTGTACGTCTCGCACCGTCTCGACGAGGTGTTCAGCGTCGCCGACCGCGTCACCGTGCTGCGTGACGGGCGGCTGGTGGCCACCACCGAGGTGGCGGAGCTCGACCACGATGGTCTGATCGAGCTGATGTTCGGCCATGGCCTGTCCCGCGAAACCCGGCAGGTGCAATCTCTGTCACCCGACGCGCGGACGGTGCTTGAGATCCGCTCGATGCGCGGCCGGACGATCGAGGACTTCTCGGTCCGCCTACGTGCTGGTGAGATCGTCGGCGTCGCCGGTCTGGCCGGGTCCGGGCGCGAGGATCTCGCCGCGTCGATCGTGGGCGCGGTGCCGGGCACCCACGGCGAGGTGATCGTCGACGGTGAACCCCTGCGCCGCCGCACCCCGCGCTCGGCGATCGACGCGGGCGTGGCGCTCGTACCCGCCGACCGCCCCCGCCTTGGAGCCATTCTCGAACACACGGTGGCGGAGAACGTCACCCTGCCAAGGCTGCGGCCTCTCATGGCGAGGCTGCGCATTCAGCGCCGACGCGAACACGACGAGGTCCTGGCGCTGAGCGAGCGGCTCGAACTGCGGCCCGCCGACCCGCAGCGGCGCATCGGCACGCTGAGCGGCGGCAACCAGCAGAAGGCGGTACTCGCGCGATGGCTGCGCGTCAGGCCGCGCGCGCTGATCGTGGACGAGCCCACCCAGGGCGCCGACGTCGGCGCGAAGGAGCGGATCCACGACGTACTGCGCAGTGCTGCCGCCCAAGGGCTGGCGCTGCTGGTCTGCACGGCGGAGACCGAGGACCTGCCCGGTCTCTGCAACCGGGTGCTGGTCCTGCGCGGCGGCCGCGTCGTCGCCGAACTTTCCGGCCGGGACCTGACCACCGAACGCATCCTCGCCGAAACCCTCGACCCACCCCGCAAGCTGGAGAACGCATGAGCACCGCCCTCGCCGACAACACCGCCGCACCCCCCGCGGCACCCGGCGCCACGAGCCTCCGCGACCGCCTGGCCGCATCGCCGCTGTCATTCGCCAACATCAGCCTTGTCTACGTCTGGGCGGCCATCTTCGCCCTGTTCGCCCTCTGGGTCCCGGACAAGTTCCTGACCGCGACGACCTGGCAGTCCATGGCAGGCGAACAAGCAGTCACCGTGATCCTCGCGCTCGCCGTGGTCGTCGCGCTCTCGGCAGGCGTGTTCGACCTGTCCGTCGGCGCCGTACTCGGAGCCACCGCGATCCTCGTCTCGAAGCTCATGGCCGACACGGGGATGGCACCCGTGCCAGCGGCCCTGGTGACGCTCGTGGCCGGCGCGTTCGCCGGGTGCGTCACCGCCACGATGGTGGTCGTCTTCCGTGTCCACTCCTTCATCGCCACGCTCGGCATCGGCTCGGTACTCGCCGCGTTCATCTCCGCAATCTCCAACAACCAGCTGATCATCGGGCTTCCGCCGTCCTTCCAGCGGTGGGCGACGTTCGAAGTCCTCGGCATCCAGGGGGCGTTCTGGATCGCCCTCGTCCTCGCCGTCGTCATCTGGTTCGTACTCGAACACCGCCCCGTCGGTCGCTACATGTACGCCACCGGCAGCAACGCCGAAGCCGCGCGCCTGGCCGGTGTGCGCACCAACCGCATCGTCTTCGGCACGATCGTCTGCACCGCGCTGATCGCCACGGTCGCAGGCATCGTCGTGACCTCGCGCATCGCCACAGGCTCGCCGACGATCGGGCCGCCCTACCTGCTCCCCGCCTTCGCGGCCGCGTTCCTCGGATCAACCCAGATCCGGCAGGGCCGCTTCAATGTCCTCGGCACCCTCATCGCCGTCTACGCCCTGGCCACCGGAGTGAAGGGCCTGCAACTGGCAGGTGCCCCCTTCTGGCTGCCCGACCTCTTCAACGGCATCGCCCTGCTGGTGGCGGTCGCCCTGTCGGTACGGCGGCGGCAGCTGACCAGCCGGCCCGCGCAGGACGCGCCGCCCACGGTCCAGGTCCGTCCACCGCTGACCCTGCGCGAAGCGGCGCGCTCCCACCTCGAACAGTTGCGCGACAGCCTGGAGGAGAGCGTGTGGCTCACCGAGCCTGCACGCGACGGCAGTTCCGCGAAGGTGGTGGAAGCTGCCGAGAGCCGTCGGCCGCTGCGGATCGTCCGACGGCCCGGCGATCTCCGCCTGGTGGGCTCACCCGACGTCGAGGCCCTCCAACGAGCCGGCATCGACTCCGGTGCGGTGTCCGTGGAGGACGAAGAAGTGGTCACTGTCGCCGCGCCGGTGCTCACCGAGGACGGTCGTGCTCTGGCCGCGGTGTCGGTCTGCGCCCCGCGTGCGCGCGTCGACGACCGGCTCCTGCGGCAGATGCGTGACGGCGTCACCGACACCGCACGACAGGTCGCTGCACAGCTGAACGCACTGCGTCCCAGCTGACAGGGACGGGTCCATCGCCCAGTCACCGGCACCGGCCGAGGGCTTCTGCCCCGGCCGGTGCCGAGCGATGTGGCGGTACCAGCTAAGGAGAGGGGTGTTGATGTCGGCAGGTTCCACACCGCTGCTTTTCCTGCACGGTTACTGGCACGGTTCCTGGTGCTGGAGCGAGGTCCTCACGCATGTGACGAGCGTCGGCCGCCCAGCCGTAGCGGTGGACATGGCGGGGCATGGGTTGCGGGCCCGGTGGCCCACGTGTCTTACCGGGCGCCCGTTCGCCCCTGAGGAAGTGGCCACTGAGGTGTCTCCGGCGGCGGACGTGGACCTGGACCAGGCGGGTGAGCTGCTCGTGTCCCAGATCGAGAAGGTCGGCCGTGGCGGCCTGGTCACCGTGGTGGCCCACAGCATGGGCGGCACCGTACTGACGCGGGCGGCCCAACTCGCGCCGGAACTCGTGGCACACGCGGTGTACCTGACCGCCTTCATGCCCGGTTCGGGCACGCCGGCCGCCACCTACCTGCACCTACCCGAGAACGCTGGCTCCCTGGTGGGACCGGCCTTCCGCGCCGATCCTGCCGTGGTCGGCGCACTGCGATTCGATCTCGTCTCGGACGACGGCGCCTACCGTCAGCAGCTGCGGGACGCCTTCTACGGCGATGTGGCCCCGGCCGTCGCTGATGCCGCCCTTGGGCTGCTCACGCCCGATGCACCGGTCGGCATAGCGCTCGGCGTCACCACCCTCACCCGCGACGGCTGGGGTTCGGTTCCCCGCACCTACGTCACCTGCGCACAGGACCGCGCGATCCTTCCGCCTCTGCAACGGAAGTTCATAGCCGACGCGGACGCCGCCTTCCCCGACAACCCGACCTCCGTGGTGGCCCTGGACGCTTCCCACTCACCGTTTTTGTCCATGCCCCGTGAGGTGGCCGACATCGTCGCGAAGCTGGGCTGACGGACCGTTGGTGCAGCTCCGACAACTTCGTGCGCCGCGGGATCTCTGCCCCACGGCGCACGAGTCAGCGGGCTCAGGCCGCTCAGATCTCCACGGAGTCCAGCGGAATCGCCGTATACATCTCCGGCTCCTGGTCGGGGGTCAGGGCCGTGGGGCCGTAGATCCAGTCCATGAAGGAGTAGTCGTACGTGTCGCGGGCGCGCATCACTGCGTTGCGCTGCTCCCGCTCGACCTCGACGTGGTGCCACAGCTCGCCCCAGGAGCGTGCGGTGAGGACCACCCGGCGGCAGTGTTCGGGGCGTACGGCCTCGTAGGCGGCGAGTGCCGCCTCCCATTCGACCCCGGATCCATCCCGGGACCGCTTCGCGGACTGTGCGCCCACGTGCTGGGCCAGCACCCAGCCGTCCTCGACGGCCATGACGGCGCCCTGGGCCATGTACTGCAGCGGCGGGTGGGCCGCGTCGCCGAGCAGGGCGATGCGTCCGGCGACCCACTTCATGAGTGGCTCGCGGTCGAACATCCGCCACCAGCGGTCGCGCCACATCAACGGCAGGCCCTTCTGGACCTGGTCGCACGTGCCCTCGAAGGCTCGGTCGAGTTCGTCCGGGGTGCCCCAGTCGTCCTCGCCGGCCAGGGCCTTCGGCGACTGGAACACCGCGACCTGGTTGAACATCTGGCCGCCGCGCAGCGGGTACTGCACGAAGTGGCAGCGCGGGCCGACGTAGAGCACGACGTCCTTCTCGTGCACGTCGTTGGCGCGCACCTGCTCGAAGGGGACCGCTCCGCGGTAGGAGACGTACGCCGAGTTGACGGGTTCGTCGTCGGCGAGCAGTGTGCGCGCGACCGAGTGGAGCCCGTCGGCGGCGAGGACGGCCTCCGCCTTGTCGGTCCGGCCGTCGGCGAAGGTGACGCGCGCGCCGCCCTCGATGTTCTCGTACGTCACGCAGCGCGTGCCGGTCACGAGTTCCACGCCTGCCCGCTCGCAGCCGCGCAAGAGGACGCTGTGCAGGTCGCTGCGGTGGATCACCAGGTAGGGGAAGCCGTAGCGGCGTTCCATGTCCTTGAGGTCCACCCGGGTCAGCTCGCTCGCGTCGAGAGCGTCCTTCATGATCATGTGCTCGGGCAGTACGCCGAGTTGGACGGCCTCGTCCAGGAGCCCGTAGTCGTTCAGGATCCGGGTGCAGTTCGGGGCGAGCTGCAGGCCGGCGCCGACCTCGCCGAACTCGGGGGCCTGCTCGTAGAGGCGCACTCGCAAGCCCTGTTGGGTGAGGGCCAGCGCGGCAGAGAGCCCGCCGATTCCGCCGCCGACGACGAGGACGTCTGGGCGTTGAGTGTCTGTGGTGTTCATGTCTCGCTCCCGCGTGGTTACAGCCACGGAGTCATGGGTTGGGCAGGGGAGCCGTCCCGGGTCGTCACACCGGTGTATGGGCGGCCCGCCAGGTAGGCGGTGATGTCGGCGTCGCTGCCCAGGACGCCAGGGACGGTGTCGCTGCCGCGCTTGCCGATGATGTCGTGGCGGAGTTCGGCGAGGAACTCCTTTGGCAGGTCCGTGAATTGGATGCCGGCGTCGAGGTCCACGGCATGCACCATGATCTCCCTGGTGCGCATCCACGGGACCTCACTCGCCGGCACGGTCCGCCCCTGGGCGGTCAGTACCTCCGCCCGCCACTGCTTCTCGGTCAGCTCGGACATCGCGTAGGCCAGCAGCTGTGCGGACTCCTCGAACCAGGCGGTGAGCCATGCGGCGGGCAGCCGTGCGCCCGACTCGATGTCCGCCATCCGCTGCTCCGGCGAGCTGTACATCGGGGTGGGCTCACCGGTGCGTGCCCAGTGCATGAGGTTCCTGAGGGCCCGGGCGTTGGCGGCCACGTGGGCCACGACGTGCTTGCGGGTCCAGCCGGGGAGCAATGAAGGCGCGCTATATGACGCCTCGTCGAGGTCGGAGACAGCTTTGCGGCACAGGTCGGTGCCCTCGGCCACCCAGGCAAGCGTCGTCTTGAGCGTTCTCATCATGACCCCTCGGAGACGACGCGGTTCTCGAGGCGGCCCACTCCCTCGATCTCGGTGACAATGGTGTCGCCCGCTTGCAGGAACACCTGTGGTTTGCGGGCGTGGCCGACGCCGCCGGGGGTGCCTGTGGCGATGATGTCGCCTGGGTTGAGCCGGATCATCGTGGAGACGTAGCGGACCAGGTGGACCGGGTCGAAGAGCAGGTCGCCGGTGTTGTCCTGCTGCATGACCTGCCCGTTGACCTCGCAGCGGATGTCGAGCGCGGGGCGCGGGCCGCCAACCTCGTCGGTGGTGACCAGGAACGGGCCGAGCGGGGTGGTGGAGTCCCAGTTCTTGCCCTGCAGCCACTCACGGGTGCGGAACTGCCAGTCGCGGCAGGTGACGTCGTTGAGGACTGAGAACCCTGCGATGGCGGCCTCGGCCTCGGCCTCGTCGGCGCGCCGGACCTGTCGGCCGACGACCACGGCGAGTTCAGCCTCCCAGTCGAACTGCGCGGTCTCGACCGGACGCCGCACCTCGTCGAGGGCCCCAACGAGGGTGTCCGCGAACTTGCAGAAGAGAGTGGGGTATTCCGGCAGGTCGCGGCCCATCTCCTTGATGTGCTTCTGGTAGTTCAGGCCGACGCAGACCACTTTGGTGGGGCGGGGGACGAGCGGGGCGAACTCGGCGTCGGCGCCGGCATACCGCTGACCGTCGACCGCTGCAGCCGCTTCGAGACCGCCGGCCGATGCCAGCACGGCACCCACGTCCGGCAGGCCGAGATCGACGAGGGAGTCGCCCTCGAGGCGAACCGCGGTGGTGCGGTTACCGAGACGGATGGTGGCGAGCTTCACGCGTTCTCCTCGATGTGGGTGCGGAACAGGTTGAGCTTGGTGAAGAGGGGGGCGTCGCTGAACTGGAACAGGTCGAGCGCGCCGGAGTCGGAGTCGGACGGCGACGCCTCGGACCGGATCGCCAGGGGTTGCCAGGACGGGACGACGAAGAGGTCGCCGCGCTGGACCGTCCACGAGAAGTCGCCCACGGTCACCCGGCCCGAGCCGTCGAACACCTGGTAGACCGACGAGCCCGTCTCTCGACGCGGGGTGGTCTCCGCGCCGCTGACGATGCGGTGGAACTGGGCGCGGATGGTCGGCAGGACGTCCTGCGCGGTGGTGGGGTTGGTGTAGCGCACCAGAGCGTGGCCGGGGCCGACGGTGCCGGGGTGGCCCTCGCGTTCCAGCGCCAGCTGGTCGGTCAGCGCGGCGTCGGTGTCCACCCAGCGGTAGCACAGCAGGGGAGTGCCCTCCCTGCGCCCGAACTGTGAGACCGGCACCAGCCCCGGGTGGCCCCACAGTCGCTCCGAGCGCGACCGGTCGGGTGTCGCGTGCTCCTCCTCGGACAGCTCGTCCCGGCCGAAGTCGAAGAACTGCGCCTCGACGTCGTACTGGAAGGGGATGTCGAGGCCGTCGATCCAGGCCATGGGCTCGCTGGCCGAGTTGTGGTGGGCGTGCCAGTTCATACCGGCCTGCGGCAGGAAGTCACCACGGCGCATGGGCACCGGGTCGCGCTCCACGACCGTCCACACGCCTTCGCCTTCTACGACGAACCGGAAGGCGTTCTGGGTGTGGCGGTGCTCGGGGGCGTCCTCGCCGGGCATCAGGTACTGGATGGCGGCCCAGAGGGTCGGAGTCGCGTACGGCCTGCCACCCAGGCTCGGGTTGGCCAGTGCTATCGCCCGCCGCTCGCCGCCCCGCCCGACCGGTACCAGGTCGCCGGAACGGCCGGCCAGGTCGAGCAGTGTCTTCCACTCCCACCGGTGCGGCTGCGCCTTGGACCGCGGGTGCTCGGGCATCAGGTCGCCGATACGGGTCCACAGTGGCACCAGCAGGGCCTTCTCGAAGCCGCGGTAGAGGTCCTCCAGCTCGGGAGTCACCGGTGGCTGATCCGGTCGGTCCTCGGCAGCCAGGGAGACGGGGGAGACCACGTCGTCGTGTTCGCTCATACGGGAACGGTGCTCTACGCGATCCAATCTGGAATAGTAGATTCTGACCACCAGAACACGTTAGGGGTGGACTTCGTGGCCAAGTCGATGAAGAACCCGCCGGTGTACGGCGTGACCAGCGTGGATCACGCGCTGCAGTTGGCGGTGATCCTTCAGGTCGAGGGGTCTCTCACCGTCTCCGAGGCGGCTGGCCGGATCGGCGTGGCCCGTTCCAGCGCCCACCGCCTGCTTTCCACTCTCGTGTACCGAGATTTTGCTGTGCAGAACGAGGACCGCAGCTACGGCGTCGGCCCGGTCCTGGAGATCGCCGACAAGGCGCAGTCGAACGTCTCGGCCATCCGCGCCGCCGCCCTCGGCCCGCTGCGAACCCTTGTCGACACCCTTGACGAGACCGCGAACCTCAGCATCCGCACCGGTCGGACCGTTCGGTTCATCGCCTCGGTCGAGTGCGCACAAGCGCTGAGGGTCGGAAACCGCGAGGGCATGGTCTTTCCCGCGCACCAGGTGACCGGCGGCATGGTCATGCTGGCGGCCCTCACCGACGCGGAACTCGCTGCCCTCTACGCGCCCTCCCCGACCAATTCCGAGGAGCGCCCGGACCTGACGACGCTGCGCGGCGATCTGCGCGCGGTCAGGAGCAGCGGTGTGGCTTTCAACCTGGAGCGCTCCGAACGCGGAGTCGTGGCCGTCGGGCGCGGCGTCGTCGACTCCGGTGGTGACACGGTGGCTGCCGTATCGGTATCCATGCCGAGCGTGCGGTACTCGGCGGGGCGGGTGAAGGAGATCGTGTCCGCTCTGACCGTGACGGCGGAAAAGATCTCTGCCGAGATAGGGGAGGCGGACCGGTAGCGCACGTCGGTCAGAGGTCCTCGGCCGGGTTCAGCTCGAAACCGAAGGAGACCGGATCGGGCTGCCCTGGACCGCCGACCGGTTGTGACCGCAGGCTCTGCTCCGCCCAGATCGTCTTGCCCCGAGGGGTCTGGCGTGTTCCCCAGTGTTCGGTGAGCTGCGCGACCAGGAGAAGCCCGCGGCCGCCCTCGTCGTAAATGCGGGCGCGACGCATGTGAGGTGCCGTGCTACTGGCGTCCGAGACCTCGCAGATGAGGCTTCTGTCGTGGATAAGACGCAGTTGGATGGGAGGTTCCGCGTAGCGGATGGCGTTGGTGACGAGCTCGCTGACGACCAGCTCCGTGACGAAGACGGTGTCGGTCAGGCCCCACGCCTCCACCTGGCGAACGGCTCCCTTGCGGACGTCGGCGACGGCGGCGGGGTCGGGTTCCACCTCCCAGGTGGCGACCTGGGAGGCGTCCAGTGCCCGGGTGCGCGCGATGAGCAGGGCCACGTCGTCGGCCGGCCGCTCGGGCAGCAGTGCCCCGAGAACCGTGTCGCACAACTCGTCCAGTGAGGCTGCAGGGCGGTTCAGGGCCTCGCACAGCCGCGAGATGCCCTCATCGATGTCGATGTCACGCGATTCGATCAGGCCATCGGTGTAGAGGGCGAGCAGGCTGCCTTCCGGTACTTCGACCTCCACAGCCTCGAAGGGCAGTCCCCCCAGGCCCAGTGGGGGCCCCGCCGGAATGTCGAGCAGTTCCGCGCCGCCGTCCGGACCTACTACGATCGGTAGTGGGTGCCCGGCGCGGGCGAGCGAGCAGCGGCGTGAGATCGGGTCGTACACCGCGTACAGGCATGTTGCCCCGACGTCTCCCGCGGTTTCGCGTTCCCCCGCATCCCGCTCCCTGCCCGCTGCGTCCGTCTCGGTGGAGAGTCGTCCCACCAGGTCGTCGAGGTGGGTGAGCAACTCGTCAGGGGGCAGGTCGATGTCGGCCAGTGTGCGTACGGCGGTACGCAGTCGCCCCATCGTCGCCGAGGCATGAATGCCGTGGCCCACGACATCGCCCACAACCAGTGCCACCCTCGCCCCGGACAGTGGGATCGCGTCGTACCAGTCACCGCCCACCCCGGCCTGGGCACCGGCTGGCAGATAGCGGGACGCCACCTCCACCGCGGCCTGTTCTGTCAACCGCTGCGGCAGCAGGCTGCGCTGCAAGGTGACCGCCGTGTCGCGTTGACGCGTGTAGCGCTGGGCGTTGTCGATGCAGACTGCCGCCCTGGCCGCCAGCTCCTCAGCGAGTACCAGATCGTCCCGCTGGAACGGTTCGGGGTGCCGATGGCGGACGAAGACGGCGACACCCAACGTTGCCCCGCGTGCCGTCAGGGGCGCCGCCATCACCGAATGGACGCCGAGCTCGCGCACTCGGGCGGACCTGAGCGGGTCCCGTGCGACCCACTGGGCGATTTCGGAGTCGGTCATCTGGTACAGGGTGGCGCGTCCCGATCGGAGACTCTCCACCGGTGGGGAGCCTTCCGGGTACTCGTCCACCTCGCCGGGAGCGACGAGGGCCTCAGGGACCTCGGGATGCATGGATCTGTGGGCGATGCGTCGAAGTGTGAGTGGTCCGCCGGCTGCCGGCGCATCCGGGGACGGCTCGTGCATGTCGTCGAGGGACACCAGCAGGTCGACACACAAGAAGTCGGCGAGTTCCGGGACTGCTATGTCGGCCAGTTCCTGCGCGGTCCGCGTCACGTCGAGCGTGCTGCCGATGCGCTTGCTGGCCTCGGCGATCAGCTGGAGACGTTTGCGGGCCCAGTGCTGTTCGGTGATGTCGTGAGCGGTGAGACAGACGCCGCGGGTTCGGCCGTCGCTGTCGCGCAACGGTGCCTGGCTGACCGCCCATGCGTGCTCGCGGGTCTCGCCGAGGGTGCGCAGATAGTACTCACGGTGGAACGGCTCGCCCGTCTCCAGCACCCGCTTCATGTCCTCTTCCCCCAGCTCCCCCGCCCCATGCCCTATGACCTCCGACACGCGCAACCCACGCATGTAGTCCTCGGTGAGGGCGTGGGAGCGCTGCATTCCCGCGTTGGCCTTCCGTAGGCGGCACCTGGTGTCATACAGCGCCAAGTCGCAACAGGGAGATTGCTCGAAGCCCCAGCCCACCAGGGCATCGTCATCCGGTTCGGGCAGCCTCCCGGCCAGGGCGGAGAGGAGCAACCACTCATCTTCGCCGTGCTCCGGCAGTCTGTGGTGGGCGACCACTTTGCGGTCCAGGCGGTGGCCGTCCCGGTGCCTGAGCGTGAGCGTTCCGTGCCATCGCGGAAGTTCGGAGAGTGGAGGCACGTCGTCCGCGCTGGGTTGCTCGGCGAGCAGCCCGGACGCCGGTAGGCCCAGAATCTGCGTCGACGTGTACCCCAGCAGGCGTTCGGCACCTTCGTTCCACCCGGTGACGATTCCGTGCCTGTCGACAATGACGCGTGCGGTGAGCGCCTCACCGACCACGTCGCGGTCATCGAGGGGAATCGTGTCCTGATCGGCGGCACGCCGCTCCATGGTCGTTCATCTCGCTCTCGTTGAGATCTTTGAGATTCTCACCGCGTTGAGATCGTCATGGCTTTGGACAGGCGCCGCCCGACCGCCGCGGTATGCGGGAGTCGGCCCGCACAAACATGCCCATATCGTGAGTTAACGTACATATGTACTCAGAGCATTATCCCGCAGCGCTGCGCACCCGGCCCGTGGGTAGCCTGACGATGGAAGGACCGCGATCGCACGCGCGGTGGTGAGCGACGCACGGCCCGGTGCAGTCCGTCGCACACCGCGTGCAGGCAGGCCGACCGACCTCAGGGCGCCTTTCCCCGTCGCGGCGACGATGTCGGCGCAGGCCGATGAGCGTGGGCGTCATGAGCGGAATCGGCGAGATATGCGACCCAACCTGAGGGTTGAGGAACATCGCTGTCAGATCGTATGCCGAGACTCCGTCCGCCCTGACTGGCAGGCTGACACCGCCCAGCTGCTCAAGGGACGCACCCGCGGGCTGGGGACGGGTTGGGACCTGGACGAGTGCCGCCATTTTTCCCTGACCAGCCTGCTCTCGACGGCGACACCAGCCGTCGAGCCGTGGTCCTTGATCCTTCGTAGCGCTGTTGGCTGTTCCGTTGCGCCTACCGCCAGAACATCAGTTCCAGCGCCCGGCTCAGACGTTCCAGCCACTCCTCGGCCGTACCCCGCACCTGAGGGTGGTCGGCGCGGAAGTCCTCCCAGTCCACGGACCACAGTGCCACCGCGTCCAGGCACAGGGCGTCCATGGCCGCCGTGTTGCCCGGTTCGTGGCGGAACACCTTGCGGAGCAGCCGTGGGGACAGCTTTGTGGCTTTGGCCTCCGCGAGGAGTACGGCGTCGTAGAGGTCCTTGGCCCGCGCCCGGCCCTCCGTGGCGCAGTCGGCGTGCAGCCACAACAACTTCCAGGCGAGCGACAGTTCGCGGCCCGCGGTGCGCACGACGGTCGGCCCGGCGCCGTCACCACGGGGTATCGCCGTCAGGACGGGGGGCTCCGGGAGCCACTCGTCGCGGGCGAAGTCCAGCCGCACTTCGCCGGGTGGGAGGCCTTGCGCCTCCCAGGGGAGGACGAGGCGTATGCCAGGGGTGTCGTACTCCGAGTAGGTCCAGGTGCCGTCGTTCCGGGGGGTGTCCGCGTCGAGCACCACCCCCGGCGCGGCCACCGGCCGCTCACGCACCAGGTCGAGCAGAGTTTCATGCGGCGGGCAGTACTCCGGCTCCGCTTCGAAGATCCAGTGCAGCCCTTCGGGCGGTACTACGGGCCGCAGGCCTCTGGTGTCGAACTCCTCGAACTTCCAGATCTCGTACCGGTCGGCGCCGTCGGCCGCCTCCGGCCACTGCTGTACGACCTCCACTTCGTCCACGTACGGATACGGGTGCTCCGGATCGACCGGGACTAGTAGGGGCTGGGGAACGATCCAGTCGAGGTCCGCCGGGTCCCGCGCGTCGGCCCCCACCCACGCCGACATCACCATGCTCCCTCGTAGTACCAGAGCGTCCCCCAACGGGGACTCGACGACGAGGCCGAGCAGGTGATCGAGTACAGCCCTGTGCGCGACGCGCCACCGTTCGCCGTCCACGGACCAGGTCACCGGACATACGTCCTCTCGTCGATCCACCCGCTGTCCAGGGTCGGGCGGTCGTCGTGCACGACGAACTCCTCCTCGACTTCGGCGGCCTTGAATCCCGCCATCGCGAGGGCATCGAGGAGGGCATCGAGACGGCGGCGGGCCTCGGTGCGGCCGACGCCACGGCAGCGCTGGGTGACGAATCGTTCGTGACCGCGCCCGCCCAGGTCGCGGCGGGCGTTGCGCGACACATGGGCGGTATGCCGCTCGGCGAGTGCGCGCACCACCGCCACCTCGGTCTCATCGGCGAGGGCCAGCTTGACGTGATGCTCGAAGTAGCAGCCGGGAGGGAGCGCCTGGGCCTCTGCGGACGTCCGCGGTACGTCCTCGTTCCACGGCGCCGCCTCGATCTTCACCCGGGCGACGCCGAACCCCTCGGCACACAACCGCTCGACCCACGTCAGCGCGGCCGCTCGCTGTGCCCGCAGGACACCGCGGCCGCGCACCGTCACCATTGGTTGATCGGAGGTCGCACCCCGGTCGAGCACGATCCGCGTGTACTTCACACGGTGGCGCTCCGCCCAGCGGCGTATGCGGCCCTCGCCACCGGCCATGGGGGTGGACACCACCGTGAGATGGGTCTCGAAATCCCCTGCGAAATCCTTCACTGCCACCCCGCATTTGCCCCTCTGCACACCGGGGGCAAACAGTACTGACCACCACTGACAGCGACGGCGAGGCGACGGTGCCTTGCCCGGCGCCAACCTGCGCGCCGGGCCTGGATCTCGCAGCTGGGTGGTTCAGGGCCTTGATGCGGTCATGGTTCCTTACCAGGTGGCCGGTTCAGCGACCAAGGCCCCGGACCAGGTAGTCCCAGACCTGGCGGAGCGCGGCGTCGGAGTAGATGTGATCGCGCTTGGAATGCGACTCGGCAGGGTCGGACCACACCGGCCAGCCACCGAAGCCGTGGGTCAGCAACTGCTGCTGGCAGGCCCGTTCCAGCAGGACGGCGGTAACGGTAGCGATCTCCAGGTCCGGGCCGACGGTCACGATTCCGTGGTTGACCAAGAACACGGCTTTGGCGTCCCCGAGTGTGGCCGCGACCTCCTTGCCGAGAGCCGGGGTCATGATGAGGTCGGCCGTTCCCGTGTAGACCGGTACCTGCGGCGGGACAAAGAAGTTCGCGGCATGGCTCACCGGCCGCAAGGGCTGGCCCGTAGCGGCAAGAGCGATGGCGTGAGGTGAGTGGACGTGGACCACTCCGCCGACGTCCGGACGGGTGGCCAGAATCTCGGTGTGGATCGGGTATTCGCTGTGGCGCTGCCCGTCGCCCTCCAGGACATCGCCCGACTCGTCCACCAGATGCACCCGCTCCGGCGTCACCTCTTCCAGTCCCCATCCGGCGGCCTTGATCCATACGCCCCTGCCCTGAGGGTCCCGGGCAGAGGCGTGGCCCCAGACGAGGTCGCCGTGCCCGTCGGCGGCCAGGATCTGGGAAGCGGTGGCGACAAGAGCGCGCAGGTCGTCTGCCATGGGTCTCCTTCTGTGCCGTGTGTCGGCAGCGCGGGCCAGGTTTTGCGAAGCGAATCCTGGTCTGGGTAGGTCTGCTATACAGACCTTGGGTCTGCTGATGGAGGATAGAGGCCGCATAAACCGAGAGCCAGATCTTTCTGGCTTGCAGAACTCGACTGGGCGGGTCCGGTCAGTGGATCCTGGCGGCCCTGTCCCGCATCAGCTCGGCAGCCCGCACGACCTGCTGTTCTCCGAGCCGCGCCGTAGGGGCGGCGACGCTGAGGGCCGCCGGCGGGTGGTTGCCACCGCGGGGCACCCAGACCCCCACCGAACTGACGCCCTCCTCGCTCTCGTCGTGGTTGACGGCGTATCCCCGTTCGCGGACGCGGTCCAATTCCGCGAGCAGTTCCGAGCGGCGCCGGATCGTGTGCGGGGTGACCGGAGCGAGTGACTCGCTCGGATACAGGCGCAGCACGGTGTCGGTCGGCAGCTGGGCGAGCATCACCTTGCCCAGGCTGGTCGCGTAGGCGGGTAGCACTCGCCCGACCCGCCCGGCCACGCGCAGGGCAAGCTCGCTCTCCACGCAGTCGAGGAAGCGCACCTCGCCCCCCTCGAGGGTGCCGAGGTGGACGGTCTCGCCGGTGACGGAGGCGAGCTCCTCGAGGATCGGACGGGCCAGGGCGCGGATGTCCATCCGGGTCGCGGCGGTCAGGCCGATCTCCATCAGGGCCGGGCCCGGGCGGTAGACCCTGGTCTCGGGGTCTTGTACGGCGAAGCGGTGGTACACGAGCATCGCCAGAAGCCGGTGTGCTCGGGACTTTCCGATGCCGAGTTCCTCGTATGCCTCGGTGAGCCGCAACTGATTTCGGTCACGGAACAACAGCAGCAGGCGTAGGGCTTTGTCGACCGTCTCGATGGGGTACTGCGGGGCCTGCTCCGCCTCTTCAGAGTTCCTCATGGCAGAACTCTATCTTTCTCGTGCCGACGTCGCCTGGCGAAGATTTTTGGTCGGCAACATATTTCGTTTCTGTTATTGACACGTAAGTTCTGCTGGAGAAAACTCGCCGAGCACCAGCCACCGTTGGAGGTGCTTATGAGCAACCCCACGTCCGGCCTTCGGCTCGGCCTCGTCCTGCCTCCCTGCCCTACCCAGCACGAACTGCGTGCCAGCGCCTCGTACATCGACGACAGCGGGATCCATTCGTTGTGGGTGACCGATCGGACCGTCGCGGGCATGCCCTGGCTCGACGCGCTGACTGCGCTCGGCACGCTGGCCGCCGTGACCCGACGCGTCCGCATCGGGACGTCCGTGCTCGTGCTGCCGCGCCGCAACCCGGTCCACGTCGCACACGCCCTGGCCACGGTCGACCACCTCTCCGAGGGACGGCTCATCGTTGGAGTCGGAGTCGGCAACAGCGCGGTGTCGGCGGCCGAGTTCGACATCGCCGGGGTGGACATGGCCCGGCGCGGCCGGGTCACCGACGAGTACTTGGACCTGCTGCGCAGACTGTGGACGAGTGACGACGTCGACCACGAGGGTGAGGGTTGGCGCTGGGCCGGAGTGAGCCTCGCGCCGAAACCCGTTCGCCGGGTGCCGGTGTGGGTCGGCGGTTCCACCAGCGCGGCCCGTCGACGGGCCGGCCGGGCCGGCGACGGATGGCTCGCCGTCTTCAGCTCGCCCGAGCGGTTTCCCGCGGAGTGGACCGAGGTGCAGGAAGAGGCGCGGAGTCACGGACGGGACGGCGCGTCGCTCGTCCCCGCGGCCTATCTCTTCGGTGCGATCGACGAGGACGGCACGACATCGCGCCACACCCTCGACGCCACCTTGCGCGGGTTCCTGGGCGCACCTCTGGAAGCCGTCGCGGACACCTGTATCTGGGGCACCCCCGAGCAGTGGCTGGACCGGCTGGCCGCGTGGGAGGCCGCCGGCGTCCGGCACGTGAACGTCGCGTTGTTCACCGACCGGCTGGAGTACGACACGCGTCTGATCGGCGAGCACATCGTGCCGCATCTGTCCCACGCACCGGCGGACATCGCCTGACAGCAGGTCATCGCCGCACATCCGCACCTATAGAGACGAGTCATTGTGTTCGACCTGACCAAGGACCTGAAGGACTTGCCCTCGCGCGCCCAGGCACTCGCCGAGCGTGGAGCACGCGAACTGGACGCGCCGCCGCCCCCGGACGTCCAGCCCCGCTGGGACATCCCCGACGTGGTGGTGGTCACCGCGGCGATCTCCGGCAGGGTGACCAGGGAGGCGGCCACCGGCACACCGCGCAGCTTCCCCCTGGACTTCGACAGCTTTGTACAGACCTCGGTTGACGTGATCGAGGCCGGTGCCGCCGGTGTGCACATCGACTTCGGCGGTATCGCCGCCATCCAGGAGTCAGGGCTGTCCGTCCCGGACTGCTACGACAAGGTCATCGGCGACATCCGGGACAAGACCTCGCACGACTGGATTCCGGACTGCAACGTGCTGCGTGGGCAGAACCTCTACGAGAACGTCTACCCGATCACCTCCGGCCTGACCGAGACCGTGCCGATTGCGCCAAACTTCCCGGTGGACTGGATGGAGACCGTCGCCACGCTCGTCGGCCAGAACAACCAGCGGCTGTTCTTCTCCATCCACTCCGCCGCCGAGGTCGACCTCGCCAACCGCTTCGTCTACTCCCGCGGCCTGGCCGGCACCCCCGCCTGCTGGCTGATACTCATCGGCTACCAGTACGACGACGCCACCGACCGGCTCGCCGCCTACCTCGCACACCCGCGCGCGATGCTCGACGAGTTGACCCTCATCGTCGACCGTATCCGCGAGATCGACCCGCACGGCTTCATCCAGGTTTGCGCGGCCGGACGCGCCGGCCACTACATGGCCACCGCCGCCATGCTGCTCGGCCTGCACGTCCGGGTCGGCACCGAGGACACCGTGTGGCGCTACCCGCACCGCGACGAAGTTGTCGAGAACAACGTGGAGATGGTGCATCGCGTACGCGCCACCGCCGAATCCCTCGGTCGGCGTCTCGCCACCCCGGCCGAGTTCCGCAAGCTCATCGGGCTGGACCAGCCGGAGCCCGCCGGCACAGCTGGAGGGAGGCAGCGATGACGGGCAACGGATCCGGAGAGCGCTCCGGGCCGCCGCCGGGCGCCCACCTGTGGAGCCGAGACGGCTTCAACGGCGACATGTGCGTCACCGTACGGCCGTACCCCATCGTGGACTACACCGGAGTACAGGGTCGGCACGCACCCCACCGCCTCGGCATCGACGACCTCGACCTGCTCGACCGGACCGATCCGGCCGCACTGCCGACCGTCTTCGCCACGAGCCGCAAGGACGTCACCCTCGCGGCCTCCGCCCGCTCGACACCCACGCCGTTCGTCTGGCGCAACGCCGAGAACGACGAATTGCACTTCGTCCAGGACGGCGAACTGGACTATGTCACTGACTTCGGCACCCTGCGAGCCGAACCCGGTGACTTCGTCTGCCTGCCGCGAGCGGTCACGTACCGTGTCGTGCCGGTCAGGACACCCACCCTTCGCGTGATCGTGGAAACGCCCGAGCAGCTGCGACTCAACCCGCCGGCACCGTTCGGAATGATCAACTTCGCGCGGGACGTCAAACGCCCCGACCCGGGCCGGAGTTCGGACCAGCCCGGTCCGACCGACCTCCTGGTCAAGGCCTTCGACGGCATCACCCGGTTCAGTCTGCCGTACGACCCCCTGGCGCTCGTCGCGGTCGTCGGCGGACAGATCCCGGTGTGGACGCTCAACCTCGCCGACATCCAGCCGCTGTCCTACCTGCCGCACGGCGGACCGCCGGGATCGTTCGCCGAGAGCAGCAGCCGAGACTTGCTGCTGTACACCCTCAGCGCACGCCCCGGCGCCCGTCCGCCGATGCACCACAACGCCGACTACGACGAACTCATCTTCTACTTCCGCGGACCGGGCGCCTACGGAGCCCTCGACCGGCCCGGCCAGCTGGCCTGGACTCCCAAGTCCGTCAGCCACTGGGGCCCGGTCGAGGACGTCCCAGAGGGCTATTTGGCCTGGCTGGTCGAGAGCGCCGGCACTTTCCGGCTCACCCCGGCCGGCCACGCGGCCGCGCACCTCATGGAGACCGGGCGGTTCGACCGCCAGCCCGAGCCTGCCGAGGCCGATCCAGCGCCCGTTTCGGCCTGAACGCGTCGGCTCGCACTCTGCTTCGTGCACACAGGGAGAGAGAACGTATGGAACTCACGGAACAGCAGCAGAGCGTCCGCGACGCCGTACTCGCTGAACTGGACGGCTCCTTCAACGGCGAACTCCTCACTGAGGACTCCACGGGGTACGACCAGGCGCGGACCCTCTGGAACGCGATGGTCGACAAGCGTCCGGCCCTTGTCGCGCGCTGCAAGAACACCGACGACGTGGTCGCTGTCGTCAACGCGGCCCGCCTGAACGGTGCTTTGCTGTCGGTGCGGGGAGGCGGCCACGGTGTCGTCGGCAAGGCGCTGGCCGACGGCGGTGTCGCACTCGACCTCAGCGCCATGAACGGCGTCACCGTCGACGTCGAGCGGAAACACGTCCATGTCCAGGGCGGATGCCGGCTCGGTGATGTCGACGCTGCCACGTCCGGTCACGGGCTTGCCGTGCCGGCCGGCATCGTCTCGGACACCGGCGTGGGGGGCCTGACCCTCGGTGGCGGAGTCGGCTGGCTCTCCCGCAAGTACGGCCTGACATGCGACAACGTGATCTCGTTCGAGGTGGTCACCGCATCGGGCGACGTGCTGGAGGTGTCCGCGACGGAGCACCCGGACCTGTTCTGGGCGCTGCGCGGCGGCGGGGGGAACTTCGGCGTGGTCACCTGCCTCACCTTTCGTGCCTACGACTTCGGCCCTGACGTCCGCTTCGGCGCGGCCCTGTACACGGCCGAAACCGCCGCTGACGCACTACGGGCGTACGCCGAGATCTACCCCTCCCTGCCCAACGAGGTCGGATGGCACGTAACGATGAAGCGCAGCATGCCCGCGCTGCCCTTCGTGCCGTCCGACCTCGTGGGCAAGCCACTGGTGATGCTCTTCTGCCTGTGGGTCGGCGACGTCGACGACCCGGAGGGCATCGAGACGATCGAGCGCCTTGTCCGGGCGGGTGACCCCGCCGTCAACACCGTGGCGGTGATCCCCTTCGGCCTAGGCCTGCAACGCTTCCTCGACGCCGAGTTCCCGGACGGGCTGCGCAATTACACGAAGGAGGCGCATCTGGCCGAGCTGACCGACGGAGCGATCGACGTCCTCCTCGACTTCTGGAAGGCCGGGCTGTCCGGCGCGGAGTCATCGATCGGGGGCGAGCTGACGATCTACGGTCTCGGTGGCGTCGTAAAAGACGTACCCGAGGACGCGACCGCGTTCTCCAACCGCGACAGCGTCTGGTGGGTCAACTACGCCTGCCACTGGAAGGACACCGAGGACGACGAGCGCAACATGGCGGCGGTTCGCGTTTCCTGTCGTGCCCTGGACCCGTGGCTCGGCCCCGGCATCTACGTGAACATGCTCAACGTCGACGAACTCGACCGCGTCATCGAGGCCTACGGAGGCCCGGAGAAGTACGCTCGCCTGGGCGCCGTGAAGGCCAAGTACGACCCGGGCAACCTCTTCTGCTTCAACCACAACATCGCTCCCACCACAGCCTGACGCGTAGCCGAGACGAGCAGGAGCAGGACCATGACTGACGACAAGCTGCGGTGGCTCGTGGATCGCACCGAGATCTCCGAGACCATCACTCGCTATTTCAACGCACTCGACCTGCGCGACTGGCCGGCCATGCGCGCCACCCTGTACGACACTCTCGAGCTGGACTTCTCCGAGCTGTTCGGTGACCCGCGGGCGGTGATCGACTCGGATGCCTTCATCGAGTTCGGCCGGCCGCTCATGGGCGGGTTCCGCGCCACGCAGCACATCAGCCCCAACCACGTGATCACGATCGACGGCGACGGCGACAGTGCCGAGGCGACGGCGTACATGTACGCCTGGCACGCGGTCGACGCGCCTGACGGAGTGGAGAACACGTACACGCTGCGCGGCTCGTACGACATTTCTATGCGCCGCACGGAGGACGGGTGGCGCATGAGCCGACTGTGCATGCATGTGTGGGACGAGGCCGGCAGCAAGGACGTCTTCCGCATCTCCCGCGAACGCTACGACTCCCGGCACGCAGCGACGAGCTGACCGCGTCCAGGTAGCGCAGGCACGGTGATGGACAGGACCACGTGTCAGGCTGGGGTCGTGGTCTGCTGGGGCGCGTAATCCCCGGTCCGTGCCTGGGCGAGGTCCTCGGCGAGGTCTTCGACGAGCAACCGCTTGGCGATCGAGTCGAGGGCCGCGCGCAGTTCCGGGGTGGCGGGGCGGCCCTGGTCGCGTTCGAGTCGGTCCGCGAGCCAGTTCTCCCAGCCCTGTGCAATGGCTTGAGCCTGTTCGTCCCCCTGCGCGGTGAGCGAGTAGAAGTCCCCTTCCCGGCTGAGGTCGCCGCCCCGGATCGCTCCCTCGAAGGCTGGCTGCAGGATCTGTTCGGGCACGTGGTGACGAGTGGCGATCTGGCTGAGCTTGGCGTAGCCCAGCAGCCTGGTCCAGAGGGCGACCTGCATGACGGTCCAGGCGCGCCCCGGGTCGAGCCGGGAGCCGGACAGGGCGAGTGTGTCCTTGTACGACATGGCACCCGGCTTACGCAGCAGGGCGGATATCTGCCGTTCCAGGGGAACGCGGACGCCGTCGACAGGGGCTCCGAATGAGCCGTCGAGGTCGGTGGAGGTCATCCGGGCGCTGTCGCGCAGGGTGACCTGGCGCAGGAAGAGTGCCACGACGAACCCGAGCAGGGCCACGGGCACGGTCAGCAGGAACACTCTGCTCATGGAGTGTGCGTAGGCGTTGATGACGGGAATGGCGGCCGAGTTCGGGAGCTGGTGCAGGGCCTGCGGGTGCTGGGCCGCCCGCGCGATCTGTTCGGCGGGAACCGTGCCGGTCGTGGCCGCCTGCTGGATGCCGTGCGTGAGATCCGACTTGAGGGAGTTGGCATAGATGGCGCCGAAGATCGCGGTACCGAAGGAACTGCCCAGTGTGCGCAGGAAGGTCACGCCAGAGGTGGCGGTGCCGAGGTCCTTGTAGTCGACGGTGTTCTGCACGACGGTCGTCAGGAGCTGCATGCTCAGACCGAGGCCGGCGCCGAGGACCAGCATGAAGACCGACTCCAGCCAGGTGGGGGTCGACCGGTCCATCAGCGACAGCAGGTAGAGCCCGGTCGCGGTCACCAGTGTGCCCACGATGGGGAACACGCGGTACCGCCCGGTCTTGCTCACGACGTTGCCGCTGTACAGCGACGTGCTCATCAGGCCGACCACCATCGGCAGCGTGCGCACTCCGGAGAAGGTGGCGTCGGCGCCGTTCACGTACTGCAGGAAGGACGGCAGGTAGCTCATCGCACCCAGCATCGCGAAGCCCACGATGAAGGACAGGACGGCGCAGACCGCGAAGACGGAGTTCTTGAAGAGGCGCATCGGCAGCATGGGTTCGGGGGCCTTGAGCTCAGCCAGGCAGAACAGCACCAGTGCCAGCACACCTCCGGCGAACAGGCCGATGATGACGGGGGAGGTCCAGGCGTACTCGCTTCCGCCCCAGCTGGTCGCCAGGATCAGGGAGCTCGCTCCGATCGTGACGAAGGCGATCCCCAGGTAGTCAACGATCGGCTTCGCGATCGCCTTGACCTGCGGGATGTTCCTCATCGTCATGACGACGACAACGATGGCGATCGGGACATTGACGTAGAAGCACCAGCGCCAGGAGATCTGGTCGGTGAAGAAGCCGCCGAGCAGCGGGCCCAAGACGGTGGAGGCACCGAACACGGAACCCAACGCACCCTGGTACTTGCCGCGCTCGCGCAGCGGGATGACGTCGGCGATGAGCGCCGTGGCGGTGACCGTCAGCCCGCCCGCGCCAATGCCCTGCACCGCCCGGGAGGCGATGAGCATCGTCATGCTGTTCGAGAGGCCGCAGAACAACGAGCCCGTGATGAAGACGATCGTCGACACGGCGAAGACGGTCTTGCGGCCGTACATGTCACCGAACTTGCCGACGAGCACGGTCGAGATGGTCTGCGCCAGCAGATAGGAGGTCACCACCCAGGACATGTGCGAACCGCCACCCAGGTCCGCGACGATCGTCGGCAGTGCCGTGACGACAATGGTCTGGTCGAGCGAGGCCAGCAACATGCCAGCGGCGATGGTCACGAAGATGACTGTGCGCTCGCGGGGGCTCAGAAGCGGGGGCGCGGACTGGTCCGTCTGTGCCCCTGTCCGAGGCGAGGTGGCTGATGCAGTCATGGGAACCGTCTCGATAGAAGAGGAGGCGTACGGTGCTCGGCGTCGGCATTCGGCACAGGTGGTCGACCATGGATCTGGGGCGCTCAGATGATGATCATGCTCGAGTTCACTTCATTGTGGCCGATCAGGTCATCAATGTCAGGATGACCGGTCTTAAATTTGCCGACCAGTAATGTGCCATGTCTCGAGAGCTTCGCGCCCTCGGGGCGGGTGAAGCGAAGAACGGACTGGGAGGCGTTGGGGGTGGCGACCGTATGGCGGGGGGCGGAGCCGCTCGTGCGGCTTCGCCCCCCGCGGGGCCCGATTTCCGTCACTTGGGCACCCGTCCGGCCAGGTGGAGCACCCCACTCGAAACCTGGACCGGAGTCTTCGTTGCCGCGGAGTCGCGGCCGACCTGTGTGGCTCCCGCCCCGCCCTTGTGGGCGCCGGGGGAGTCGCGTCAGGGCGGGACCGGGAGTGGGCTTACGCTCACCGTCGAACGGACGGCGCCGAGTGTACGTGCAGCCGGACAAGGAAATCAACGGATGTCTACTTCTTATTCGGCGTCGTCCCGGACCACGGAATATGCCGCTTGTAGCATCGAGGTGAGCGAGGAGAGGAGGCGGAGCGTGGTTGCCGCCGAGGTGACGGAAGAACCGCCGCAGTCGAGGCCTTCCGGCCGGGGGCGGCCTATGAAACGGCCCCCCGAGGGTGAGGTGAACTGCGTACGCAAGGGCGAGCGCACCCGGCGGCGCATTCTGGAGGCGGCTCGCCGGAAGTTCGCCGAGGTCGGTTACGAACGGGCCACCATCCGGGCCATCGCGGCGGAGGCCGACGTCGACAAGTCGTCGGTCATCCAGTATTTCGGCAGCAAGGACGCCCTGTTCCGTGAGGCGGTCCACTGGAGCATTCCGATCGCCGAACTCACCACCGATGATCCCGGGGAGACGGTGGAGAACTATGTGCGGGGCATGCTCAATGCCTGGGCGGCCGACCCGCATACCCCCATGGCCGTGCTGCTGCGAGCCGGCATGACGAGCGAGGGTGCCGCGGAGCTGTTGCGGGAGCATGTCACCGCCGAGTCCGTCGAGCCGATCGCTGCCACGATCACGGCCGAGGACGCCCGTCTGCGGGCCGCTCTGTGCAGCGCGATGCTGATGGGGATCGCCAGCCAGCGCCACCTGCTGCACATGCCGGACCTCGTCGCCGCCGACGTTGAGGAGATTCTGCGCCTCGTCGTCCCCGTGTTCCGTGGCCTGATCGCACCCGAGTAGGCGCCCGAGCGGTCGGCATCCGCCGGGGACTGATCGCGCTGGGCCGTCATGCGCCCCGCGTCGCTCAGTCAGCTACCGTGATCCACCATCAAAAGAGATATACGACCACGTAGTCGTACTCGACCGAACGCCCCGATCGGCCGGTAGTCCTGTGCATGGACAGGACTACCGGCCGATCGGGGCGTTTCCGCATGCCGAGGGAGTCTTCAGGCTGCCGTGTGCCAGTCACTGCCATCCCGCTGGGAATTTTTCTCAACGCTTGTATATTTCTCTCGATGGCACTCGCCACGCAGCTCTGACCCTGGAGTCCTCCATGTCCACCGACAGCTCGGCTTCGGCCACGGACCAGCGATCCGCAGGACACGCCGAGGCACCCCCCGGCCGGCGCCTCGGACTGGCTCTCTTCGTGATCGCCAGCGCGCAGTTGATGGTCGTCCTCGACGCCACAATCACCAACATTGCGCTGCCGAGCATCCAGACCGACCTCGACGTCTCGGCCTCGAACCTCGCTTGGGTGGTCAACGCCTACGCACTGGCCTTCGGCGGCCTGTTGCTCCTGGGCGGCAGGACCGGCGACCTGTATGGCCAGCGCCGTATGTTCCGGGTCGGCATAGCGACGTTCACGGTGGCCTCACTGCTGGGCGGCCTGGCGCAGAACGAGGAGCTCCTCATCGGGGCCCGCATCCTGCAGGGGATCGGCGCCGCCATCGCTGCACCCTCGGCCCTGTCCCTGATCGCCACGAACTTCCCCGAGGGCAAGCCCCGCAACCGGGCGATGGGTGTCTACGCGGCCATGGCCGGACTCGGCTCGACGGTGGGGCTGCTGCTTGGCGGAGTCCTGACCAACTACCTTGACTGGCGCTGGGTGTTCTTCGTCAACATCCCTATTGGCGCGGCCGTACTCGTCGGAACCAGGGTGCTCGCCGAGGGCGAGCGCAACAGGGGACGCCTCGACGTGCCTGGGGCGATCACCGGGACCGGTGGTCCGATCGCCCTGGTGTACGCCATCACCCGCGGGGGCGAGGACGGCTGGACCGACGGCCTCACGCTCGGCTTCCTCGCGGCGGCCCTCGTTCTGCTGGTGCTCTTCGTCGCCCTGCAGGTGCGGACCACGCATCCGATGATGCCGTTGCGCCTCTTCAAGGACCGCAACCGCGCTGGCGCGTACGCGAGCATGCTGTCCGTCGGTGCGGGCATGTTCGCCACCTTCTACTTCCTGACGCTCTACATGCAGCAGATCCTTGGCTACAGCCCGGTGAAGACCGGACTCGCCTACCTGCCGTTCAGCGTTGGCATGGGTGTTGCGGCGGGCGTCAGCTCGCAACTCGCCGCTCGTCTGACACCCCGGCAGATCGCTGGCCCCGGTCTGGCCGTCGGAGCAGCGGGCATGTTCTGGTTCGCCACGCTCGAGCCGGGGGCCTCTTACGTGACGCACCTGATGCCCGCGATGTTCGTCACCGCGGTCGGTCTCGGCATGACCTTCGTCCCGATGACCCTTGGCGCGGTGAGCGGGGTGCGGGACCAGGACTCCGGCATCGCCTCCGCGCTACTGAACACCTCTCAGCAGGTGGGCGGTGCGTTGGGCTTGGCGGTGCTCTCCACGATCTCGACATCGGCGGCGAACGGCCAACTGCCCGACGCGGCAGACACCTTGTACCGAGGCCTTGCCCTGAAGGATTTCGGCCTGGTGGCCAAGGCCGGTGATGCTCTGACCCATGGCTACACCACGGCGTTCGTCGTCGCGGCGGTGTTCTTCATCGGCGGTCTGCTGATCACGCTGTCCGCCATCAACGCTGGCAAGCAGGAGCAGGGTGAGTCCGCTCCCGCCGCCCACATGGGCTGACCGCCCACTCCCGCGCTGTCGCGACGGCCGCACCCCACGAAAACGAACGACCTCAAGGAGGACGACATGCACGGATGCCGTGTCCTGTCGACCGTCACGGACATCGACACCCACAAGATAGGGACACAGTTCTCGGCGCGCGGCTCGCGCTTCGCCGTCGACCTGGATCCCTTCCTCAACATGGATCTGTTCGAGATCACCGGACCGACCTTCGCGCCGCACCCGCACGCCGGCTTCTCCGCGGCCACCTACATGTTCGACGACACCGTTACCCGGCTGCACAACCGCGACAGCCTCGGTGACAAGAGCCTGATCGAACCCGGCGGCCTGCACTGGACCGTCGCGGCTTCCGGGATCGTGCACGACGAGGTGGTCGAGGAGACCGGCCGTCTCGGGCATGGCGTGCAGATCTTCGTACGTTTGCCGGAATCTGCCGAGGAGGCCGACCCGTACGGCATGCACTTCATCCCGAACGACCTGCCCTCGGGTGAACTCGCCGAGGGTGTGACGCTGCGGGTGGTGGCCGGCGAGGCGTTCGGGATGCGCTCGCCCGTCCGTGAGGCGGCCGAATCCCACGTGTACGACCTGCTGCTGGGGCCCGGCGCGCGCGTCGAGATCCCCGTGGACCCCGACTTCCGTGGCTTCGCGATGACGGTCAGGGGCAGCGGGCGCATCGCCACGCCGACGACCAGCGGCGAGATCGGCCCGGTCGGCCTGGCGGTGTTCGAGAAGGGTGAAGGAGCGGTAGAGGTGGAGGCCGGCGAAGAGGGGGCGCAGTTCCTCTTCGGAGTGGGCCGGCCACTGGGCACTCCCGCCTACATGTACGGCGGGTTCTGCATGTCCAGCCAGTCACGCGTCGTCGATGCCGTGGAGCGCTATCAGTCAGGCGCCATGCACGGCCTGCTGACCGCACCGTGATCCGTCCCCGGCAGGCCCTCACACAAGCCTGCTCCCCGCATATACACGCCCATTAAGGAGAACGAAATGCCCAATAAGGTAGTGGTTGTCGGCGGTGGCTATGGTGGCAGCGCCGCGGCGAAGGCGCTGGACGGCGTCTCCGACGTCGTGCTGGTCGAGCCCAAGGAGGCCTTCTTCCATGCGGTGGGCGCCCTGCGCGCCGCGGTGAATCCCGAGTTCCTGCCGCGGATCTTCTTCCCCTACGACAAGCTGCTCGCCAACGGCCGTGTGGTGCGTGACCGTGCTGTGCGGGTGGAACCGGGCCGCGTGACGCTGGCCTCCGGCGAGGAACTCGCGGCCGACTACATCGTGCTGGCCACCGGCTCCGGCTACCCCTTCCCCGCCAAGACCGATGTGGACGACACCGCGGCCGCCCAGCAGAAGTATCGGGAAGCACAGGCCAACATCGATGCGGCTGAGCACGTTCTGCTACTCGGCGCGGGGCCGGTCGGTCTGGAGTTCGCCGGCGAGATCAAGCATGTCTGGCCGGAGAAGAAGGTCGTCATCGTCGACCCAGTGGCCGACATCCTCAGCGAGTACGACCCGGAGTTGCGCGAGGAGGTCCGCCGTCAGCTCGCCGAACTGGACATCCAGCTCGTCCTCGGCTCCCCGCTGAAAAAGAACCCGCTTACCGAGCCGGGCGCGCGCGGCACCTTCCACGTCAGCACCGCCTCCGACGTCGACATCACCGCCAACATCTGGTTCCGCTGCTTCGGCGTCGTCCCACAGACCGCCTACCTCACCGGGGCCCTCGCGGACGTACGCCGACCGAACGGACAGGTCGCGGTGAGCGAGACCCTGCAGGTCAAGGGACAGGACACGGTCTTCGCCCTCGGTGACATCACCGACATCGCCGAGCCCAAGCAGGCCAGTGCGGCGAACCGTCATGTCGAGGTGGTCGCGGGCAACATCAAGGCACTGATCGAGGGCAAGCGCGAACTCGCCGCCTACCAGCCAGGTCCGGCCGCCATCATCCTCCCTCTCGGTCCGACCGGAGGAGCGGCTCAGCTGCCGGGCAGGGGAATCGCAGGCCCCGATGTCACCTCCCAGTTCAAGGGCGCGGACCTGCTGACGGGCCGCCTCGGCCAGCTGTTCGGTGTCGGCGGTGTCTGATCTATGACCTTCACCCAAGAAGAGATCCGCTATCTGCGCTCACAGCGGCTGGCCCGCTTCGCCACGGTCTCGGCCGACGACCAACCGGACGTCGTACCGGTCGGGTTCGAGTACGACGGGACATACGTCCACGTGGGCGGCGTGGACCCCGCGAAAACCCGCAAGTGGCGCAATGCCGGGGCTGGGCAGACCAAGGTGGCTCTGGTCATCGACGACCTGGTCAGCACCGATCCGTGGACGCCGCGCTATCTGCGCGTCTATGGCACCGCCGAACTCGTCGAGCGCAAAGGCCGCTTCGGGGTGGCCCCGTACATACGGGTCACACCCACTGTCTCCTGGAGCTTCAACCTCGAGGGCGAGCCGTTCAGCCATGACCGAACGGTCAGCGTCAGGCGAACCGTCCACGAGAGCGGCACGAGGGACGGCGCTTGATGGGACTGCGGACCCGAATCGCGGTCGAGCTCAAGGCGACTGTGCACGGCGGGGAGCTCAAACTGGAGCGGTACACGGGGCCGGCCGGCGATCCCGGAATGCTCGGGATCGCTCCGGAAGACCCCGTCTGGCGGGTGCACGGCCACCCGACGGGGATGCTCACTGGCGGGTTCGCGGCGCTGATGCTGCAGTCCCTGCATCCGCTGGCGATGGCCGGAGTCGACCAGTACTCGGACTTCCGTACCGACCCGATCGGTCGGCTCATGCGTACCGCGCGGTTCATCACCACGACGACCTTCGGCTCCGAGCCGGCGGCGCGAGACGTGATCGAGCTGGTGCGACGGATCCACACCAAGGTGCGCGGGACCGCGCCGGACGGTCGGCCGTACCGTGCAGACGACCCCGAGCTGCTGACCTGGGTGCACACCGCCGAGGTGTACAGCTTTCTGGCGGGCTATCAGGTCTACGCGCCGCAGCGCACACGACTCACCCCGGCCGAATGCGACACCTACTACGCGCAGGCCGCCCCCGTCGCCGAGGCGCTGGGCGCGGTCGAGGTGCCGCGCAGCACGCGCGAGGTCGCACGCTATCTGATCCGCGTGCGCCCCGAACTCCGCGTCACCCCGGCTGCGTTGGAGGCTCTGCGGTTCCTGCGCGGCTTCGGCCGCACCGGGCGGGAACGACTGGTCGCGCGCCTGTTGATGAATGCCGCGGTGGGGCTGCTCCCGAGCTGGGCGCGGACAGAACTCGGCATTTACCGACCGGTCCTGGTGCGCTCCGACTGGGACCGGCCGGTGGCCACCGTGGTCGGCCGCGGGCTCGAGTGGGCTCGCGGACCATCCGAGATCCACGCTGCCGCGCGCGCTCGTCTGGCCGCGGCGGCACCAGCAGCACATGGCAATGATTCCGGCAGTCACCTTCCTTGAGAGGACCCAACATGTCGAAGGACCCCAAAGCCGTGGTCAACCGACTGATCGATGACGTCATCAACGCTCACCGTCCGGATCTCGCCCACGAGGTGCTTCACCCGAATCTCCAGCTCCGGCGCATGGGCATGCAGCGGTCGGCGCAGTACCTCGGAAGCCTTCACGACTCGTCGCGGGACGGCCTCAACGAGCAGGGCGCACCCCCCGCGGACCCGATCGAGGGTTTCAAGGCTGTCTACGCCCTCCTGCTGAGCGCGTTTCCCGATCTGCGCAACAACGTCGTAGGCCCCCAGGTGGTCGCTGATGACCTGGTGATCACGCATGTCACCTTCTCGGGCACCCACGAGGGCGAGTTCCTCGGAGTCGCTCCCACGCACCGCAAGGTCGAGTTCGACGAGGTTCTGTACCAGAAGGTCACCGACGGCAAGGTCAGTGAGGTCTGGGCGGTCGGGGACGAACTCGGCTTCCTGCAGCAGCTCGGAGTGCTGGCGAATCCCGAGAACTAGGACCTGTCGCGCAAAGATCCGCACAGCAAGGAGACGAGAAGTGACTGACAACCCCGTCCCTCCCGGCGGCCCCGGATTCGATCCGGAGGCGATCCGCCGCAAGTACCTCGAAGAGAGCGAGAAGCGACGCTCGGTGAAGCCGACGCCGAGCCGGCCGGTCGCGCAGAGCGCGGTGCTGTCCGTCGAGGACCCCTTCGTCGAACCGGGACTTGAGCGAGAGCCGTTGCACGACGAGGTCGACGTTGTCGTGGTCGGAGGTGGTCACACCGGCCTCATGACGGGCGCGCACCTGCGCAAGGCGGGCGTACCGCGCGTGCGACTGATCGAGAAGGCTGGCGGCTTCGGCGGCCTCTGGTACTGGAACCGCTACCCCGGCATCCGCTGCGACGTCGACGCCTACTCCTACATGCCGATGCTCGAAGAAGTCGGCACGATGCCGAGCGAGAAGTACGCCCAGGGCGACGAGATCCGTGCACACGCCGAGGCGCTCGCCAGGAAGTTCGACTTGGACGAGGACGCCTGTCTGCAGACGCAGGTGACCGGCATGCGCTGGGACGACGAGGCCGACCGTTGGATCGTCACGACCGACCGTGGCGACGAGATGCGCACCCGGTTCGTCTGTCTGGGCAGCGGAACGCTCGACCACCCGAGCGTTCCCGACGTACCCGGTCTCGACGAGTTCGAGGGTCATGTCTTCCACTCCAGCCGCTGGGACTACGACTACACCGGCGGCAACGAGCGCGGCGCTCTGACCAAGCTCGCGGGCCAGCGGGTGGCCGTGGTCGGCACCGCCGCCTCCGCGATCCAGTTCATCCCCGAGCTGGCCGAGTACGCGGAGCAGGTGCTTGTCGTCCAGCGCACACCGGTGATCGTCATACCGCGCAACAACGAGCCCACGGATCCCGAGTGGTTCCGCAGCCAGCCCTCCGGCTGGCAGAAGGAGCGGATCGAGAACCTCACCGCGGTCGTGCAGAGCCCCCCGGGGAGCAAGCCGCCCGCGAAGGACATCCTCAACGACTCGCTGACCGGCCTGTCCAAGATGCCCCGCAACCTGTCCCGGGAGCTCTCCGCCCTGCTCGAGGGTGCCGACCCCGCCACGCGGATGCTGATGGGCAACTACGCGGCCATGGAGAAGATCCGGGCCGACATGGCCTCGATCGTCAACGACCAGGACACGGCCGAGAAGCTCAAGCCGTACTACAACCTGGGCTGCAACCGGCCCCAGTTCAGCGACACCTACCTACAGGCCTACAACCGCCCCGATGTCACGCTGCTGGACACCGAAGGCCGGGGCATCGAGCGGCTCACCGCGAAGGGCGTTGTGGTCGACGGTGTGGAGTACGAGGCCGACTGTGTCATCTTCGGCACCGGCTTCGCGGTGGACGCCGGCCGCTTCCCCGTGGCCGGACGCGGCGGGGAAATGCTGTCCGACAAGTGGGCCGACGGCATCCGGTCACTGCACGGAATCCTGACCGCGGGCTTCCCCAACCTGTTCGTGGTCGGCGGCATTCCCCAGGCGACGCACGCGATCAACTTCACCCACCAGCTGTACGACCAGGCGACCCACGTCTCGACGATCGTCAGGCGCTGTCTCGACGAGGACCTCGCGAGTATCGAGGTCCGCCCCGAGGCGCAGGAGCGCTGGGCGCGGCAGATCAAGGAGAAGGCCGTCGGCCTTCCCCGGCCGGACCTCAACTGCGCACCCAACAGGCAGACGGAACTGATCCACTCCGGCTATCCCGGAGGACCCATCGCTTACGCGCAGGCCTGCCGGGAGTGGCTCCAGGAAGGGTTCGAACGCGACCTCGTCATCGAGCACCCGGCCGACGCGGCGGCATGACAACAGCGAACGCAGACGGAGGACCGTACATGGACGCCACAGCCACCATCACCGCACACACCCAAGTGACCACGCTCATCAACGTGTTCACGGTCAAGCCGGAGAACCAGCATGCGTTGGTCGACCTGTTGGTGAAGACCACCGACGAGGTGATGCGGGAACGCGAGGGCTTCATCTCCACCGCCGTTCACGCCAGCACCGACGGCACCCGGGTCACCAACTACGCCCAGTGGGAGACCGAAGCACACCTGCGTACCGTGCTGGCCGATCCCGTAGCCCAGCGGCAGCTGCGTGAGGCCCAGAAGTTCGCCGAGGGCTTCGAGCCGAACATCTACACCGTGGAGTCCGTCCACCGCCGCTGAAGTCGAGTCTTGGTCGACGCATCAATCGCAGGAAATGTCGCAGAAGCTCCCCCGCAGGTGGCCTTGAGAAGGTTAATGCGTCGACCAAGGAAACTCTTGAGTTTCGCAGCCGTACCACTTAGGCTCGCTTCCATGGCTGGACCCGAGGTGGCCGAAGGGCCGAACGAAGCGAGGCGTACCCGGCTGACGCCGGAGCGGGAACAAGAGATCTACGAGGCTGTAGTCGACCTGCTGAACGAGGTCGACTACGACACACTCACCATGGACGACGTCGCGGCCCGGGCGCGGGCGAGCAAGGCCACGTTCTACCGTCAGTGGAAGAGCAAGTCGCGCCTGGTGGCCGCCGCCGTGCGGCACTACAAACACTACGACCTGGCGTCGGTCGACACCGGTTCGCTGCGCGGCGACCTGCAAGAGATCGCACGACTCGTCGGTGACGGCAGGGGCAAGAAGAACACGGCGCCGGTGAGGGCCCTGAGTCGAGCCATGCAGAACAACGCGGAACTGGCAGACGCCGTACGGGAATCCAAGATCAAGCCCGAGACCGAGCTGCTGCACCGTGTGGTCGAGCGGGCGGTCGAGCGCGGTGAGATAGCACCGGACAACCCCGCGCTCACCTTCGTGGGGCCTCTGATCGCCGGGGCGGCGCTCGCCCGGCCGTCGTTCGACGGCGTCGAGGCCGACGCCGCCTACCTCGCCCACTACATGGACGCCTGCGTCTTGCCGGCGCTGTTGCAGCGCTGAGGCATCTGTACTCCGCACCCCGTATCGAGGTGCGCCCTTCCTTCCCCCGCCCTGGGCGCCTCCTTAGCCGGTTACCCGGCGGACCGTACCGCCACGGGGGACATAGAGCCGAGCGCTGCCGACCAGGCCGGGCTCACGGCGCTGCCCGCGGTCGTGGGCAGCACATTTTCAGCCTTCGCCTCCCGCCGCCTGACGGTGCCCGCGTACATGCGGCACCGAGGGCGAGGGCGAGCAATTGTCGAAGAGAGAGCGATGAACACGAGAAAACCCACTCTGAATAAGCGGCTCACACTCGCCGCGGCGATCACCGCCATGGCAGCCGTCCTCAGCTCGGCGCCATACGCGTCCGCGGCGACCCGAGCCGACCATCACCAGCAGGTCGTCACTCATGTGAAGACGGCGGCCACGTTCGACTTCGCTGCCGGTGAGGCGCCCGAGAACATCACCGTCAACCCGGACGGCTCGCTCACCCTGTCGATGCTGGGCATCTCAGCCGGCAAGGCGCCCGAACTGGTGCGGATCACCGCGTCCGGGCAGAGCACGGTGCTCGTCACGGGGTATGCGGGTGACGCCATCACCGGCAACACGCGCGGCCACGACGGCGCCGTGTACTACAACGTCCTCTCCAACGACGCTTCCCGGTCCGGTGTGTGGAAGCTCGCGCCCAGCGGTACCCCCGAGCGCATCGCAGCCCTGCCCGTGGGCGCGTTCCCCAACGGCCTGGCCATCGATCCGTCCGGGCGCACCCTGTACGCGGCGGACAGCTACAAGGGCACTGTGTGGTCCGTTCCGGCCGCCGGCGGACCGGCGACCGCCTGGCTGACCGAGGCGGCCCTTGAGCCCGAGGCCTCCTCGGCCCGGCCGCTGGGTGCGAACGGGCTCCGTTTCCACAATGGCGAGCTGTGGATCTCCAACCTCAGCAAGGGCACGCTGCTACGGGTGCCGGTGGCCGCCGACGGCACCGCCGGGCCGATTCGCGTCGTGACCAGCGGTGTCCTGGGGATCGACGACTTCAACTTCTTGAACGGGCATTCCGACGTGGTGTTCGCCGCACTGCATGCTTCGAACCAGATCGCCGTGGTCTATCCGGACGGGACCAAGAAGATAGTCCTGACCAAGGCTGACGGCATCGCCTCGCCCACGGCCACCGCGGTGCGCGGAAACCGGCTGTACATCACGGACAGCGGCCTCGACGAGGCGCCGCACGACGCGAAGCTGCAGGTAGGGAAGATCAACTTTTTCGCCCTGTTCGGTGACCCCGCTTCCTGATTGTCGTCTCCCCGACCCATATCCAAGTACGACTATTCTTCAAGGACTGCACCATGACATCCGTACCGTCCGACGCCGAACTCGCACAGTCGCTGGACGGCGACTTCGAGAGCCGTCACGCCGAGGTGAACGGACTCGATCTGCATTACGTGATCGGCGGTCAGGGAAGCCCGCTACTCCTGCTCGGCGGCTGGCCGCAGACCTGGTGGCAGTTCCACAAAATCATGCCAGCGCTCGCACGGCAGCACCAGGTGATCGCCGTCGACCTGCGCGGGATGGGGTCTTCCGGCAAGCCGGATTCCGGCTACGACAAGAGGACGATGGCCGGCGACATCCTTGCGCTGATCCGCTTCCTCGGCCATGAACGGGCGGACATCGCAGGTCATGACATCGGCGCCATCGTCGCCTACAGTTTCGCCGCCAACCACCCCGAAGCGGCCCGCCGCATCGCGCTGTTGGACGTGCTGCACCCCGATGAGAGCTGGTTCCGGTTCAGCGTGCTGCCGCGGCCCGGGCAGTTCGTGGCGTGGTGGTTCGCGTTCAACCAACTGCGCGGACTGCCCGAGAAGCTGCTGGAAGGGCGTTCGCGTCACCTGGTGGACGCGATGCTCGACCTGCTGGCGGCCGACCCCGCGGCCATCAGCGACTTCGACCGCTCGGTCTATGCGCAGGCGTACTCCACGCCGGAAGCGATCAGGGCGGGAAACGGCTGGTATCAGGCCTTCGCCCAGGACATCGAGGACGAGAAGGGCTACCGCTTCCTGACCCCGCCGATCCTCGCACTGACCAGCGAACACACCTATGAGCCCGCGCGGAGTGTGCTGTCCCGCACGGCTCTCGATGCCGAGGTCGTCAAGATCGACAGGTCCGGGCACTTCCTCGCCGAGGAGCAGCCCGAGGCCGTCGTCCAACACCTCACCGCGTTCTTCGGAAAGTAACGTTCGTCGTCGCGTTCGGCCCGGGACCGCCCGGAAGGCAGTGCGGTTCGGGGCCGGCGTGTCTGCGTCGTGAGGATTGATTGTCCCCCGGTGCGCAGAACTCAGCCTGCACAAGGTGCACACATGGTCGATATGGATGTCGAGTCGGCGGAAGTGGATGAGAACGAGCGGCATGCCACGTGGCTGGAGCTCTTCTTCGATCTGATTGCCGTCGCCGGTGTCTCTCAGCTCGCGCACCTGCTGCACGGCGAGCCAGGAGCACGGGACTTCGCGTACTACGCAGTGCTCTTCTGCGCGTTCTGGATGACTTGGACGTGCTTCACCCTGTACGGCAACGTTGCCGGCGACAGGACCCGCATTCGTATCCTGCTGGCCGGCATGTTCGGCATGGCGGTGATGGCCGCTGCCGTGCAGGGTGTGCACGACGGTCGGCACATGCAGGCCTTCGCTGTTGTGTACATCCTGATGCGGATCCTGGGCAGCCGTGTCTGGCAGGCGCGCGGCCAAGTGCTGCTGGACTGGCCGACGGCCCAGTTCACCCTGGGCGTCATCCCCTGGACCCTCTCCGTCTGGGTCGACGCGCCCGCCCGCTACTGGCTCTGGGCAGCAGGAATCGCCCTCGACCTCTGGGCCACCTTCGGCATGAATGGCGAGCGCTTTCTGGAGCGGGTGCAGCAGCGGGATGCCGAAAAGCAGCGGCGGCAACGGGCCCGTCGCGACATGGGAGAGCGGGATCGAGGCTCCCATAGCAGGCCAGCGCGGCTCAGCGCCGCCTACTCGGACCCTGCTCATCTGGGTGAACGGCTGGGCCTGTTCGTCCTCATCGTGCTGGGCGAGGGCGTTGCCCAGCTGGTCGCGGCGTCGGCCGCGACTGAGTGGGACTGGGCGCTCTACGGACTGGCCCTCGGGTCGTTTCTGCTGCTCGTGATGTTGTGGTCGCTTTCGCTTCGGTACGGCTACGGCGGCGTCCCAGGCCTGGCGCCGCGTGCCTTTCAGACGCGAACCGCGATGGCGCTGCACCTCCTCACCGCCGGAGCCCTGGCTGCCGTCGCGGCGGGACTGGGTGCCGCGGTCGAGCACCGGCACGGCCAACTGCCCCCGAGTGTCCGTTTGCTGCTGTGTGTGGGCTTCGCCGTGTACGTTCTCATCGGTGCCGGCGTCTCCATGGCCTCGCACTCGACCAGCTGGCGCAGCGGTCTCCGCTCCGCCCTTCCGGCACTCGCGCTGCCCCTGTTGATCGGCGCGTTCGGGAACGGTCTGCCCTCGGTCGGGGTCGTATGGCTGCTCATTCCGTCCGTGGCCTGGCCCCAGGGATGGCACACATGGCGGGCAAGGGCGAGCACCACGCACCCTTGACGCCGACGTGATGTTGCTCAAGTCTCGAGGCAAGTGATGCCGCGCCCGCTCCCGCCGTGCAGCCCCGGGGGATAGACCGCATGACGGGAGCGGACTGCCGCTCCGCTCCGTTGGAGCGGGACGCGTCGAGCGTATCCAGGAGAGGTTGGGAAGTCCAACTTTTGGTCGACCAATTACTATTCGCCTGTGACAACCGGATCGACCTCAACTCCTCGAAGCGGTCGCCCGGGTCCGGATTGGTCGCGCTGGTCTTGCCACCCAGCTGGGTCATGACGTCCCACACGGCGTTCAGGCCGGTCGTGACCGCGCCCTCGGCCCAACCGCCCGTCCAGGACACGTCGTCGTCCGCGAGGAAGATGCCACGGTGGTCCGGGTCGAAGCGGTCCTGCATGAAGTGGGTGTAGAGGCGCTCCTGGTAGCGGTAGTGGCCAGGCAAGTTGTCGCTGAAGGCGCCGATGAAGTCAGGGTCGTCCTCCCAGGAGATGGTGACCGGGTCGCCGATGATGTGCGAGGCGATGTCGACGTTCGGGTAGATCTGCTTGAGGGAGTGCAGCATCAGCCGCACGCGCTCGTCGACGTCGAGCGGCAGCCACTTCAGCGCGTCGTCGTTCCAGGTGTACGACAGGCAGATCAGCGTCGGCTTCTCGGGGCCGTCGTCCAGCAGGTAGGTGCCACGCGTGAGCCGGTCCGTGAGCGTGGTGCTGAGCACGTGCTGTCCGGTCTCCGAGTCGATGTCCTTCCAGAAGGGCCGGTCGACCACGACGAACGTCTTGGACGACTGCATGTAGTGCGTTCGCTCGATCGCCGTCCACAGCGGGTGGCTGAACAGCGACTCGTCGGTGTAGATCCGGGCGGAGAGTAGCCATGACTGGCACGTGGCCACGACTGCCGGGTAGGCGGACGTCCTGCCCCACGGGTCCGTCACCTCGATGCGGTTGTCCGGCCCGTCCGCCCGGCGTATCCGCGGCACCGCACCGCGGGGCGAGCCGTCGTGCAGGGAGGCGAGGCTGGTCCCGGCGGGCCAGTGCGTGAGCTGCTCGGGGGCGTGCTGCCAAAGGAGTTGGAGGAGGCGTTGGGTGCCGCCGAGAATGCGCTGCTGGTCGTGCTCAGCGCCCACGTAGACCACCCGCAGGATCTCCACCATCGAGTCGGGGAAGTTGGTGTCCCAGCCCCCCGTGCCGAAGCCGACGAGTCCGAACGCCTCGCGGTACTCGAAGGGGAGCGAGGAGAACGCCTTGGACGTGGCGAGGTAGTGCTGCGAGAGAGATCATGATCGACCTGCCGATGGACAGTTCGGGCGTTGCCACGCTGTCGGACCGCTGGCGTTCGGTGACCCGGCATCTGCTGGCCGGGGTGGGCTATGACCTGGGGCAGATCGTCTTCCCGTACCTGGAGAAGTACACGGACCTGGAACCGCGGAAGATCCTCGAAACCGTCAGCACCTACCTGGACACGGGAAGTCTGGCCGACTCGGGTCGGATGTTGCAGGTCCACCGCAACACCGTGCTAAACCGGCTGAACGCGTTCGAGAAGTACACCAGGCTCGACGTACAGCGGCCCTATGACGCGGCCGCCGTGATCATCGCCCTGGAATGGCAGGGCGATGGCCTCTGAAGAGACCGGCAGGAACCTGGCGCGAGACCACAGCTCGTCCGGAGTCTCGGGGCTGTCGTGGCTCGGGGGCGGGTTTCATGTGTTGTCGAGTTCGTGGTTTCTGTCGATCAGCTGCAGGGATCCTCGGCACAGTCCAGGTAGGCGGCGTTCCTCACCTGCTGGGTCAAGTTGTGCTGGAGTCGTTCCAGTACGGCGAGCACCTCGGCCTGCGCCGCTTCACTGAGGCCGTTGGCCAGACGGTGTTCGAGCTCGGTCCTGATGCCCTCAGCCTTCCGGCGCAGAGCGAGGCCGGCAACGGTCGGCTTGACGATGACGGACCGCTTGTCGGTGGGGGAGGGGACACGCTGTACCAGACCCGCCCGCTCAAGGCGCCGTACGGTCCGGGTCATGGTCGCCGCGTCCGAGCCGACGAGTTCGCCCAGGTCTACCTGGCGCATGGCGCCGTGCTCCCACAATCTCCGCATCACCAGCTCTTGGCTCGGGTGAAGCCCGATTTCCCGCAGAAGCTGGTTGGCGAGCATGTGATGCAGCCGCCCCACTCGGAAGACCGCATAGCTGACCGGGCCGTGGTGCGCGGCCGACGGGACGTCCCTGGCCTCACTCCCTGACGTTGTCTCCATACGTATCGATCCTCCAAGCCAGAACTCTCGGCGGTTGGTCCGGAAAGCGCCGCGGCGCCCGCCGGGCCGTAGGCCGATGGGCGCCGCGGTGTGCCAGTCGGGTTACTGGCTGGTGGTTAGTTGAGGGTGGGGTAGTCGGTGTAGCCGGTGTGGTCGCCGCCGAAGCTGGTGGCGCGGTCGGGGG
>NZ_JAGXJM010000614.1:0-237 GCF_019091445.1 Streptomyces sp. GbtcB7
ATGCTTCCGGAGTTCCCGCCCCGGGGGTGGCGGGAACAGTCCCGCGCCGGGGGGCACCGGACAGTCAGGCTGCGACCGAGGGCGGGCCGCGGCAGGGAGGAAGGCGGCAGGCCGAGTCTGTGTCGACCAGACGTCAGCGGGCTCGTCTGCCGAAGTCCCGCAAGCGACTGGAGCAGCCCAGCTCCCGTATGAACGGCACCGAGATCCACCGATTCCCCCACGCCGCCGCCCCCTGCC
>NZ_JAGXJM010000615.1:0-237 GCF_019091445.1 Streptomyces sp. GbtcB7
GACTCAGTCATTCGCGACGATGGGGTAGCGGGGCTCGTTCTCTGCCATCTGCCGCAGGGATTCCTTGCGCTCGGGCTTGGAGAGCGGGTCCATGTAGAGGTAGCCGTACAGGTGGTCGGTCTCGTGCTGGTGGCAGCGCGCGAAGTAGCCGGGGCCACGCACCTTGATCGGGTTGCCCTTCTCGTCCTGCCCGGTGACCTCCGCGTTGTCGGGGCGGGCCAGGGGCCTGTACGGGGG
>NZ_JAGXJM010000616.1:0-237 GCF_019091445.1 Streptomyces sp. GbtcB7
GCTCGACCGCCGCCACCGGGCGCGAGGTCGTCGCGACCAGTTCGACCGTCCTCGAAGCAGGAGACCCGGCCGCCGCCGCCAGGGAGATCGGTGACCGCGCCGACGCGGCCGGCGGGTACGTCGAGTCGATGAACGTCTCGGCTGCGCCGTCCGCGGAGTCGTCGGGCGACGTCGCGACCTCCTCTGCGGACGGCACCTGGATCACCGTGCGCGTGCCGGCGGACACGCTGGGCGACT
>NZ_JAGXJM010000617.1:0-237 GCF_019091445.1 Streptomyces sp. GbtcB7
CCCGGGGGGGGGGGACAGCGGGGGGGGGGAGCCCGGGGGGGGGGACTCGGAGGGGTTCGCCGCCGGGGGGGGGCCGGGGGACGCCGTCTTGATGCCCTTGGCCTCCAGCAGCCCCGCGACCTCCCCGGCCGCGGCCGCCGCCGGGTCCGCGGCGCGGGTGCCCGGGCCGCTGGCCGAGTCGTCGGAGCGGGCCTCGTCGTCCATCCGGGCGCTGACCAGCGCGAGGTTGGGGTTGGT
>NZ_JAGXJM010000618.1:0-237 GCF_019091445.1 Streptomyces sp. GbtcB7
GTCGTAGCGCGCCTTCACCTCCTCGGGGAGTGCCAGCAGCCGGTGGTACTGGGTCGGGACCATGTGGGTGTGGGTGTAGGCGTGGGCGTCGATGACGCGGAGCATCTCCTCGGGCGTCCACTTGACCATCAGCACCAGGCGGTGCCCGGTGTGCAGGGAGGCGCCCGCGAACTGGAGTACGGCGGTGTGGTTGAGCGGTGAGCAGACCAGGGGCACGTTGGCGTCGTACGGCCTGGT
>NZ_JAGXJM010000619.1:0-237 GCF_019091445.1 Streptomyces sp. GbtcB7
CTCGGCGGCCACCTCCGCCCCCCCGGCGACAGCCGCGGCGGCGACCCGCTCCGGCGTCTGGAACATCGGCTCGGTGAACATGCGCGCCTGGACCACGGCGACGGCCGGACGCGCGGGCCGACGCGCGGACTCGGCCTCCTTCGGCGCGGGGGCGGAGAAACCGTCAGCGGCCTTGCGCGTGGCACGGCGGCGGGTCCGGTGCGGGGCGCCGTCCTCGGCGGTCCCGGCCTCGGTCGC
>NZ_JAGXJM010000620.1:0-237 GCF_019091445.1 Streptomyces sp. GbtcB7
CCGGGGGCGGGTGTTCTCGGAGGCGGGCCGCCGCAGCGGGGGCGAGGGGGGCGAGGAGGCCGCCAGCCGCGACGGCCGCCGGCGGGCGGTGCTGGGCTCCATCGGCCCCGGTACGAAGCTGCCGACCCACGGCCACATCGGCTTCCACACGCTGCGCGACGGCTTCCAGGCGCACGCCGAGGGCCTGATCGCCGGCGGCGCGGACGCCCACATCGTCGAGACCACCCAGGACCTCCT
>NZ_JAGXJM010000621.1:0-237 GCF_019091445.1 Streptomyces sp. GbtcB7
CCCGGGCGACCCCTCGGACATGGACGATCCCAAGATGCGGTTCCTGCGGGTGCTCACCGCCGAGGTGATCGGGGGACACGGGCACCGCGTGCTCGGCGTCTGTCTCGGGCACGAGCTGATCGCGGCGGAGCTGGGCCTGGTGATCGAACGCAAGGAGGTCCCGTAGCAGGGCGCGCAGACGGGGTTCGAGCTCTTCGGGCGGGCCGGGACCGTCGGGTTCTACAACTGGTGCGTGGC
>NZ_JAGXJM010000622.1:0-237 GCF_019091445.1 Streptomyces sp. GbtcB7
CGATGGCGCACCCGCCGGGACGGCTGTAAGCGATCCCTACGAGCCCCTGCGGCAGGCCGACTGGGACCAGATCGTCGACGGCATGTTCGCCTCTCCCGACGGACACGTCCAGGTGGACCGCTTCGTCCTCCACGGCTCCGACCGTGGGTTCATCACGACCTCGCTCAGTGACGACCCCGGGGACTGGGGCTGGCAGGCCCGCCTCGTCGCCACCACCCCAGCCCACCCCATCACCCC
>NZ_JAGXJM010000623.1:0-237 GCF_019091445.1 Streptomyces sp. GbtcB7
GCTCCGGCCGCCGTCCAGGACGAGGGTCGCGAGCGACGCGAGCAGATCCGCCCACGCGCCGCGCAGCTGCCCGGGCGAGGGATGCGGGGGCGCATCCACCGCGAGCCGCTCCCCCGCGAGCACCGCATCGGCGAGCCCGGGGTATGCCGATGCCACCGCACGTGCGCGGGTCGCGGCATCCGGGTCCACCGTCGGCGCCGCGGGCGGCTCCGCGGCCACCCACGCCTTCTCGGCGCG
>NZ_JAGXJM010000063.1:0-41765 GCF_019091445.1 Streptomyces sp. GbtcB7
TCGGCGGATCGGGTGTCGCTGGTGTCGGTCACGCTTCCCCTCGCAAACCAGGCTGCCGTCTCGCGTACTGTATCCGGTCGCCCTCGGGCCGGCCGGACCGGCGTTCATGGGGGCGACCCCTTGGGGCGAAGGGTTCTCTGCGGGATGGCAAGACTCCGCCGCAGACACCTCCCTTGGCATGAGCCGCGATCAGGGCGCTACTGCCCCGGCTTGGTACTGCCGCCAGTGGAGCGCGCGCCGGCGGGGCGATGGCCTAACAACAGCTAACACAATGAGCCGAGTTGCCGGTGAGTGATGAGGCAGCAGGCGAGTTTGAGGAACGCCTCGTGGATGTCGGCCCGCCGTTCCCAGCGGATCCGCAGGCGTCGGAAGCCGTGCAGCCAAGCAAAGGTCCGCTCGACCACCCACCGGTAAGTTCCCAGCCCAGTCCCGTGCCGGTTCCGCGTCTGGCGATGGCCGGCACAATGCCGCGAGCGCGGACCAGGGCGCGGTAGATGTCGTGGTCGTAGCCTCGGTCGGCGAACAGCGAGTCGGGCTTACGGCGAGGACGGCCGACCCGGCCACGGACCGGCGGGGTCGCCTCGAGCAGTGGCAGGAGCTGGGTGACGTCGTTGCGGTTGCCGCCGGTCAGCAGGACCGCGAGCGGGGTGCCGTGTCCGTCGGTGATCAAGTGGTGTTTTGAGCCTGCCCGACCCCGGTCGACCGGCGAGGGGCCCGTGTGGATTCCCCTTTTAGTGCTCTGACATGGGAGGAGTCGACCACGTACCGGGACCAGTCCAGCCGGGAGGCCGCGTTGAGCTCGGCCAGCAGGACTTCGTGGAGCTGCTGCCACACGCCGGCCTCGTTCCAGTCCCGCAGTCGCCGCCGGCACGTCATGCCCAAGCCGAAACCGAGGCCCTGCGTCAGGTACTCCCACTGGATCCCGGTGTGCAGCACGTACAAGATCCCGCACAGCACTTCCCGGTCCGGCAACGGCTTGCGGCCGGGATACCGGAACCTGCGTTCCTGGACACGGCAACGAGGACCGATCCACCTCATTGTGTTAGCTGTTGTAAGACGCTCTGTCGAACCGCGTTCCAGCCCGCGTTCGACCACTGAAGATAAGCACCCATCTCAGGTTACTGGACTCGTTGGGCTCGCTGAATTCGGTGCAGTATGTCCCATCCCTTCTGGGTGATCCGCCTGTCATCAGCGGGGTTATTGTTGTCGCTCAGAAGGTGGTCGACGTTGAACCGGGTAACGGCCTGGCATGTCAGTGGCCCGTAGTTGTCGCTCTCGGGGACGTCCTCAGCCATGTATCCGGCGGTCTTCAAGAGGCCCTGCAGTACCCGGACGTCGGGATGAATGCGCTGGGGCCCGAGCTTCCGAGGGAAACGTGGGACCATGAACCGGCTACTGCCTGACTGCAAGGGGATGCTGAGACATTGTCCCTGGCTCAGCTCGTAGGGCCACTGAAGGTTGTTTTCTTCGATGATTCCCGCGTCCCGCACGCCGTAGCGTCTGGCGATTGAATGAACGGTCTCATCGGCCGAGCTGACGCGATACGCGGTATGTGTGTACTGCGAGGGCTCGTAGTTACTGCGGTTCGAGGGCCACCAGGGCCACCAGGGCTCCGGCTGGCTCGGCTTGGTGCGCATCGCTCTCAGGGTTTCCGTGAAAACCTTGGAGTGGGTAATTTGTTGCGTCAGATATTCGGCACACCCCACTTGCGAGCGTTCTTCGAGTGCAATTACTAGCTGTGCCTGTTCCTGGTGTCCCCACTTTTCCGCGACGGCCGTGAGGACTCTGTTCGACAGAGTATTGGAGATTCCCTTCTCCAGGCTGTCGATTAGTGCGGCCACGTGGTGGACGGGGCGGTCGGTGACGTCGAGGAGGAGATTTGTCTTGTCCGGCAAGACGCGTTCAAGAGCGATGGCGAGCTTGGCTATGGCGTGGGGGTGCTGGCTGCGGCACAGCGTGTGGATCCCTCTGTCGGTGAGGAACCGCGACTGCTCCTGCACCAGATGCTGCAGCGTCTTGGCTGCGTGGCCCAGGGGTCGTGACAGGCTGAGCCAGAAGATCCGTTCTGCGGCGTTGCTGTTTCCGACCGCATCCAGCCGTGTGAGCAGGTAGGACGCCTCGTCCGGCTGGCAGGTGCGCGCTGCGTGGTCCAGGAGTGCCTTTACTTCCAGATCAGCGTTGAGGCTGGTCAGCTGCTCGGCGATAGCGCCGAAATCTCCGATGCTCCGCATGTGCGCCGTATTCACCGCCGCGGCCAGAGCATGGTGCTGTTGCCCGACCGCGAGCAGGTGAGCGATGAACTGGGAGATGTCCTGCACCAGCCATGTCTGGACGGCTATGACCCGCGCGTCTGCGGCTTCTTGGAAGAGCCGTGCGGACTGCAGAGCGGCGACGAGTTCGGCCATGTACTGCGGACCACGCACCGTCAGCCCGATCTCGACCATCCGCCGGGCGATCTGTGTGTGGCCCGCCTGCCCGAAGGCTGAGATCAGCGCGGCTGTCTCGGCAGCGTTGCGGTGCTCCGCTGCGCTGCGGCAGAGGAGATCCCGCGCTCGTGACAGGTTCTCCGGAGCCAGGTAGGGGAAAAGTTGTGTCACATCGGTGACAGGGCGTCGCGTAGCCACCGAGCGCATGACCGTCTCAAGGGCCCCGCCGGATTCTCTCCGGCAGATCAGGCGGATCAGGGTGACGGTCTCTTCGATCTCCCGCGTGATGGCGAAGCTGCTCAGGATAGCCAGGGCGTGTTCGGGCAGTCCGGCCCGGTCAAGTTCGGAGGCGAAGGCCGTGGCGTCATGGGCCGGATGTAATCGTGCTGACAGTCGCAGCAGGCTGACGACGCACTCATCCGCGGACGCCATGTGCAGCAGGTCGACGAGCTGGGCGCTCTCCTTGACGGGACGGGCCAGCAGCATGGCGGGCAGCGCGCTCTCGGCCGGTGCCTGGAATCCGGCTGCATACAGGGCGCTTAGCAGCGGGGCGAGCTCCGCGATGGCGCGCACCTGCAGGGCGGTGCGGACGAGGTCGGTCGCGGTGGCCGACCGCTGCTCGTGCAGCATGCCCACCGAACTTACCAGTTGGGCCACCGTCGCGGTGCGGGGTGTCGATTCCAGAAGGTGCAGCATGTCGTGACCACCATGGTCGGGCAGCACGGCCGGTACGTAGGCGTTGTTTCGGATGAACGGGGTGGTGCCCAGACCGTTGCGGTCCAGGTCGAGGGGCACGGGTCGCCTCTTGGTCTTCAGCTGTCCCTGCAAGTGCCGGAAGATGACGTTGAGGTCGAGCAGTTCGGCCGCGCCCGGTACCCCGTCGCGGAGGGTCGCGAGGAGTTCGGCGGTGAAGGCGGTGTAGGTCTCGCCGGGCGGTGCGAGGGCGACCGCGGTTTCGCCGGCCGCTGCCATGACGTAGGTTCCGTCGACCTCGGCGACATCCATGAACGACTCGGACTGCGGGCCGAAGGCTCGGGCGCTGTAGCAGCAGTCGAGGATGACAATGCGCCGGCCGGCTCCGGTCGTCCTGACGGCGCGTCTGATCCAGTCGTAGGGCAGCGACGTGTCGTAGACGGATGTGTGGTCGCTGTCGGGGACGGCCAGGTACAGCTCTCCTGTCTCATCGAGGAGACCGTGGCCCGCGTAGTAGATCAGCAGGGTGTCGGTGGCTTCCTTCGCGGCCTGCCGGAAGGCTGCTGACACCTCGCGGGTGGATGCGGGGTCGACGAGGGAGCTGCAATTTCCGGTGAGGAACGGGCCGCTGGGTCCTGTGAGCAACGACCGCAGGGCCGGCACGTTGGCCTGCACCGCGGGCAGGCCCTCCAGCCGCTGGAAGGTGCTGGCGCCGACGAGGACGGCGCGGGAACCCTTGGGGCAGGGAAGTTGGTTCACTTGGGGCTATTCCGGTTCGCGCGTGAGCTCTTCCAGCAGCCGCACGGCTTCGTCCGGGGAGCTGTCGCTGATCGTAATCGTTGTCCCGTCCGGACGTCGCACGGTCAGTACCGGTCGGCGCGGCCGGGTAGCCCGCCAGCTCACGATGGTCCCCGCGAGGGAGGCGGCGCTGAAGGACGAACTGACCACCAGCGACACGATGTCGATCACCTGCCCCTGGGAGCCCGGAACGGGCGCAACGGCAGTTCCCAGTTCGGGTGCCGCGTGCCGGAGTGCCTGCCGGTCTGCCTGCAGCCAGGAGTAGAGGGACCTCAGCTCCAACTCGCCGACCTTACGTGTCACTTCATCAACACCCACATGCACCTGCATGAACACCCTCTCGCGCTGCACACTCTCCACGCTCCACAGACGAATGAGAGCGGCACTCCAGTTCCGGCTTGAGTAAACACGCGTGGGTGAAATTGAGCACCCGTGAGAACTGTGACAAGGGCGGACGCGCCGCCAGTCGCGGAACCGATCGGGGAACGCTGTCCACTGGGCGAGCAGGGGGGAGGCCACATGTACGTCCGCCGCGGGACTACGACGTCGACGGCTGCCTGCGGGCTCAGGGTGATGAAGTACCTCGCTTGTGCCGGGACCACCGGACAGCAACTTGCGTGGTTGAGCCGCCCCGCGGACCACCTCCGCCTGCGCGGGGACCACGGCGCCCTGGTGACCGGCGCATCGATCGGTGACGCAACAGTCGGCGCAGCCACCGCAGCCGGGCCCACCACGACGTTGCCGGGATGCACCTCGGCCAGGACGTCATCACCGCGCTGGAGAAGGCCGCCACAAAGGAGGAGAAGGCCCAGCAAATGAAGGGAGGCTCGGAAGAACAAGACGGGCAGGACGCCGCGAACAGCCCCGAGCGGGAAGAGCGACGACGCATCCGGCGTAGGCGCAATCTGCGATTGAAGGCTGCCCTGCTCGGGACGCGTGCGGGGCGGGCAGACTAGCAAGATCCATCTCGCCGCCGATCGCAAGCGCCGCCCGCCGGCGTTCGTCCTGACCGCGGGGCAGGCCGCGGACAGCCCGCAATCTATCCCCGTGCTCAAGAAAGTACGGGTGCGTTGTGGTGGACGCTGGAGGCGCGCCGCATGCGGGAATACCTGGCCGGTCAGTGCTTCTTCGCTGAGCACCACCGACGCAGGCTCCGTTCCTTCCTGCCGATGCTCGGCGAGCCGGTTCCGGAAAGTCCCGGCCTTCTGGACGCCTGGATCGCCGAGCGCTACCTCACCGTGTTCGAGGAGTCCTGGCGGTGCTGTCCCGATGTCCAGCCCTGCCTGGAGATCCTGAAACGGCTTCCCCGAGGACCGCGTCTGGCCGTTCTCACCAACGGGGACCCCGAGCAGCAGCGCGCCAAGCTCGCCCGTTTCGGCCTCCTGGAACACTTCGAAGCCGTCCTGACCCCGGCCGAGCTCGGTGTGGCCAAGCCCGTCGCCTACGCCACCGCCTGCCGGTGGATGCGGACGGACCCCGCGCAGGCGGTCAACGTGGGCGACATGCTGGAAAGCGATGTGAACGCAGCCGCCTTCGCCGGGCTCACCGGCATCTGGCTGGACCGCGGCATCGACTTCGTCACCGGTGGACCATCGCCGACGGCAGACGAGACGGTGCTCCGTATCGAACGGCTCACCGACCTCCCCGACCACCTGTCACGCACGAACGCCTGACCGGCTCTCACGGCCGTCGTCAGTGGGCGGCCCGGGTCGACGCCTGCCCCGGGGCACGCATCAGCTGGTTCCAAGAATCATGGCCAGGTTCCAACTACCGTGGCTCGGCTCAACGAACCACTCAGCCCGTGGCCCGGGGCGGCCAACGGGGGTGCTCAGTGTGGCCAACCGAGGTTGTGGCCGTGCTTCCGTGAAGGGCCCGCTTGCCCAGGTATAGGCCGACGACGCATTGGTCGTAGTCACATTGGAAGCCTGATCACAACCTCGGGATACGACTCCGAGAGCCCCTCTCGGGGTGGCACTACTCCGTTGGAATCAACGGTGGCTTCCACTCCGACCGTGGTTCATTGACCCAGGCATGCAACCATCACCTACGAGCAGGCTGTCCAGCCTGGTAGCAGTCCCGTCCCTGGCTCCGGTCACCGTCACCGCGCGTGGTGGCGGCCCCACGTACGTCGGCGATAGGCCGGGCGGTGCCAGTGGCGGCGGAGGAGGGGGCGGCGCTCTCGCGAGCTGCACCCTCACCGGACTGAGCACGGGCCAGACGCTCACCATCACCGTGGGGAAAGGCGGCAACCCGGCGGGGACGGAGGAGCCGCAGCCCTGCAGTCCTGCCGCGCGTACACGGTAGGCAGCGGCGGGAACGGCGGCAGCTGGGAAGGCTGGCGCAGCAACACCAGAGACGGGGGCGGCGCAGGGGCCGATGCCCCTCAGGAGACCCCGAGCTGCCCCACCAACTCCGGCAACGGCTGTGTCGCCCTCACCTACAGGTCCTGACGCTGATGTTCCTGGCCCGTGCCGGAGTACTTCCTCTTCGGCGCGGGCCCGGTTGCCTTCGGCTGGCCCGGCTCGAAGCCGGCGCCCGCAGCCTGCGGTCGTCGTCGTGCGTCTGGTCATGCGACGGCCGCCCGACGACACGATGGCGGATCGGCATCGAGCGGGGTCCCAGGCCGCCGCGTACTGATCAAGGCACCGGTCGTCGGCGTACTTGAGAGTGCTCAACCAAGTACAGACAGACGTGCTCAGTTGGAGATCACCGACGACGACGGCATCGAGTACACGTGCGGCGACTGCCGCAACGTCCTGGAGTTCGACAATCTGGCCTCGTCTCCGACACCCGAGAGGGAACCACTGCCTGAGCCACCTGCAGGGAGCAGGCTCCGGCCGATATTCCCGGCAGGGGCCTTCGCCGTGTCCATATAATCCTGCCGCGATGAAGAGACGCGTGCAGTTCACCGAGCAGGTTGCGCGGTTCCGTGACTACATGCCGGCCGCAGATCGGGAAAAGTTCCTGCGTCTCGTCGACAGGATCGCAGCTGAGCCTGAAGGCGCCGACAGTCACCTTGCCTACACGACCGACGCCGTGACGCGCTCGGCCTGGGAAGATCACGTAATGGTCCACTACGTCGTGACGAGCTTCTTCGTGGTCGTCATCGAGACGGACATCTACGACGCGTCGCGCGGCTTCAACGAGGTGTAGGGCCTGTCCGGCGGATCTTGCCGGGCGCGCCCTGGCGTCGGCGAGGAGGCGCGTCCGAGCATGTGGGGATCAGCCCTCATGGACAAAAGGCTGGCGAGCGCCTCAGCGTGGACCTCGAGGCCGAGGGTTCGGCTCTGGGCCCTGCCGGACCGACTCGTCGGGCGACCGTGGCCAACTGCGGTGTCCGCACAGAGGACTTGGTGCTGGACCACCGGGAGGCGTTCGTCGAGAGCCTGGCCGGGATCGCGGCCGGGTGCGCGGTGGGGGAGTCCGCACCCGCCCGTGCTGCGCGGCGCCTTCGAGGCCGTCGTCGCCGGGGCCGATCGCCGGATTCGCGGGCCCGGAGTTCCCCCGGATGATCGACGAGAGCCAGACGTTCTCCGCCTGTCCGCGGGGCCCGCACGAATGGTGCGAAGAGGTCTTCGCGGAGGTGCTCGCCGAAGCGACCGGTGCGGCGGGCGGCGCCACCCCGCGTATGGCGGCGGCGCTCGTCGCGGCCTTTCACCGGGTGCTGTTCCGGCCGATCCAGGACCTCACCCTCGCCGGGCGGGCCAGCCCCGAGACCGCGGAAATCGTGGCAGACGAGGCGAGTCGATGGGTGCCTTCGATGTGCTGGAAACCTGGCCTCGCGGGCCGGGCGGCTGCTCCCGTGGGCGAGCGGAGCGGGATGAGGAGGGCAGGCGATCGGTTGTGGTCCGTCGGGTTACGGGTCTGTCCCAACGGACGGCGGCTGCGAACAGGTGCGTGACGGTGGCGGGAACCGCCGTCCCGGCTGGCCGGCGGCGCGTCCCGGCGCGGTCCGCCCGGTGATGGCGCGCGTTGTGCCTGGCTGTGCGTGTAACAGGGATGTCTTATGAGGTGACTGTATGGAACGGTCCACCGGGCCGGGCCGGTCCTGTTGGTCGGAAACGCTCGCTCGTACCGACCCGTATCGAGCGGCCGACACTGCCAACCGATACTGAGGAAGAAACGATGCGCGTTCACAAGCTCACCTTCGCCGCCCTGGCCGTCGCCGCCGGTCTCTCGCTCACGGCCTGCCAGAACGACGACGCCGGCACGGGACAGAGCCACCCGTCATCCGCGTCCACCGTGTCGTCCGGGGCCACAGCGTCGTCCTCGGGCGGCGGTTCGGACTCGGGCAGTTCGGACCAGGGCGGCGCGAAGGACTCCGCCGGGACGAGCTCCGCAACGAACTCCGGCGCAACGAGCTCCGGCGGGACGGGTACGGCTGCCGGGACCGGCTCCAACGCGAACGCCAAGGTCGGCAAGTGCCGCACCGACGAGTTGGAGATCACGGCGAAGGACAACACCATCGACGGCGACCCCGACGGCACCGTCGTGGTCGAGCTGACGAACCACAGCGGCCGGGACTGCACGATCTCCGGGTACGCGGGCGTCGACCTGAAGACCAGCGCGGGATCGCTGTCCGCGAAGCGCACGGGCCAGCAGGCCGGCTCGGCCATCCTCAAGAACGGGAAGTCGACGGCCTTCCCCGTCAACTACCCGTTCAACAAGTCGGGCGGCTCCGGCGTCCGCGTCACCGGGCTGGTGGTGACCCCGCCGGACGAGACGAAGTCGGTCACCCTCAACTGGCCGGGCGCCGCCACGCTGCCCGTCACGGACGGCTCCGGCTCCCCGGTGAAGGTCGGCCCGGTCGGAAGCGCCGGTCAGGGCGGCTGACCCGCACGCCTGACGACCTCGTGCACGGTTGGCCGCGGCACGTCGAGGTCTGCGGCGCTGACGGTGTTCACGCTTGACGGCCGAGGGAGAAGCAAGACTCCCCGTCCGGCTCCCTCCACCCCGCCGTGTGGGACCTGGTCAAGACCCCCAGCGCGTCACGGGGCCACAGCCGCCCGGGAATGCGGTACCGGTGTACTTCCGTCGGGAGTACACCGCGATGCTGGAGGCGGCCCGGAGCAGTGCCGCCCAGATCATTGCTCGCCTCACTGCCTCTGAACAACTCCAGGCCGGCTTCCGCGCCACCCCGCACGCGCTCAGCGAGGAGGAGCAGGCCACCACCCGGGTGCTGGACGCTATGGACCGCACGGGCCGCGTTCCCCGTGTCGGGGGCCAGCGCAAGCAGGACACGGCTCAGCTGCTCTTCCTCACGCTGGCCGACGTCGCGCCCTTGTTCATGCTGACCCTGACGCTCGGCCAGCTCCGCGCCCCTGAGACGGCCGAGCTGCCCGCCGATCACACCGTCACCCGCGAGGGCGTTGTTGTTGTCCGGCTTGACGAGCACATGAACATGAAGGCGGGCACCGCGCCCGTGCGGTGGGAGACTCGCGGCGAGGGTCACAGCTCTCTGGAGTCAGCCGTCGACTTCTACCTCCTGCTTGCATCGGCTCACCACGCGCAGCCGCTGCTTCTCCGGCACACCGCAGCTGTGGAACTTGTGGACTGGACGCGGCGCCAACCTCAACGGTCACGCCCCGCTCTCCCGCCACGCCGTATCGACGCTGCTGAACACGTGGGCTCACCAGCACCACCTGACCGCCGACGACGGACGCGCCCTCACCGTTCATCTGCGCAGCCTGCGGGCCACCGCCGCCCGGTCCCGCTCCTGAGGAGCGCACCCAGCGGTAAGAGGTCTCCTGCACTGTGGTCAGCATGACGACAGAGATGAGAGCCACTGTTCAGGGCGCTATTCAGCCCTGAACGGTGCATACCAAGACCCAGACCGCCCAGCCTCCGGCGGCACGCGCGGTTCACGAGCATGGTGCGGTTCCGGCGGGCGATGATGCTGCTGGCCTCGGCGGGCGGGAACAGCGTGCCGGTGATCGCGCGGCTCGTGCAGGCGGGCGAGGACACAGTCCGCGACGTGATCCACCGCTTCAACGAGATCGGGCTGGCCTGTCTGGACCCTCTGTGGGCGGGAGGCCGTCCCCGCCTGCTCAGCGATGACGACGAGGACTTCGTCATCCAGACGGCCACCACCCGGCCGGTCAAGCTCGGTCGGCCCTTCACCCGCTGGTCGGTCCGGAAACTCTCCGAGCACCTGCGGCGCAACGTCGCCCGCCCGATACGTATTGGACGCGAGGCCCTGCGCTGCCTGCTGAAGCGTCGCGGCGTGACGTTCCAGCGGACCAAGACGTGGAAGGAGTCCACCGACCCCGACTTCGACGCCAAGCTGGACCGGATCGAGTACGCGCTGACCGAGCGGCCCGAGCGCACCTTCGGCTTCGACGAGTTCGGCCCGCTCGGCATCCGCCCCACCGCCGGCCTGTGCTGGGCGAAGCAGGGCAAGCCCGACCGCTTGCCGGCGGCCTATCACCGCACCCACGGAGTGCGCTACTTCCACGGCTGCTACTCCGTCGGCGACGACACTCTCTGGGGCGTCAACCGGCGCCGCAAAGGCACCGACCACAGCCTCGCCGCACTCAAGAGCATCCGGGCGGCCCGCCCGGACGGCGCACCCATCTACGTCATCCTCGACAACCTCTCCGCCCACAAGGGCAGCAAGATCCGCCGATGGGCGGCCAGGAACAAGGTCGAGCTCTGCTTCACACCGACCAACGCGTCCTGGGCGAACCCGGTCGAGGCGCACTTCGGGCCGCTGCGGCAGTTCACCCTCGCCAACTCGAACCACCCCAACCACACCGTCCAGACCCGCGCGCTGCATCACTACTTGCACTGGCGCAACCAGAACGCACGCCATCCAGGCGTCCTGGCCGCGCAGCGCCGGGAACGCGCCCGTGTCCGCAGCGAGAAAGGCATCCGCTGGGGCGGCCGCCCTCTCAACCCAGCGGTCTGACAGCCCGCCCCGTGATCGTCGGCGGTCCAGCCGAGCGGCCTCACCCCGGGAACGAGTCCCGTCAGGGCGTTTCGGGCTTGCGGGCCAGGAGGCAGGCGTGCGGTCTGTTCACGCGTCCGCCGGGCTCCTGTTCCAGTCTCGTGGTGACGACGAGTCCGGCCTGGTCCAGCAGGTCGACCATGCGGTCCAGGGGCAGGAGGTACGACTCGTAGGACACCGGACGGCCATAGCCGTGGGTCGGCTGCAGCCGCTCATTGCCGACATAGTCTCCCCAGAGCAGGTAGCCGCCGGGCGCGAGCGTGCGGTGGAACTCGGCGAACACATCCGGCAGCCACTGCGGGGGCGTGTGATGGGTGGAGTACCAGGCCAGGATGCCGCCGAGCTCGTCGTCCCTCATTTCCAGCGCGGTCATCGAGCCCTCAGTGAACCGCAGGTTCGGATAGGCGTGCCGGGCCAGCCCGACCATCTTCGGCGACAGATCGACGCCGAAGACGGACACCCCCAGCCCGGCCAGGTGCGCCGTCACCCGTCCGGGGCCGCACCCCAGGTCCGCGACCGGCCCCAGACCGGCCGTCCGCACCAATTCGGCAAACCCCGCCAGCATCGCGCGTGACAGCGGGTCCATCTCGGCTGGAGGCGGGACGCGTTCGACGTAATCGGCGGCGACCGTGTCGTACGACTCGCGGACGGCGGTCAGAAAGGGGGGCTCAGCCATGCGGGCGACCCTAGACCAGGCAACTGACAGACCATGGCACGACCTTCAGCTGACCTGCGCGACATCCACCGCTGCCGACACCCGGCCGTCACACCACGCCGTTGATTGTTTGAGGAACCCAGCACTAGGAATCCCCCTGCTTTAGCCGGGGGAGGCGTCAAGTGGAGCCTGCTGAGCCCCAGCCCCAGCACGTCCGACACGGTTTCGATCCGGTACAAGACCGGGTCCAGCCGCTGGTGGTGCGCCGTCCAGGTGATCGGCCACCGGAATCCGGTGGCGCGGCTGGAGGTCCGCACCGGCGGCGGCTGGCATCAGCTGCCCCGTACCGACTACAACTACTTCCTCTCCGACCGGGGCAGCGGGTGCGGGGGCGCGATCAGGATCACCGACATCTACGGAGAACCGCTGGTGCTCAACGGGATCGCCCTGCGGCCGGACGCCGTGCAGCCGACGCGCGTTCAGTTCGCCCGGCACTGACCCCGCCGATCGAGCGGTCGAGCCCGGCCCCGGGCCGCGCGCCGTGACGCGGCCCAGAACATCCTGTCAGGCGTTCTTGAACTGCGCGGTGACGGCGGCCACGCGCTTGCCCTGGTAGACGGCGGCGGCACGGGCGGTGTCGTCGACGGGGACCGCTCCCTGGCCGTTGACGTGGCTGGTGCCGTAGGGGTTGCCGTCGGCGAACTTCACGGGGTCGGTGTAGCCGGGCGTGACGATGATGCCGCCGAAGTGGTGGACGGAGTTGTACAGGGCCAGCAGCGTGGACTCCTGCCCGCCGTGCGCGGTGGCGGTGGCGGTGAAGCCGCTGTAGATCTTGTCGGCCAGCTTGCCCTGTGCCCACAGGCCGCCGAGGGTGTCGATGAACTGCTTGAGCTGGCTGGCGATGTTGCCGAACCGGGTGGGGGAGCCGAAGATGACGGCGTCCGCCCACTCGATGTCGTCCGGGGTCGCCACGGGGATGTCCTCGGTGGCCGCCATGTGCGCCGCCCAGGCCTCGTTGGTGGCGATGGCCTCCTTGGGGGCCAGTTCGGCGACGCGCAGAAGTCGTACCTCCGCGCCTTCCTTGCGGGCGCCCTCGGCCACCGACTCCGCCAGCTCGTGGACCGTCCCGGTGGAGGAGTAGTAGATCACTGCGATCTTGGGAGACATCAGAAGGTCCTTTTCTTCTTCTGCCGGCACGACGGCGCGAGTCGCCGTGCCGAGGGCCGGGTGCGCGGTCGGATGCGCGGTCGGGTTCGTGGTGGGGCCGGCGGTGGGGTGAGCGGTGGCGGTCAGGGAGAGCCGCAGCCGGCGCGCCGCCATCCCGCGGGCGGCTGTCAGGCCGTGGCGGTGTCGGTCGACGGTCGCCGAGGCCGAGAGCCGCAGCGATCCGTCCCTGACGGTCAGTGAGTCGATCGTCAGCCGGAGGGGAGCCCGGTGCCCACGGACCGTGAGCGACCCCTCCACCGTCCAGACGCCGTCGTCGCCGCGGACTGCTCCGCTCGACTCGAAGCGAATGGCCGGGTGCCGGTCCGCGTCCAGGAACGCGGGCGAGCGCACGTGATCGTCCCGGCGAGCCGCACCGGTGTGGAAACTGCCCGCCGCGACGGCCGCGTGCACGGCCGACTCGGTCACCGGCTCGGCGACGGAGATGCTCGCCGACTCCAGCGTGAAGGTGCCGTTCACCCTGCCGAGGCCGAACAGGTGCCGGGTGGTGAAGGTGATGGACGATCGCGCCGGATCGACCTGATAGGTCCCGGCGGGCGGCAACTGGACGCTCATGCCCTTCTGGCCTCTCACTCGTCGTCGCACACGGCGATCCCCGACAGATTGTTCCTTGCGTAAGCAAGCATCTCTGTGATGGTGATGCTTTGTCAAGCAAGTAAACTGAGGCTCGTAGGGCCGGCGCCCGCAGGCGTGCCATGGACCGACTGGATCCCCCGGCCGCCAGCCCGTTCGCCGTGCGGGCGCAGGCGCAGGTGGTCGCCGGCCGGTCCTGTCGGTGCCGCAGGCTGCGCGGGCACCCGGGATCCGATCACCACTTGAGCTTGCTTGCTTGAGCATGTAAGCTGCACGGATGAATGACGCTGATCCGCTGGCCGCCGAGGAAGAACGATTCTGGCGTGCCCTGATGCGCGTCATCATCGCGCTCCCGCGCTCGCTGGACGACGATCTGCTGCGGGCCACGGGACTGACGCTCACCGAGTACGTCGTCCTCATGAGTCTCTCCGAAGCCGAGAACCAGGAGCTGCGGATGACGGATCTCGCCGCGGCCAGCGCCCTGTCGGCGAGCCGGATCACCCGGATCGTGGACACGCTCCAGGCCCGGGGCCAGGTGACCAAGCGGCGCCACGAAGGCGACGGGCGGGGCAATGTGGCCTCTTTGACCCCGGAGGGGCTGAAGCGTCTTCAGGCCGCTTACCCCGTTCATCTGGCGAGTGCCCGTAAGCGGGTCGTCGACCAGCTCGACGGACGCTCCCTGCCCGCTCTGGTGAGGCAGTTCGAGGCCGTGGTGAAAAAGCTCGATTGAACCAGGCCATGGACGGGCCGTGTCCCGGTCCGGTCGGCCATCGGACCGCGCTCGGCGAAGTGCCACCCGCCGTCCTGCTCGACGAATGCGTCGGGATGACGGATCGCGGCGGTCACCAGCGTCCGCTGCCGTCGAGGCGTGGCTCAGGGACGCGTCCGTGACGCGGGAGGCCCTAGGGCCTGTCGTTTGGGTCCGGCCTGGGCCGCGGGGTCTGGCACGCACATCTGCGGCGTTGTCGTCGGTCGCCATGACTCCGCCATGACTCCCTCCTCCGCCTTGCAGCTGCACGCACCAGACCCCGCTCACCGGCACTGATCAAGCCCGCCGCCTGGAATGACCTGATCCAAATGACCTGATCCAAACGACAGGCCCTGGTCGACGCGGTCGTAACCTGCGCGCCCGCGCGGTGGAGCCGACGCGGACCGCACCGGCCGGGCGGTCCGCGTCGCACTCCCCGGCGCCGGGGTTCCCCACGTCCCGTCAGGCCCGGTATACGCGACGTCCCGTCAGGCCCGGTACACGCGGCGGGCGATATGCTCCGCGATCATGATGGTGGTCGCGTTGGTCACGGTGGACGGGACCTCCGGCATGATGGAGGCGTCCACGACGCGCAGCCGCTCGACCCCCTTGACCGCGCCCGACTCGTCGACCACGGCCCATTCGTCGCCGGGCCCTCCCATGGGCACGGTCGAGGTGGGGTGACCGTAGGTGGAGATCCCGGCCTCGATCGTGTCCAGTAGTTCCTCGTCGCCCCGGACCGCGTCGCCGGGAACGAGTTCGCCGGCCAGCACCCGTGCGAACCGCGGCGTGCTCACGAGGCTGCGCACGAGCTTCACGCCCTCCAGCATGCGGCGGCGGTCCCTGGCAGTCGCGAGGTAGTTGTCGTCGATGACCGGAGCGGCGTAGGGGTCCCGGCCGGCCAGGCGGAGGGAGCCCCGTGACTCCGGCCGGGTGACGGCCGCCGCCAGGAGCACGGCTGCGCCGGTCGGGCTGAAGGAGCCGTCCAGCAGGTGCACGGCCACGATGCCGAGGTCCAGTTCGCCGCCCTGCGCCTCGGTCGAGGCGCACCACAGGCCCGCCGAGAAGGCGTCCGTCATCGTCTGGTGCCCGGGCGCCAGGGCGAACAGCGAGTGGAAGAAGGGATGGTCCTGCAACCGCCGGCCGACCGGCAGGTCGGCGACCACGTCGATGCCCAGTGCCCGCAGGTCCTTCGCCGGGCCGACGCCGGAGCGCAGCAGGATGGCCGGACTGCCGTAGCTGCCGGCGGCGAGTATCACCTCGGCGGCCCGGTACACGGTGCCGGAGGCACTCACCACGCCGCGCGCCGTGCCGTTCTCGATGAGTACGGTGTCGGCGGTGACCTCGCTCAGCACCCGGAGGTTGGGGCGCTGCCGCACCGGTGGCGTCAGATAGGCCAGGGCGGTGTTCTGCCGCACCCCGCCGACGATGTTGACGGGATAGCCGCCGACGCCCTCCTGCTCGGCCCCGTTGAAGTCCTCGACACGCCGGAACCCCCGGTCCGCCGAGCCGTCGACGAACGCCCGCAGAGGCGACGTGAGTTCCTCGTAGGACCACTGGCGGACGGGGAAGGGGCCCAGGCGCCCGTGGTAGGCGTCGTCGCCGGCCGGTGTGTTCTCCATGCGCCGGAACGTGGGGAGGACGTCCTCGAAGGACCAGCCCTTGATGCCGTAACGGTCCGCCCAGGCGGCGAAGTCCGCGGAACGCGCCCGGATGGCCACCCCCGCGTTGACGGCGGAACTGCCCCCCATGGTCCGGCCGCGCGGAGCGGGGATGCCCGGGGCCCGGTCGGTACCCCGCGCGGTGTAGCCCCAGTCGTGGTCCGGATCGGCCAGCAGATGCGGGGTCCGCAGCCCGCGGGGGAACTGCCCCGCGGGGTAGTCCGGGCCTGCCTCGATCAGCAGGACCTCGCGCTGCGGGTCCTCGCTGAGCCGGGCGGCGAGTACGGCGCCCGCGGATCCGCCTCCGACGACGATGACATCAGCGTCCTTGCCCGGCCGGTCGTTGCTGTCACTCACGGACTCTCCTCCGAGGACTTGTCAGGGGATGCTCTTTGAATGCTTCTGAAAGCAAATTGATACTGAGGGGCCGGCTATGTTCCTGCCACGTGCTGCGGTCGGGGATGCGGTACCTCGGAGATGCGGTACCTCAGAAATGTGCTGTCTCGGGAACGACGCGCTCTCCGAGCAGTTGGAGGGCTGCCTGCTGGTCGGCTCCCCGTACCGGGCCGATGACGTGGTCGATGCCGATCCGGTGCAGCCGGCGCAGTTCGGCGAGCAGGCCCGGCACGTGCTCGCCCCGCCGCCCGGGGTCGAGAGGGAGGAGGACCGTCTTCTCGATCGTGTCGTAGTCCCGCCCGGCCTGGTCGCAGTGCCCGCGCAGCACGTCGAGTTTGTGCCGGAGGTCCGGTCCGTGGAAGAGGTTGCAGGCGTTGCCGTACTCCGCGACAAGCCGCAGCGTCTTCCGCTCGCCGGACCCGCCGATCAGGATCGGCGGATGGGGGCGCCGTACCGTGGCGGGGGAGTTGAGGGTGCGCTCGAGCCGGTAGTGGCGGCCGTTGAAGGGCCCTTCGTCGTCGCTCCACATCTGCAGGCAGATCCGCAGCGTCTCCTCGAGACGCTCGAACCGTTCGGCGACGGGCGGGAAGGGCAGACCCAGTCCGCGTGCCTCGGCGACGTTGAACCCCGCGCCGACACCGATACCCAGGGCCGTCCGGCCCTCGGACAGCACGTCGAGCGTGGTGACCATCTTGGCCAGCAGGCCGGGCTCGCGGTAGCCGGCCGAGGTCACCAGGGCGAGAAGCTCCACGCGCTCGGTGCTCGCCGCCAGGTAGCCCAGCGTGGTGTACGCCTCCAGCATTTCCTGTTCGGACGTCCCCACGATCCCGATCTGGAAGAGATGGTCCATGACGGCGATGCGCGTGAACCCGTACTCCTCCGCGGTGCGGGCGAGCCGGCCCACGTGACGTGCGATGCCTGCCGGGCTCTGGGGCTGGGTGAAGTCAGCGATGGCCATGCCGAGGTTCATGCGGGCTCCCGTGTTCCGGACCGACCGACCGAGTATGCCCAGGCAGTCATCTGCTTTGTCAAGCAAGTAAATGCTGATGGGTGTCGCGCATATTGGTGCCGGGAAACCAATTTCCTGGCAAATGTGGTGTTCGTCGCCCAATGGCTCCATCCGTGCACGCTTCTAGCGTCGTCCTCACGGAAGCGGTCCGGTCCGCGGACCGGAAGGAGAGCGGTACACGAGCGCGGCAAAGGAGCGGTGCGTGAACGCGAGGGACGGCACGGCGGCGGGCCCGTCGCGGGCCCCGGGACGGCGCTCGCCCGCGACATGACCGTGGTCGCGCGGAGCGCCGCCCTTCGGCCGGACCGAGGTCCACTGCGGCATCGCCCCCTGGCCGTGGCGGCTGTCGGGCGTGCCGTCACCGAACGGACCGCATTTCGCGACGAGGGCGCCGGTGTCGAGCAGGATCGGATCGGCGCTTGGTTCTGGCGTCCCACGATGCGGGGGAAGGCGCCCGAGCCTTCCCCGAGAAGCGCGCACCCCACGGGCAGGGCCGCTGACCCGGCGCCCGGCTCCAGCACGAAAGTCGGTGGCAACAATGACCGAGCGATCCACCGTCCACAGCGTGACCTACGACCTGCTGCGGACCCTGAAACTCACCACGGTCTTCGGCAATCCCGGTTCGACCGAGCAGACCTTCCTGCAGGATTTCCCCGAGGACTTCACCTACGTCCTGGCGCTGCAGGAGGCGTCCGTCATCGCGATGGCCGACGCCTTCGCCCAGGTCACGCGCCGCCCGGCACTGGTCAACGTGCACTCCTCGGCCGGGGTGGGAAACGCGGTGGGCAACCTGGTGGCGGCCTACCACGGAAACACGCCCCTGATCATCACCTCGGGACAGCAGCACCGTGAACTCGTGATCGGTGAGCCGTATCTCGGCAACCGCGAGGCCACCACGCTGCCGAAGCCGTGGGTGAAATGGTCCTACGAACCGGCCCGCGCCGAAGACGTCCCCGAGGCCTTCATGCGGGCCTACGCGGAAGCGCTGCAGCCGCCGGCGGGACCGGTCTACCTGTCGATTCCCATGGACGACTGGAAGCGGCCGCTGTCCGGATTCACCCGGGTCCGGACCGTCAGCGACCGGGTCGCCCCCGACGCGCGGCGCCTGCGGCTGTTCGCCGACCGCATCTCCGCAAGCCGTCGTCCCGCGCTGGTCTTCGGGCCGGAGGTGGACCGCGCCGGCGGCTGGGACGCGGCCGTGGCCCTGGCGGAGAAGCTGCGCGCTTCCGTCTACGGCGCCCCGCTGCTGGACCGCGCCTCCTTCCCCGAGGACCACTCCCTCTTCCGCGGCCCGCTCGGCATGTCGGTGAAGACCATCAGTGACCGGCTGGCCGGGCACGACCTGGTGGTCGTGATCGGCGCGGAGGCGTTCCGCTACTACCCCTACGTGCCCGGCGACTACCTCCCCGACGGCACCGAGCTCCTGCAGATCACCGGCAATCCGGGGGTTGCCGCGGCGGCACGGGTGGGCGACAGCCTCCTGGGCGATCCCGCGACGGCGATCGAACTGCTCCTGGACATGGTCGCCGAGGGGTCCGCGCGGACCGCCCCGGAGCCGATGGCGCGGCCCCGTGAGCTGCCGCAGACGCCGAACAGTCCGCTCACCCCGCCGGAGGTGTACGCCGCCCTGAGCAGGGTCCGGCCGCCGGACGCGGTCATCGTCAACGAATCGACCTCCACGATGGCGCAGCAGGTCGAGTGGCTTCCGACGGTCAGGACCGGATCGTTCTTCGCCACGGCCAGCGGAGGGATCGGCTGGGGCACCCCGGCCGCGGTGGGCGTCGCGCTGGGCGACCGGGAGCGGGGCGTCGACCGGCCGGTGGTCGGCCTGATCGGTGACGGTTCCTTCCAGTACTCCGTGCAGGCCATCTGGACGGCGGCCCGGCACAACCTCCCGGTCGTGTATGTGGTCATGCGCAACCAGGAGTACTCCATCCTCAAGTCGTTCGCGGTGCTGGAGGAGACGCCGGGCGTTCCGGGACTCGACCTGCCCGGGCTCGACATCGCCTCCGTGGCCCGCGGATTCGGATGCCGTGCGGTCGACGTGGAGACCACGGGGGACCTGGAGCGGGAGTTCAAGGCGGCCCTGACCGCCGGCACCACCACCGTCATCGTGGTGTCCACGCAGCCCCAGAAGGCGATGCTGTAGGCCGTGCGAGCGGCACGGCGGGACAGGAGACAGCGGTCATGGACCTTGGACTGAAGGACCGGGTGTACATCGTCACCGGTGGCACCCGCGGTCTGGGCAGGGCCGCCGCGCGCGAACTGGTGGCGGACGGGGCGAGGGTGGTCGTCAGCGGCCGCAGCGAGGAGTCGGTGACCGCCGCCGAGGCGGAGCTCGGCGGCCGGGGGCAGGCGGTCGGTGTCGTGGCCGACAACGCCGACCCCGCTGCCCCGGACCGGCTCATCGGCGCGGCACGTGATGCCTTTAAGCGGCTGGACGGGGTGCTCATCAGCGTCGGCGGCCCGCCGGCGGGTACGTCGGACACCATCGACGACGACCTGTGGCGCGCCGCCTTCGAGTCGGTCTTCCTCGGTGCGGTGCGGCTGTCCCGCGCCGTCGCGGCGGAGCTGGACGGGGGAGGGGTCATCGGCTTCGTTCTCTCCAGCTCGGTGTACGAGCCGATTCCCGGCCTCGCGCTCTCCAACGCCTTCCGGCCGGGCCTGGCCGGTTACGCGAAGAACCTGGCGAACGAGCTGGGCCCCCGGGGCATCCGCGTCGTCGGCCTGGTGCCCGCCCACATCGAGACCGACCGGGTCCGCGAACTCGACGCGCACACCGGCCACGCCGACGCCGCCCGCGCCCGTGCGACCGCCGGCGTCCCCCTGCGCCGCTACGGAACCCCCGAGGAGTTCGGCCGCAGCGCCGCCTTCCTGCTGTCGCCCGCCGCGTCCTACCTCACGGGCGTGATGCTGTCGGTCGACGGGGGCGTGCGCAGGAGTTTCTAGGGCGTGCCCGGCCGGCCAGGCCGCGGACGCGGGGCCCGGCACGCCCTCCCCCAAGCTCTTCGAGCAGGGGGTGCCCCCAGCGGCGTTGCCGTCGGCGGAACCTAGGGGCGCAGCGCGACGTCGACGGCCATGGTGAGCTTGTCGACGAATGCAGGACGGTCGGCGACGCGGTGCTTCCAGCCCTCGGCGGCGGCGTGCAGGACCTCGGCGATCTGCCGCGGGGTGACGCTTGCGGTGGGCCGGCCGGAGGCGGCGACGGCCTCGGTGAGCGCGTCGAGGAAGGCGCCCCGGTAGTCGTCGTACATGCTCTGCAGCTGTGCTGTGCCGTGCTCCAGCAGGTCGTCGACGCCCTCGTTGATGTGCGTGCCGACGTACCGGCCCAGATTGGCGTCGAGTGCGGCCACCAGACGCGCGTTGAGGTCCGCGCCGGGCGCGGCCAGCGCCGTGCGGACGTCGCCCAGGGCCTCGTCCAGCGCCTGCCGCATGGTCTCGCGGAACAGCTCCTCCTTGCCGGAGAAGAGGAAGTACAGGCCGGGGCGGGAGATGTCCGCCGCCTGAGCCACCGCGTCCATCGACGTCTTGCGATAGCCGAACGTGGCGAAAACGGTCAGTGCCGCCGCGAGCACCTGCTCGCGGCGCTGGATGTCCCCACGGGTCGCTGCCATATGCACACCATACCGACTGAGCATGCTATACATGTTTTGTAGATTCTGTTTAGTAGTGAGTGTGGGTGCAGAGGCCACGCCACGAGAGAGGGCATCATGCGCAAGACCGTTCTGATCACAGGTGCTTCGACAGGCATGGGCGAAGCGGCCACCTTCGAGTACGCCGCGCGCGGCTGGAACGTCGTGGCCACCATGCGCGACACGGCCAAGGCCAACCCGGCCTTCGCCGGCCTCGGCAACGTCCTGGTCACACGCCTCGACGTCACCGACGCCGCCGGCATCGAGCAGGCCGTCAAGGAGACCGTCGACCGCTTCGGCGCCATCGACGCCCTCGTGGGCGCCGCCGGCTACGGGCAGGTCGGCACGGTCGAGGAAGTCAGCCCCGACCAGCTGCGCGACCAGTTCGAAACCAACGTGGTGGGCCTCGTCCAGGTGATCCAGGCCGTACTCCCGCACATGCGGGAACGCGGCCGCGGCCACATCATCAACATCGGCTCCATGGGCGGCCACGTCAGCCTGCCCACGATGGCCGTGTACTGCGCCTCGAAGAGCGCCGTGCAGAACCTGACCGAGGGACTGGCCAAGGAAGTCGGCCCGCTCGGCATCCACGTCACCCTGGTCGAGCCGGCGGGCTACAACACCAGCTTCGGGACCAACGCGAAGCTCCCCGCCACGTCCATCCCCGCCTACGCGCCCTCCTACGCCGCCATGGCCGAATTCGACCAGCAGGCGGTGCGGGGCGACCTCGTCAAGTCCATGGCGGCCGTCGCCGACATCACGGGCATCGACGAGCCCCCGCTGCACCTCGCGGTGGCCACCGCCGGCCTGGAGATGGTGCGCGGCCGCTTCGCCGAGCTGATGGACGAGTACGCCCGCTGGGAGCCGGTCACGGCCGGCACCGACTGACGGCGAGCAGCGGCTCACCGATCGCCCGGGGGCGACAGCCCCGTCGGCCGGCGCGAGGGCGTGTCATGCCGGGGCGCTGCGAAGGAGCGTCAGGCCGAGGTACTGGACGGCCAGCAACGCGACTTCCAGATCGATGCGGCGCTCCTGGACGGGATGGCCCATGATCTCCTCGGCCTTCCGGATGCGGTAGTGCACGGTGTTCTTGTGCAGAATCTGAGCGCCGGCCGTGGCGGTGTAACTGCAGCCGGTGTCCAGGAAGATCTGCACGGTCTCCCGCAGCCGCGCGCAGTTCTCGTCATCGACAGCCAGCGGGCCCAGAACCCCCCACACCCAGGCGCGCATGTCCTCGACATTGGCGCACATCAAGGCGATCGGAGCCACCCGGGAGTACTCGGTGAACCGGGTGCCGGGACTGGCCAGCGTCGCCAGCTCCTGGGTGCGCAGTGCCTGATGGTGCGTGGAGCGGAATCCCCCGATGCCGGGCTCCACGTTCCCCACGCACACATACACCGAGGGATCAGTGCTCTCGATCGCGTCCGACAGCTGCTCCCAGGAGACGTCATGGTGCGAGCCGAACGGCAGCCACGCCCAGGACAGCGCTTCGTCCCGGGGAACGAACAGCGGCCGGGCAGGACACCCGAGCGCTTCGGCGATCACGGTGGTCATCCGGTCGAGTCTGGCCAGCCCCGCACCCGCCTCCGCCAGCGGGGGCAGCCAGGACACCAGCCCGAGATGGTACTGCCGGATGCGGTAACCCAGAGCCGACTCCGCCCAGTCGAGATCGACGTCCTTCCCGGCGAGGATGTCCCGCACGCGCGCGGCACGCACAGCTGTCCGGCTCAGCAGCCAGTGGTCGCGCTCGAGCTGGTAGACATCGATGACATGCTCCGTGACCCGGTCGATGTAGCCGAAGCTCAGGTTCAGCATGCGCCAGTTGGTCGCGGCGGACAGGGACTCGTCGGCGCCCTGACGGTTGAGCTCGTCGAGACACCACTGCAGGAAACGCCAGTGCCCGATCCGGTAGGACCTGATCAGCGCACTGAGGGGTACGTTCCGCTGGGCCAGCCTCCTGGCGTACTCCGAGGCGACCGGGGGCCCCTCGACGTTGTCCAGCGGTATGTCGTTCTCGAAAATGTGCAGCAGTGTGGCGACGTTCTCCGCGACGCTCGCTTCGAGGATCTTGACGACGGTCCCGTCACCTCGGAGCTCCGGGATCTCCGCGAGCAGCTGCTCCCCGATGTCACGGCTGACGTCCGAAAGATGTTCACCCACGCTCTCCGCGACCGCGGACAGCTGCTTTGCGGCCTCGGGATACTCCGCAGCCATGCCCCGATCGTACAAAACGAGATCACCGACTGCTCATCGGCGGACGGCGCACGCGGGACGTGACCGGGGGCCGCGGCGGATCAATGTACGCCGGCCACAACCCCTTCAGCGGGGTCTGTACCGCTGTGACCTGGCCGCCGTCCCGTCTCGGCCGCACGATGAGAAGCACTGGTCCCCGATGGCCGGGGGCAGGTGAGGCGAGGGCGGTGACCCCACGGATGAACCGGGAGCTCGACGGGCGGTTCGGTGACTACCAGAACGAGATCTACATCGACGGGCTCTCTGGCGTGCTGCCCGCCCTGCCGATGGAGTTCCAGGAGCTGGAGGCGCGAGCGCAGGCGGCGCTGTCGCCGTCGCTGCTGTCGTATGTCGCCGGTGGCGCAGGAGACGAGTCCACCCAGCGGGCCAACGTCTCGGCGTTCCTGCGGTGGGGGCTGGTGCCGCGGATGATGGTCGGTGCGGCCCGGCGCGACCTGTCGGTGAACCTGTTCGGGACGAGCCTGCCTTCCCCGCTGTTCATGGCACCCGTCGGGGTGATCGGGCTGTGCGCGCAGGACGGCCGCGGCGACCTGGCCACGGCCCGCGCAGCCGCCCGTACGGGCGTGCCGATGGTGGCCTCCACCCTCAGCGTCGATCCGCTGGAGGAGGTCGCGGCCGAGTTCGGGGAAACCCCGGGATTCTTCTCGCTGTACACCCCCACCGACCGGGAGCTGGCCGAGAGCCTCGTGCGCCGGGCCGAAACCGCGGGCTTCAAGGGCATCGTGGTGACGCTGGACACCTGGATCACGGGATGGCGCCCCCGCGACCTGGCAACCGGCAACTTCCCGCAGCTGCGCGGCCACTGCCTTGCCAACTACACGTCCGACCCGGTCTTCAGGGCCCGGCTGGCCAAAGCCCCCGAGGAGGATGTGCGGGCCGCGGTGCTGGAGTGGGCACGGATCTTCGGCAATCCGCTGACCTGGGACGATCTCGGCTGGCTGCGGTCGATCACCGACCTGCCGCTCGTCCTCAAAGGCATCTGCCACCCCGAAGACGCGCGCCGCGCCAAGGACGGCGGCGTGGACGGGATCTACTGCTCCAACCACGGCGGCCGGCAGGCGAACGGCGGACTGCCCGCCGTGGAGGCGCTGCCGGGAGTGGTCGAGGCGGCGGACGGCCTGCCGGTTCTGTTCGACTCGGGTGTCCGCAGCGGTGCGGACGTGGTCAAGGCGCTGGCGCTGGGGGCCACCGCCGTGGGTGTGGGCCGCCCGTACGCATACGGGCTGGCTCTCGGAGGCACGCAGGGCATTGTCCACGTCCTGCGCTCGCTGCTTGCCGAGGCCGACCTGATGATGGCGGTGGACGGCTACCCGGCTCTCGAGGACCTCCGGGCGGACGGCGCGATACGCCGCCTGTGATGCGCGGCGGCATCAACCCCGGCGAACAGCCCCGGAGTTCAGCGGCCAGGCCCTGTCCGGCCGTGAGCACGGCGGGGTCCGCGGAGCCGCAGGACGAGGTGGCGCCCGCCGGACGCGCCTGGTTCAGGGAGTCCGCGGCGGCGGCCCGCACCCGGCGCAACAGGGGGTCCTGACCGGGGGAGAGCGGTGCGGTCGACGCGTGAAGAGCGGGGTCTCTTGGCAGCCCGGGGATGCGACGCGTCCGGTGCGCCAGGAGGCCCTGCCGCCGCTGCACGCGCCCGCGCAGCCCGGCCGGCCCGGACATCCCGGCCGCGGCATCCCGGGCTCTGGATCGAGGCCGGCCGGGGCGACAAGGCGACAGGGCGACCGCGGCGGCGTGGCGTGCGGCGGCCGGGGCAGGACCAGCCCGCCGGCCTGCTGGGACCGGGGCCGTACGGGAGGTGGTGCGGTCGGCGCCTGCCGCGATGCCGGGACCGTCAGGTGCGGCCGGTGCGACGGGCGCAGCAGATGACTGCCCGGCGCCCGGAGGGCTTGCTCACGAGCGGTTGCTGCCGGGCTGCTGGTCGCGGCCCGCGTCCCCGAGCTCCTTGAGGAGCAGGGTGAGGGTCGCGAGCCGCTCAGGCCCGAGTAGGTCTTCGATCCAGCGGCTTGTTTCCTGTGCCTGCCGGCGGCCCAGAGCCGCTCGTTCGTGCCCGGCGGGCGTCAGGGCGATCAGCTGCCGGCGGCGGTTGCTGGGATCCGTGCTCTTGGTGATCAGGTCACGGGCCAGCAGCCGGTCGAGGAGGGGAGTGAGCGTCGACCGGTCGACCGCGGCGAGGGCGCCGAGGGTCTTCTGGTCGAGGCTTTCGCGCTCGTCCAGGACTTGGAGCACCGCGAACTGCGCAGGCGTGAGGTCGCTGCTGCGCAGCTGCCACGAGGCGTTCACCGCCTGCGAGGCGCGGCGCAGCTGGTGGGCCATGCCGTCGGCCAGCACCCCGTCGTATCGAGCTCCGATCGTCACCGGCTCAGGATACATCCGTGCACTGTGAGTCCGTACACGGACTGTTTGCAACCGAAAGCTTCATCCTCTACATTCATCCGTGTACGGACTTACCGTGTACGGAAGGTGGTTCCCGTGCCGCGAAGAGTGATCTTGGGAATGACCGGGGCGACCGGCGCCGTCTTCGGCGTCGAGCTGCTCCGCCGGCTGCGGAACCAGCCGGACGTGGAAACGCATCTCGTTCTGTCCCAGTGGGCCAAAGCGACAATCCATCTGGAGACCAACCTGTCGGTTCGCGAAGTCACCGATCTGGCAGACGTGACCTATTCATGGAACGATCAGGGTGCGGCGATTTCATCAGGGTCATTCCGGATGGATGGAATGATTATCGTGCCGTGCAGCATGAAGACGCTCGCCGGAATTCGAACCGGATACGCCGACGGCCTCATCCCCCGCGCCGCCGACGTCACGCTGAAAGAGCGGCGTCCCCTGGTGCTCGTGCCGAGGGAGACCCCGCTCAGCGAAATCCATCTCGACAACATGCTGGCACTCTCCCGTATGGGAGCGAGAATCGTTCCGCCGATGCCGGCCTTCTACAGCCGTCCGAAAACCATCGACGAACTCGTTGAGCATGTCGTTGTCCGAGTGCTGGACCAGCTGGATATCCAGGTGCCGTCGGCGCGGCGCTGGGACGGAATGCCTCGCCCATCCGAATTGAAAGGCGTAAGGGACTGATGTCCGAAACCAATGACCTCCGGTCCTACCTCTCCGCGCTCGACGCGCTGGGAGACATCCAGCGCATCGAGCGCGTGATCGATCCGAATCTGGAAGCGGCGGCCGTCACCCGGCGGTCCACCGAGAACGGCCGGCCCGCCCCGTTCTTCGAGCACCTCAGCGGGGTCGACGAGGGGTTCCGCATGATCGGAGCCCCGGGCGCCCTGTCGAGCGTTCCCGGGCACCCGCTGGCCCGGGTCTCCCTCTCCCTCGGCCTGCCGTACACGACGACCGCTGCCGAACTGGTCGAACACCTCAGGCAGGCGGGCACCGGGCAACTACTCCCGCCGCGTCGTGTGGCGGCCGACTCGGCGCCCTGCAAGCAGAACATCCTGACGGGGGAAGAAGCCCGTCTCGACCGATTCCCGATCCCGTTCGTTCACCAGAGCGACGGCGGTCCCTACGTCAATACGTGGGGTGTCATCGTCGCGAGGACGCCGGACGGCCGATGGACGAACTGGTCCATTTCCCGAATCATGATGATCGACGACCGGCACATGACCGGACTGGTGCTGCCGGGTCAGCACCTCGGCATGATCTGGCGTGAGTGGGAGGCCATCGGCGAGCCGATGCCCTACGCCCTTTTCCAGGGAGGCGACCCGGGTGCTGCCATCGTCGGCGGAATGACCGTTCCGACCGAGGTCGACGAGGGAGCGTATCTCGGAGCGGTGCTGGGCAGGCCGGTCGACGTAGTGAAGTGCGAGACGAACGACCTGGAGGTGCCGGCCTCCGCCGAGGTCGTCATCGAGGGGTACCTGTCCGCAACGCGTGATGCCGTGGAGGGCCCGTTCGCGGAGTTCCACGGCTGGGCCCTGCCCGAGACATCGCCGCAGCCGCTCTTCAGCATCGAAGCGATCACCTACCGCGACGACCCGATCTGGCCGCTGGCCGCCGCCGGACGGCCCGTCGACGACTCGCATGTCGCACCGGCCGCGGGCATCTCCGCAGAGGTCGTCGCGGTCCTGCAGGGGGCGGGACTGCCCATCACGACCGCCTGGCTGCCGCTCGGCGCCGCCTGCTTCTGGACGGTGATCACGGTCCCGCAGAACTGGCGCGATGCGCTGCCCGGCATGGACACCGCGCGATTCGTGCACCGCATCGGCGAGGTACTGAACGGCACCCGGGTCGGCCGGCTCTCCCCGGTCGTCTACGTCCTCGACGACGACGTGGACCCGGCGAACGACTCGGATCTCCTGTGGGCGCTGGCCACCAGAGTGCATCCGTCGCTCCGTCAGGAGCAGTGGCACGGGCCGATCATGCCGTGGTACCCGTGCTTCCTCGAGGAGGAACTGCACAACGGCTGGGGAGCCATCGTCGTACACGACGCCCTGCTCCCGGCGGTGGGAAGCGGACGCGTTCCGCCCGCCACCTTCGACGGCGTCTTCCCGGCAGACGTGCGCGCCAAGGTCCTGGCCGCCGAATCCGAGCAGACGGGCGACACCGGCTCTGCCGCATCGAGCTGACACCCGCGCTGCCGTAGAGCCGGCACCTGCGCTGCCGTAGACGTCTGGGACGCAACCACCACCAGGTGGCCCGCCACACGACCGGCACGACGCCCGCCCCCTGACCGGCCACAGCCCGGCGGTCAGGGGGCGGGCGCCGTGCCGGGCCCATGGGCCGAGGCGCGGAACCGGGTGGACCGTCGTGCGCGGGCCCGTACCTCGCTGAGCGGTGGACGCCGACCGGGTGAATGAGGAAGGACCAGAGCCGCTGGTCGAGTGACCGAGGGGATCTCGCGATCACAGGCGGGTACCGATCAGCGTGCGTGCCGGACCGAAGCGGACAGCGCTCCTTCAACCCCAGGCGTCGAGACATCACTTGTACGGCACGAGTCAGCGCGGTTGCCGACCCGATGAGTCAGGAAAAGGGACAGTCGTGACCCAGCAGAATGTGACCGTTGCTGTCACGGGAGCGGGCGGCACCGGTGTGGCCAAGGCCCTGCTCACCGCACTTCAGAGGGACGACCGGGTCGGCCATGTCGATCTTCTGGTGTCGGCCAACGGGCGCAAACTGGTGGCCTTCGAATTCCGGACCGGCGAAGACCCGGACTCGGTGGTCCAGGCCCTGGAGGCGACGTCACCGAAAGTACGCTTCCTGGATCCGGCCGACATGTCCGGACCAGTGACCAGCGGCAGCTACCCGAGCGACGCAATGATCATCTTGCCGTGCGCGGCCGGCGTACTCGGACGCATCGCTCACGGCCAGACCGAGAGCCTCATCGAACGAGCCGCGGACGTGATGCTGAAACAACGGCGCAGACTCGTCCTGTGCCTGCGGGAAGCGCCGCTGAACCTCATCCACCTGCGCAACATGGTCGCTGTCACGGAAGCGGGCGCCACCGTGTACCCCATGATCCCCACGTACTACAACGTGCCCGAGACACTCGCGCAGCTGCGGGACGAGTTCGTCGAACGCGTCCTGCAGTTCCTGGGCCTGCCCGGCACGGACCGCTACCAGTGGGACGGCAGCGACACCGCGGCGCGACGCGAGCACACCCAAGCGCGCTAACGGACCCGGGGGCTCGGTACCGGACCCAAGACACGAAGACATCGTGCGGCCCGTCGTGGGGACGAACGGCGGGAGCGGCGGCGTGGGCACCGGCCCGCCGTGGAACAGGTGAGCTCCGTACAGGCAACCGGACCTGTCCGACGGGCCGTTGACGGGGCATCGGGTCTGCCTGCCCGGGGATCCACCTCTCCCGGTTCCCGTCCCTGATCAGGGCGTCTTCGCCCTGCAATATGCTGGCTCGGTGAGTAGCGAACCGGTTCCGCCAGAGGGCACCGCCGTCGAGCTGATGCGGGCGATGACGCGGCTGCGCGCGCGGCTGCGCACCGAGGCGCCGATCGACGACCTGCCGTGGAACTGGTCGCATCTGACCACGCTGCACCGGATCGTCACGGACGGTCCGATGACCGTGAGCGAGCTCGCGCAGGCCGAGCACGTGCGGCGGCAGTCGATGGCGGAGACCGTGGCCGCGCTGCGCGCCGGTGAGCTGGTCACCACCGCGAAGGACCCCAACGACGGGCGCAAGGCCCTGGTGAGCGCGACCCCGGCCGGGCGGACGCTGACCGAGCGGATCCCGGCGGCCCGTGAGGCGTGGCTGGCCGACGTGATCGGGTCCGCGCTTCGGGCCCCCGAGCGCCGGACGCTCGACAAGGCCGCCGAGATCATGAATCGCCTGGCGGACTTCGAGACCGCCTAGCGTCGTGCCGGTTACTCCGCTGCCGTGCTCAGAGAGGCGAGGTCCGCGGTGCTGATGATCTCGGCCTGGTGGGGGAAGACCTTCTCCATGAGCACCCGGTGCACCTCCGGATCGGGGTCGGCGGTGGCGTCGGCCAGGAGGAACAGGCGGTAGTCCTCATCGGCCGCCTGCCGCAGGGTGGTCAGCACCACGCCGCTGGTGGACAGCCCGGCGAGGACCAGGGTGTCCACGCCGCGGGCGCGGAGTTCGGCGCGCAGGTCGGTGTCGCTGGCGAAGGCACTGATCCGTGTCTTGCGCACGGTCAGATCGTCCTCCTCGGCCTTCAGAGACTCGTGCACCGCCGTCGCCGCAGTGCCGTCGGTGAGGTACCCGGCCGCGACGGCCTGGGAGAACGTCTTGTTGTGGGCGGGCACGGCGACGGCATCCTTCTCCGCGAGCGCGACGCGTACGAAGACGACGTGCGCCCCGTGGGCGCGGGCCCAGGCCAGTGCCTCGCCCGCGCGGGCGAGCACGCCCTCCGGGTCGGGCACGGCGCCGAGCACGACGGGCTGGAAGTCCATCAGCAGCAGCGCGGTGCGGGCCGGGTCGAGGGCGGGGGTGGTGTGCGTACCAGTGGTCATGTCAGTGGATCGGCTTTCTGTGCGAGGGGGTTCTGCGTGAGTGGGTTCTGTGCTGGGCGCGGGGCCCGGATTCCGGGCCCCGGCCGGGGGTTGGTTCGTGTGATGCCGGTCGGCCCGGGCCAACTGCCGGTCGAGGACGGTCATGACGAGGACGAGAGCGGAGATCGCGACCAGCACCCACGCTATGGAGTGCAGGCCGCTGTCGCTCACGCCGCGGTGGAAGGCCGTGCCGGTGATCGCCGCCGAGGCGATGGACCCGATGTAGCCGAAGGTGCGCAGCAGTCCGGAAGCGGTGCCCAGCGCGGCGGCGGGGGCCTCCTGGTAGAGGATGGTCTGGTTGGCGACCGTCCCGGCGCCGGAGGTCAGGCCGAAGACCGCGGTGACACAGATGACCGCCGCGATCGGGGTGCCGCTGCCCACGAACAGCGTGGCCACCGCGCCGACGAGCAGCAGGACCGCGCAGGCGATCAGCGGCCACCGCACGGCCGCCCGCCGCGACACCACCCGGGCGGCCAGGGCGGTCAACACACCCATCGGCATCAGCATCAGCCCGGCCTGGTAGGCGGACAGGCCGCGGGCCACCTCCAGCCACTGAGTGAGCCCGTACAGGATCACGTACGTGCCCATCAGGGTCAGGCCGTTGCGCAGATAGGTACGGGTCAGGGCGCCGTTGGCGACGAGCAGCCGTACGTCGAGGAAGGGCTGGGCGGCGCGCAGTTCCCAGCCGACCAGGGCGGCGGCGAGGACCAGGGCGGCGGCGAGCGCGGGCCAGTCCAGGCGGCAGCGCGTCGAGGAAGATCATCAGCGCGGTGAGCGAGCCGCCGAAGCCCAGCATGCCGAGCAGGTCGATGCGGGAGGCGAGCGCGCGGGGCGAGCCGAAGCGCACCGGGTCGGGGTCTCGGGCGATCCCGGCCAGTGCCAGGAACAGGGCGACGGCGGCGACCGGGATGTTGATCCAGAAGGCGGCGCGCCAGCCCGCCCAGCCGATCAGCAGTCCGCCGATGGCGGGGCCGACGGCGACGGTGGCGGCACCGGTGATCGACAGACCGCCCAGCACCTCGCGCGGCGGGGCCGCGTGGCCGGCCTGTTCGGCGCGGCGGCGGATCAGCAGCATCGCCGCCGGGTAGCCCGCCGAGGTGCCCGCGCCGATCAGTACCCGGGCCACGATCAGTGCCGTCAGCGAGTGGGCCAGCGAGCCGACGATCCCCGCCACGAGAACCAGCGTGATACCGGCCACGAAGATCCGCCGGGGCCCGAACTCCTCGGCGAGACGCCCGGCGGCGGGCTGGGCCAGCGCGCTGGTGAGATAGAGGCTGGAGATCAGGATCGCGGTGTCCCCGACGGGGATGTGCAGGGCCGCGGCGATGGCGACCAGCGCCGTCGCGATGATCGAGCTGTTGACCGGGTTGAGCGAGGCCCCCAGGTACAGCGGCGCCACAAAGCGCGCACCGAAGGGATTGCCACGGGGCGCTCCGGCCTCGGATATCCGCTCCGGAGTACGGGTGTCACCGGCAGACGGCACGGCGCGGCTCCTTCCTCCGGGACCTTCCGCGACGGGGCAGGCCTGCTGGGGAGATCCCGGCGGAGATGAGCAGGCCACCTGACAAATATTAACAGGCAGCCTGCCTATCTCCATCGGGGCCGTCCACCCCGGCCGCAGAACGGTCCCGCCGCAGCCCGCCGGGCCCCGCGACCCGGACGGCGACGAACGCGGCGACGCGCCCCCTGCCCTCTGCGATCACCGCCACTACGAACCACGGACGGCACGGCCCACCGCAACACCCTCACGTGGCGAAGCCGGTGAATGGGGGAGACGCAGCCCCGGTCAGAACCGGAGAACCGGCCGTCCCCGGCCACACGGGCTCCCCGACAGGCGAGGACGGCCTCGCAGTTCACCGTTCCTATAAGGGCTGTCCCGCATTGGCGGCGGTCCATGAGAGGGCCTGCCTGAAGCGCCGTCGTGTTCGTCGTGCGACGATCAGTTGTGCTTCCTGCTCAGGAGTGGAGGCATGAGCCTGGGCTGGCGGACCGCTCCGCGCTTGGGGGCCGGCCCGACTCTTGGAGCGTGAACCAATCGTGTGGACCGAGCTGGTTACCGCCCTGTCCGGGCCGACAGCCTTCCAGCCCGCGGCCTCGGAAGCATCGCTGCGCAGATGCGCCACCGTCCTCCGCCATCCGCTGCCTGAGGACCTCGCCGCTCTTCTCCGTGAGAGCAACGGCATCGAGGGCGAGTACGGAGCCGGTCTGATCTGGCCGGCGGAGCGGATCGTCTCCGAGAACCTCACCATGCGCGGGGACGCCGAACTCGCCACGCTCTACATGCCCTTCGATCCCCTGCTCTTCTTCGCAGATGCGGGAAACGGCGACCTCTTCGCACTCCTTCCGACAATCCGCCGACCCGATGTCTTCGTGTGGAACCACGAGGACGACAGCCGTACCTGGGTCGCGCCGAATCTCGCCAAGTACCTCGAATGGTGGCTGACCAGGCGTATCACGCTGTAGTCACGCGACCTCGACAATCCGCGATCACTCGCGGACGACACACTGCACGAAGCGGTCCTCCCAGGCGGTGCGCACACCGCGGCCGAGCATTTTGCGCAGGAGCGGCCAATGCGCGATCAGCTGTGCGGCGTCGAGGTAGCAGGTGTAGTCCTCGCGTCTGCCGTTGAGCAAGACGATCCGGTACATCCCCAGCAGCGGTTCCTCGTCACCGAGATCGAATGTGCGCAGCCCCGACCATGCCAGGTGAAGGAGGGAGGACGACTGTGCCCTGGGTGGGACCGGTGAGCTCGGTGAGGTCACCAGGCGGCTGATCCGGCGCCGGAGCCCAGCGGGATCGCGCGGTGGCATTCGATGCCTTTTCGATCATGTCCTGGTCTTTCGTTCTGCCGAATTGACGTGGTTGGACCGGTGGCGGCAAAAGCATGGCCCCGCGGATGCCGGCCTAAAAGCGCTGTCCCGTAAACGGAGGTGGCTCGGCTCAGGCGATGGCAGTCAGGGGAGCAGTGGCTTCCCAGACGAACCCGTCCGGGTCGCTGAACGGGCTGGCGGCGCTGGAGAGCACGAGCCGGTGCGATCCGGTGCCGTCGGCGGGGACACCCGCATCCTTGGCGAGAGCACGGCGCTTGTACAGAGCCAGTTTGACGGGGCCCGACCCGGTGGCGAACTCGACGTACTTGCCGCCGAAGCTCTTACCCACGGTGAGGCCCTGCTCGACGTAGAACTGCTTGCTGGCCTTCACGTCCTCGACGCCCAGCAGGAGCACGAGCTCGTCGAAGTCCCGGGTGACCGGGCCCGTGTCCTTCTTCGTCGACGTCGCGATCTTCCAGATCGTGCCGTCCGGGGCCTGAACGACGCCGCCGTAGCCCCACAGCGACTTCGAGGTGGGCTTGAGGGCGGTGGCGCCGGCGTCGAGGGCCGCGCCGACGAGGGCGTCGACGTTGCCCGGCTGGGACACCACGAGCGACAGGGTGAAACCGCGGAAGCCGGTCGTGGGGGCTTCGCGGGCGCGCAGGCGCACGTGCGACGAGTCCAGTCCGAAGGCGGTGGAGTGGAAGCGGGCGGCGGCCGTGGTGTCGGCCACCTCAAGGGTGACGGAGTCGATGGAGTTCATGGCTTCGACGGTAGGGGCGGCCGGGTCACCGATGCTTCTCCAAAACTGCCCAGTCTGCCCGCGGCCCGGAGCCACGGGCCTGAGCGGCCCTCCGGCCGCCGCCCCGCCCCCCGAGCCGTGGTCGGCGTCAAGCAGCCGGGTTGGTGCGGCACGCACCGGCCACGAAGAGGCTGCCCGAAAGGCGGTGCAGCTGAGGGCAGCCTGATCCGGGTGATCCGGGTGATCCGGGTGATCCGGGGGATCCGGGGGAGGGCGGGAGCCGTCCCGATTCGCTCCGGGACCGGTGGAGTCTGCGGACTGTCCCGAGTCGGGCGGACGTCAGGCGACGACAAGACGCCGCTGTCCGGCCGCGACGTGATGCCGGAAAGGAGCGAGGCCGCCGAGCACGACCACGGCCCGATGTGCATGTACGAACTCGACGTCTTCGCCCGCCTGGAGACGAAGAGGCGGCAGTGCCGCGAGGCACCCTTCCCCCGGCCCGTTCCTGGATCGTTGCTACGGTTCACCGGTGTCTGACTCTTCACGCGATACCGCCGAAGGCGCCGGCTGGGGCACCCTGGAACACGGCGAGTACAAACACCTGATGCCGCACCAGGTCGACAAGCTCTCATGGCTTAACCCGAAGACCCTGTGGGCCGCACGCAACGGCGTGCTGGCTTCCTGGTTCGGGGATCCTACGGGCCACACCCGAAGCCGCTGGGTGGCACAGCGGACGGCCGCCGGAGCACCCGCCGCCAAGGTGATCCGGCGCGACGACCCGGACCACTTCTCCTTCATGGTCATCGGAGACACCGGCGAGGGCGACGATCCCCAATACGCTGTCGTCCCCGGCTTCCTGAAAGCCAGTCAGGGAACGAAATTCGCCGTCATCGCCAGCGACGTGATCTACCCCGTTGGCCGGACGGACGACTACGGCACGAAGTTCTTCCGCCCGTACCAGGACTACCAGGCACCCATATACGCGATACCCGGCAACCACGACTGGTACGAAGACCTCGGCGGCTTCATGCGCGTCTTCTGCGACGACGCCCCGCCACTCGCCCCACAGCCCGCGCCGCGCCCCCTCTCACGGGCCTGGCTGCGGTCGCTGCTGTGGCACCGGCCACACCCGGCCGACGGACAACGCCTCACCGAAGCACGCAAGTTGCGCTCCTCACCAGCCCAACAGGCCGTCCAGCCGGGCCCGTACTGGGCCATCGACGCCGGTCCGGTACGGATCATAGGCATCGACACGGGGCTGCTGGGAACCATCGACACCGAGCAGGGCGCATGGCTGCGCGAGGTGTCCAAGGGACCTCTCCCCAAGATCCTCGTCACCGGCTCGCCCCTGTACGTGGACGGCGAACACCACCCTTGCCCCATCGAAGGCGGCGGCACCGTCGACGACCTCGTCCGCGACCCGGACTACCGCTACCTCGCCGCCATAGGCGGCGACATCCACAACTACCAGCGCTACCCGGTGCAGGTCGACGGCCGCACCATCCAGTACGTGGTGTCGGGCGGCGGCGGAGCCTTCATGCACGCCACCCACACCATCCCCCGCGTCTGCGTCGCGAACGTCACCGAGCAGGAGTTCCGCTGCTACCCGCTGCGCGGCGACTCCCTCGCCTTCTACAGCAGGCTCTACGGACACCGCCTCCGCCTGCGCCGCCTGTTCACCCTCACCGAGGCCGAGGCGACAGCCGTCGTCGCCGAGCGCCTCGGCATCCCGCCGACCCGTACCCAGGGCCCGCCCGCCCGCGTCACCCGGCGCACCCGTCTGATCGCGAACCTGCTGGGCGCGGGCGGCCGACCTGAGCGCACCTCGCGCTTCCGCCTGCCCGTGCGGAAGATCTACACCCAGCTCTTCTCACCGAGCTCGGCGACCTACAGCCCACCCTTCTTCAAATGCTTCCTGCGCCTGGACGTCACCCCGGAGTCGGTCCGGCTGCGCTGCTTCGCGGCCACCGGAAACCGCGCGCAGGAACTCGACCCGCCGGTCGAGGACGAAGTCACCATTCCGCTGACCTGAACACCCGGGGACCCGGGCGCTGTCCCGCACGGCAGGCCGGTCCGGTTCCTGCGCCGCCGCGTGATCGGGACGCTGGGACTGCGCTATCATTGATCTTGAGCGAGCCGCCCGAACTTCCGGCGGTCAGCCTCGCGTTGGTGGTCCAAGGAAAGACGCCCCGCTTCCTGCGGGGAGATGCAGGTGCAAGGCCTGCCCGGCGCTCCGCACAGCCCCGCCTCCGGTCTCCCGGAGGCGGGGCTGCTTTTTTGATCGCCGGGGGACCGCGGCGCCGCCAGGAGACCTCCGGGCAGCCGGACGACAGTGCCGCCAACGAGTCGCCGTACCCGGGTGGCGGCCCCGGCCGCCTGCGCGGACCCGGGCTTCCGCGCCCGTCCGCGCGGCGGGATCAACTGGGCGGCCCGGACGGAGGATCAGTGACGTTTCTCCGGTGAACCGCTTGCGCCATTGAGGTGAGTAAAGCCCGTCCAAGGAGAGGGTCCGGTGTCGCTATAGGGATCCTCTTGTTCTGGCAAAGGGCGGTCGTGTTGCGACGGCCCTCGCCACGCGACGTGTCCAACCCCACGAGAGGAACCGGACGTTGACCTACGGGAAGAAGCTGAGGGAACAGATCGCCGGGCCGGAGACCACTCCACTGATCGGCGTGTATGACATGTACTCGGCGTCGATCGCGGCCGAGCACTACGACGGGATGTTCGTCTCCGGCTTCGGCTTCGCGGCCTCGTACTACGGGCTGCCGGACATCGGCTTCATCGCCTGGCCGGACATGGTGGCGTTCGTCCAGCGGCTGCGGGGCGCATTCCCGCGCCACCACCTCCTGGTGGACATCGACGACGGATACGTCGACCCCGAGGTCGCCTGCCATGTCGTGGAGGGACTGGAGCGCATCGGGGCGTCGGGAGTGATCCTGGAGGACCAGAAGCGCCCGCGCCGGTGCGGGCACGCCGACGGCAAGCAGGTGCTGCCGCTGTCCGAGTACCTCGCCAAGCTGGAGATGGTACTGGCGACCCGGCAGGACCTGGTGGTGGTGGCCCGTACGGACGCCACCGACGAGAACGACATCCTGCACCGGGCCGAGAAACTGGCCGCGACCGACGCGGATGTGGTGCTGGTCGACGGAGTACGCAGCGTGGAATGGATCCGGCGGATCCGCAAGGTGGTTGGCGACAAGCCCCTGCTGTTCAACCAGATCGCGGGCGGCAAGTCACCCCGGCTCTCGCTGACCGAACTGTCCGAACTCGGCGTGGACGTCGCCATCTACAGCACACCGTGTCTGTTCGCGGCCCACCAGGCCATGCACTCCGCGCTCGCCGACCTCAGAAGGGCGGACGGCCGGCTCCCCGCGGTGAACACGGCGGACGGCGTCGGCGTCAAGACCGCCACCCAACTGCTGGAGCGCAACATCGCCCGACTGCGGCCGGAACCCCAGAGCGTGAGCGCGTGACATCGGCACGCGTCCCACCACCGCGACTGCGCACGGCCGCCGTGCTGGCGGCGGCCCTGCTGGGAGCCGCGGCAACACCGGCAGCCGCGGGCGACAGCCTGATCACCGTCCTCGACAACTCGCACGCCGACTCGATCCTCGAGGTGGACCGGACCGCGAACATCCAGCAGGGCAGCGGAACAGCCGGCAGCGACCACGAGGGCAGCGCCGTCGACATGATCGAGGCCCTGGTCGCGGCGCACCAGCACGAGGAGGACCACGACTGACCCGCTGACCCGCTGATTGGCCGACGACGGGGCGCCGAGGGCCTGCCGCTCGGGGGCAGGCCGCAGGAAGGTGACGGGGCCTGCCCGGCCCGGGTGAGCGGGGTCCGGCTGGAGGCGCTGCGCGAGCCGTGCAGGGCCGGGCCCAGCTGCCGGCTCTGGAGGGCAGCCCGTGCGAGGGTCGGCCCGTAGGAGGGGCAGTCCGTGCGAGGGGTGGCCGCTTCACGCTGTACGGCCACGTCCCTCCTGCCTACGGCTGCTCCCGCCCCCAGGCCGCGCCCCGACCGGTGCGGCGGGGCCGGACCGAGGGCTGGCGGAGCCGATTCCCCCGCAGACGGCAGCGTTACGCGTGTTCGTCGGCCTCTCCGAACGGCTCCGTGCGTCTCCGGCCGCAGCGGCCACGCAGCGGCCCGGGGGAGGGCAGGACCCCGGGGGAGAGGGGAGGAGGGGGCAGCGGGCGAGTCGACCGGGACGGCGCACGCGAGCTGTTCTTCCGATAGCGCACCCCGCCTCGCACCGCGGCGACGGAAGCCAAACGTGCGGCGAACAGAATGCGGCGTTCAGCTACCGGACTTCTTGCGCAGTGCTCCAGGCTTCAGCCTGGGGGTGAAGCGCATCCTGTGGCTGTCCTGCGGAGCCGGGGAGTGCTTCGTCCGGGCCGGTGTTGCCCGTATGACAGCAGTGCGGAAGTGTTCCGGCGAGGCTGGGTTCGGCTGATCGGGTCGGGTTGTCGGTGGTGGGTGTTAGCGTCCGGATCATGCAGCTTCGGTATGCCTTCCGCCTCGACCCGGAGCCCGGTCAGCGCGTTGCGCCGGCGCGGGCGTTCGGGTGCGCGCGGGCGGTGTACAACGACGCGGTCGCCGCCCGGGAGCGGGCCCGGCGGGAGGGTGTGCGTTTCCGAGTGCGGGCGCGCTGTCGAAGACGCTGATCACCGAGGCGAAGCAGAGCCCCGAGCGGCGGTGGCTGTCCGAGGTGTCGGCAGTAGTCCTGCAGCAGGCGCTGCGGGACATGGAGCGCGCCTGCACCAACTTCTTCTCCTCTCTGAAAGGATCCCGCCAGGGGGCACGAATGGGGGCGCCGCGCTTCAGGTCGAAGCGGGATGCCCGCCAGGCGATCAGGTTCACCGCGAACGCCCGATGGAAGATCACCAAGGCGGGGCGGCTGCTCCTGCCGAAGATCGGCGAGGTGAAGGTGCGCTGGTCACGCAGCCTCCCGTCGGTCCCGTCGAGCGTGACGGTGATCCGGGACGCAGCGGGGCGATTCTTCGCCTCCTTCGTGATCGAGACCGACCCCGGCGCCGACCTTGCGCGGATGCCCGAAGCCGACAACCTGCCCAGCGTGGGCATCGATCTGGGTCTCACACACTTCGCGGTCCTCTCCGACGGCCGTGTCATCGACTCCCCGCGCTTCCTGCGCCGGGCGGAGAAGAAACTGAAGAAGGTCCAGCGGGAGTTGTCCCGCAAGCAGAAGAGGTCGAACAACCGGGAGAAGGCCCGTCTGAAGGTGGCCCGCGCGCACGCGCAGGTCGCCGACGCCCGCCGCGAATTCCACCACCAGCTCTCCACCCAGTTGATCCGCGAAAGCCAAGCGGTTGCGGTGGAGGACCTGGCGGTGAAAGCCCTTGCCCGCACCCGGCTCGGCAAATCCGTGCACGACGCCGGCTGGGCGCAGTTCCTCGCGATGCTGGAGTACAAGGCACAGCGGTACGCTCGCGTCTTTGTGAAGGCCGGCCGGTTCGAGCCCACCAGTCAGGTGTGCTCGGCCTGCGGAGTCGAGGACGGGCCCAAACCCTTGCACGTGCGTACCTGGACGTGCACGCACTGCGGCACGGTCCATGACCGGGACCACAACGCCGCCAAGAACGTCAAACAGGCCGCCGGACTGGCGGTGACAGCCTGTCGAGCGCAGGTAAGACCGGAACTCGTTCCGGCACAACGCGAAGAAGCAGGAAGCCACGGAATCCACACCGGAACTCGTGCCGCGCAGCGGCACAGCACCCGGTGAGGAAGACCAGAATCTCCCTGCTACAGCAGGGAGAGCAAGTCAACTGCCACCACGTGGCCACGGCCGCTCAGGACTGTGCCTTGCGAACCCAACGTTCCTCATCTGGAGGGCACATGAGCACAGCAGGGCACCACGACCGGCTGGACAGACGCGCACTGCTGCAGGCCGCGGTCACCATACCCGCGGCCGGCGCGGTGACGACCGCACTCGAGGCGACCCAGGCACACGCCGACCCGGCAGCCCACAGCAGCGGCCGGTCCCACTTCGACACCGAGAGCCCCCGCTTCGCGCTGGCCGTCCTGCCCGACACGCAGTACCTCTTCGACGCCGACAGCTCCGACCCGGCACCCCTGAGCGCCACGTTCCGCTACCTCGCCGCCGAGCGTGAGGAGGCGAACATCGCCTTCATGACGCACCTCGGTGACGTCACGGAACACGGCACCGAGCAGGAGATCGCACTCGCCGCCGACACCTTCAGGACCATCCACGGCAAGGTGCCCTACAGCGTCCTGGCTGGGAACCACGACATCCGCTCCTCCACCGACGACCAGCGCGGCGACTCCGCCTACCTCGCGGCGTTCGGACCCCAGCGCTACGCCTCGATGCCGACCTTCCGCGGCGCCTCTCCCGACGGCTAAGGAACGCGGCATCACCCCCGCCAGACGGTCAACGCTCCCCGCGTTCTTCTCCGGGACAGGGCGAGTCCTTCGTGACGGGGGTGTGCCCAGGAACCCACCCGAGTCGGGGCAACACCACCTGCGCCAACGGCTGAACACCCGTGTCTGGGCGCGCCGGCCGTAACTGGCCCGGGTCGACGTCCGATTCCGCGCCGCATCCGAGGAACTGCCCCTATGCGGCCTGCGCTTCACTGGCGTCCGGCGTTTTACTCAGGCGCCCACTGTCCCGTCGACACCCTCACGCAGAAAGTCCGCGTGCCCGTTGTGGCGGCCGTACTCCAGGAGCACATGCACCATCACCATCCGCAGCGATACCTCCTCGCCCCATCTCGGCTGATACCCGGCCTGGTCCAGGGACTCAGCCTCCCGCTCGATACGGCGCGAGTTCTCCACCTCGGCCTCCCAGGCTACGAACGCCTCGTCCCTGGTCGACGCGCTCGCGTCGTAGGCCGCCTGAAAGTCGATCTTGTCGGACCAGACCATGGGAGCGTCGTTGTCCTCGAACACTCGACGGAACCAAGCACGCTCCACCTCCGCCATGTGCCGCACCAGACCGAGCAGCGAAAGCGTGGACGGCGGCATCGACTGCTGCCGCAGCTCCTCGCCGGTAAGCCCTTCGCACTTCATGGCGAGGGTCGCGCGGTGGTAGTCGAGAAAAGCCCGCAGCATGTCGCGTTCGCTTCCAAAACTGGGCGGTCCTATGCGATTGTCGCTGGTCACTGGCCGTGCTCCTCATCCGCGCCTGCATTTGGGACCAGAATCTACTCCCGTCGGCTGCTCCCATACGAGGCCCGTCAATTGGCGCCGGTCTCGGGAATCAGTAAGGCTCATCGGTCACCCGCAGCCGCAACTACCCCTAGGAATCGATCATCTAGTTCGACCAGCTCGGCTCATCACCTTCGACCACCGTCGCCGACAAGGGACACGGACGCCGATCGGGCACTCTCCTCAGACGACCGGCTCGCCGATGCCCAGCATGTTCCCCTCGCTGTCACGGAACCAGGCGCCGCGTTCACCCCGTGCGCCCTTGCTCGGGTAGTTCCCGTCGATCTCCGCGATCCCCTCCCTCGTCCGGAACCCGGGCACGTCGACCTCCTCGAACACCACGCCGCGCCGCTTGAGCTCCGATACGACCGTCTCGATGCTGTCGACCTCGAAGGCCATCTGAGTGAAGGTGCCGGGCGAGGCTCCGGTCGACCGGAACACGACGAAGTCCGCGCCTTCGCACCGGTACAGCAGCCCGCCGGGCCGCTCATCGACGGGCTCCAGACCGAGCTGCTCGGAGTAGAAGCGCCGTGCTCGGTCCAGGTCCTGGGCGGGAAGCCTGGTCGCCACACGTGCCCCGGCCAGAATGTTCCTGTCGTCTGCGTTCATGTCTCCAATATGGCGTGAGCGGTGGCCGCAGGGACGGAGGCGGCAGGCGTGTGGCGGCCTCACCGAAAGAGCGGTGCCCTGGAGCAGCAGAACCCGTGAACAGCCCTGAGCGGCACAGGGAATCTCCACGCCTCAACGCGGGCTCCACCCGGTACGAGCCGCGTCTCAGCAGGTCAGCGGATTCGGACGAGGTGTGCCCACTGGCTGCGGTGCACCGTGATGGCTTGTCCCGGCGGAGCCGGGCAGTGCTCATACCGGCCGGTTCTGCTGTTCGGTGTACTGCTTGACCACGGAGAGCGGGGCGCCGCCGACAGTCCCGGCGAAGTAGGAACCGGACCAGAGGTTGTTGGCCCGCCACTGGTCGGGTAGCCGGGTCATGTTGCCATGACCCGGCCCCCTCAGAACCGGGCATGCCTGTTTCCAAGCACCACGGCT
>NZ_JAGXJM010000624.1:0-236 GCF_019091445.1 Streptomyces sp. GbtcB7
AGCTCGGGGACCTCTTCGAGGGTGCGGGCGACCTTCAGGCCGCGTCCGCCGCCGCCGAAGGCGGCCTTGATCGCGATCGGCAGGCCGTGTTCCTCGGCGAAGGCGACGACCTCGTCGGCGCCGGACACCGGGTCGGGGGTGCCCGCGACGAGGGGGGCTCCGGCGCGCTGGGCGATGTGGCGGGCGGCGACCTTGTCGCCGAGGTCGCGGATGGCCTGCGGGGGCGGGCCGATCCA
>NZ_JAGXJM010000625.1:0-236 GCF_019091445.1 Streptomyces sp. GbtcB7
GACGGCGAGTTCGCCGAGTTCGGTGCCCGTGAGACCCTCGAGGTCGGCGGCGGTGCGTACCTCCCCGGGGTCGAGGCCCAGGACGCGGCAGGCGCGGGCGGCCGTGCCCGGATGGTCCCCGGTCAGCACCCGTACGGCGACGCCCCGGACGACGAGCACCCGCAGCGCGTCGGCCGCGCTCGGCACCAGCGCGTCCCGCAGCGTGACGAATCCCCCGAAGGTCAGGCCGCGTTCGT
>NZ_JAGXJM010000626.1:0-236 GCF_019091445.1 Streptomyces sp. GbtcB7
GGAAGCCCTGGCCGCCCGCCGGGTCGTTGGACTGCGGGGCCGTCGAACTGGCGCCGCCCGGAGGGTTCGTGTCCGTGCCCGGAGAGGTCTGGGCGGGGCGCGGCCGACTGCTGGCGCTGCCGTCGGCGCCCGTGCCCGCGGTGTTCCCGGGTGCCGGGCACACCTGGCCCGCGGAGCCGGTCCGTTCGCCGTTCGCGTCGCTGTTCGGGTCGGTCTTCTTCGGCATGAAGACCATC
>NZ_JAGXJM010000627.1:0-236 GCF_019091445.1 Streptomyces sp. GbtcB7
CTAACACTCCAACTGATATGGATATTTAGTCATCTTAATGACACAATTAGAAAGATAAAATTATGTACTTAAAAAGCTTTATCTTTTTCAATTAGTTCAATTCAAATCGATTAACTGAATCAAAGAAAAGCATTCTCATAATCTAACAACAACGTTTACCACATTCATAACTTAATTATTGATAAACCAGTTCGAATCAAATTGGTTCGATTTAGATTTGATTCAAGGGTTTTTTT
>NZ_JAGXJM010000628.1:0-236 GCF_019091445.1 Streptomyces sp. GbtcB7
TTCTGATACCGGAGGCGACGGCGCTCGCCACCATCGGGGGCGAGCCCGCGCAGGACTGGGCGGAGAACACCGAGATCGGCCTGGGCGACACCCAGAGCCGCGCATTCTGGGGGCACCCGATGGGCCCTCACGGCCGCCAACGCGGAAGAACTGTCCGCGGCGGAGGCGTAACGATGTCGGACGTCACAGACGCCGGCGCATGCAGACCCGCGGCCAGCGCTCCAGACCGTGGGCGG
>NZ_JAGXJM010000629.1:0-236 GCF_019091445.1 Streptomyces sp. GbtcB7
GTCGGCGCTGCGCGACGAGGTCGAGCTGATCAAGTCGCTCGGGTTCAACGCCGCGCGCGTCCACCAGAAGTTCGAGGATCCGCGGTTCCTGTTCGCGGCCGACTCGCTCGGGCTGCTCGTGTGGGGCGAAGCGCCCGCGACGTTCATCTTCACGACGAAGTCGGTCGAGCGGACCACGCGGGAGTGGCTCGAGGTCGTCCGCCGCGACGTCTCGCACCCCTCGATCGTGACCTGGG
>NZ_JAGXJM010000630.1:0-236 GCF_019091445.1 Streptomyces sp. GbtcB7
GTGGCAGCACATCGGTGAGCGCCTCCGTCGGCACCCCGGTCAGCCACGCGTCCACCAGACCGGGCAGCCGCTCGGCGTGCACGAGCAGCATCCCGCCCCCGGGGCCACCGCCGACGAACCCCTCGATCCACGCGGCCGCGTCCCCCGGGTCCCTACCCGGCGACAGCACGTGACCCATGAGCCGCGCGGCCTCGTCCTGCCCCAACTCCCCGCCGTCCCGCAGGAGTCGTACCGTC
>NZ_JAGXJM010000631.1:0-236 GCF_019091445.1 Streptomyces sp. GbtcB7
ATCCCCTTTGCACGCGCCGCGGCGGCAAACCCGCGCTCGCGCTCGATGGTGGGGCTCAGATCGGCGGGACCCGAGATGTGCGCGAGCTCTCGGTGACCGAGGCCGTGCAGATAATTGAAAGCGACAGTGCTTGCCAGGCCGAGGTTGAGGCTCACGTTGCGTCCAGATCCGGGGACGGTGCGGTTGACGAAAACGTGCGGGATGGCGTTTAGCTGCCCGAACTCGATCAGCGGGTG
>NZ_JAGXJM010000632.1:0-236 GCF_019091445.1 Streptomyces sp. GbtcB7
CACCCCTCTCCCGGTCCGGGACGCCCTCGGCCCCCCCCCCCGTCTCCTCGTCCACATGCCCCACCGCACGGCCCTCGGCCAGTCCGGTTTCCCCGCCCCGCTCGGCACCGTCCTGCCCGCCGTCCCCTGCGCCGCCCAGTCCACCTTCCTCACCGGCACCCACCCGCCCGAGCACGGCATCGTCGGCAACGGCTGGTACTTCCTCGAGCTCGGCGACGTACTCCTGGGGCCGCAGC
>NZ_JAGXJM010000633.1:0-236 GCF_019091445.1 Streptomyces sp. GbtcB7
ACGACCTCCAGTTGGCCGCCGTCCACCTGCGTCCGGCTCTCGCCGACGTGCTCGACGCGGGCCTGGCCGCCGGGGCCCTGGGCGGACTCGTGGCGGGATCGGGCCCGACGGTCGCGTTCCTCGCGGCCGACGAGGCGCACGCGGACGGGATCGCGGCCCGTCTGGCCGAGCAGGGGCACACCTCCCACGCGGTCACGGGACCGGTCGCCGGCACGCGGATCCTCTGGCGCGCGTCG
>NZ_JAGXJM010000064.1:0-40815 GCF_019091445.1 Streptomyces sp. GbtcB7
CCACCCCCGAGGACCAGGCCAGTGCCCGGCTCGGCGAGAGGTGCTGGCGCTTCCTGCCCCACACCGTCGCAGGCAGCCTGAGCTCCGGCTGGCGCTTGGAGAAGACCCGCCTCGACCGTCTCGGTAGGAGCACCTGGACCCTGCGCAACGACGTACTCAATGCCTGGGCAATGTCACTCGCCCTTTTCGGCGCACTGGTGGCCTCGTTCGGCCCGGCCGTCCTGCCCTACCTGGCCCTCCAGGCCGTCTTCGGATTCTGCCTGCTGGAAGTCATCAACTACACCGAGCACTACGGCCTGCTGCGGCAGCGGACCTCCGGCGGACGCTACGAACGCTGCACTCCCCAGCACAGCTGGAACAGCGACAACGTCGCCAGCAACGTCTTCCTGTACCACCTCCAACGGCACAGCGACCATCACGCCAACCCCACCAGGCGCTACCAGGCACTGCGCCACTTCGAAGAGGCCCCCGAACTGCCCACCGGCTATGCCGGAATGATCGTGCTCGCCTACTTCCCGCCGCTGTGGCGCCGGGTCATGGACCATCGTGTCCTCACCCACTACGACGGCGATGTCACCCAGGCGAACATCCAGCCCTCGAAGCGTGCCGCCCTCCTCACCCGGCACGGAGCGACCGTATGAGCCGCTACGGCTGCCCGGTCTGTGGCTACGTCTACGACGAGGAGACCGGCGCACCCCGGGAGGGTTTCCCGGCCGGTACCCCCTGGCCTCAGGTGCCGGACAACTGGTGCTGCCCTGACTGCGGCGTACGGGAAAAGATCGATTTCGAGCCCGAGGGGGCGTCATGAAGTCCTGGCGGTGTCTGGTGTGCGGATGGGTCTACGACGAAGCGGAGGGATGGCCCGACGAGGACATCGCTCCGGGTACGCGCTGGGAGGACATTCCCGTCGACTGGTCCTGCCCGGACTGCGGCGCCGCCAAGGCGGACTTCGAGATGGTCGAAATCACGCATGCCTGACCCTCTCGTCATTGTCGGCAGCCGAATCGTCGGCGCCCCGGCGGCCCTCACCGCGCGCAACGAGGGCTTCGACGACGCCTTGTCATGATCGGCGAGGAGCTCGAGGCCCCCTACCGGCGACCGCCCCTGTCGAATGGAAGTGCTGCGCGGCAGCCAGGCGCCCGCCAGGACCCTGCTGCGCCCGGCGGCCACCTGGTCGACGCAGGACATCGAGCTCCTGACGGGCACCACCATCGCCGATCTCGACACGGCCGCCCGGAAGATCACTTTGGAGGACGCCACCCACATCCCGTACCACCGGCAGCTGCTCCCCACCGGGAGCCAGCCCCGCCGCAGGCCGGGGACCCGTGGGCTGCGCCAGGTCCATTATCTGCGCACCCTCGCCGACACACAGGCGCTGCGCGGAGCCCTGATCACCGGCGGTTCGCTCTGGTGGTCGGTGCCAGGCTGATCGGGCTCGAAGTCGCCGCAACCGCCCGGGCCCTGGGATGTGGCATCACCGTGGTCGAAGCGGTGCCCGAAGCACTCGGCCGGGTATTGCCCCCAATGATCGCCCAAGCCATCACCAGGCTGCACCAGCACCACGGCGTGGACATACTCGCCGGCCTTCAACTCAACCGTTTCGAGCAGGTCGGCGGCATGGTGGCAGCCATGGACCAGAACAGCACATCCATTGTGGCGGACACGGTCGTCACCGCAGTCGGCATGACTCCCGCCACCTCACTCGCGGAACGGGTGCGGTGCCCCCGGCCTTCACCGTGTCACGGCAGCTGTTGAGCCCACATCCTTCTTCTCCTGTTCTTGCTCAGGTGCGCGGGACAGAACGGTGACGGGCGCGGACGTCTGCCGTCAACAGCGAGTACGTCTCGATACGACGTAGGGCGGTCGCAAGATCTGCGACGATCATCTGTGCGCCGACCACCAGATCGCCTTGGCCGCTCCGAACGCGTAGGGCGCGAGCGGACGGCCACTGGCCAGACTAGGTCTCAGCTGAGTGCCCCTTGTCAGGGGTCGTCTTACGCAAGGCGATGCTCGCCTGAGTAAAGGCGGTGTGCATATAGGCAGCCAGCGGGGTATCAGCGTCTGCCGCGTCCACCCAGCAGCGGACTGCTGCCATGCTGGTGAAGATCACCGCGTTGGCCGTTGCCCGAGCGGTGATCTCGCGGTCCGGGCCGGCTGGCAGGTGCTCCTTGAAGAGACCGGCAAGTTGGTCGGCCCAGCGTCGCGCGCCGACGGCGGCCGGCGCGTAGAAATGCGGTGACCGCATGGCTCGCTCCAGCCGACTCCAGTTCCCTTCTTCTGCAGCGAAGTCGGCAAACGCCTCGGTGTAGGCAGCGAAAGCAGCGGCGGTCATCTCCTGGCCCTCCGCGATGCGCTGCGCAGTCACCGCCAAGTGCTCCTCAATCGGGTTGTCCAGATCGACGTAGATGACGTCTGCCTTGGTGCGGAAGTACCTGAAGAACGTACTCACCGAGATGTCGGAACGCTCAGCAATGGCCTCAACTGTGGTCTTCTCGAAACCACCGCCCCCCTCACCGCCGTTCTCCTCAAACAGTGCAGCGGCCTCTTGGACGATCCGTGCTCGCTGCCGCGCCTTGCGGCGCTGCGCTGGGCTGAGTGCTGTGGCCCTCTCGGGACTCACGGATGTCGTCTCCTCGTCGGTTCGGGCCGTCGCCGCAGGAGCATGCACCGCAGTCGGCTGACACTGATGTCATAACGATAGTCGATGCGCGGACGGTCAAAGCGGGCTCGGAGGCGCGGGGCGAAGCCTCGTCTGTGCGATCCTCCCGCTCCGCGGCGCGAGATACGCGAATCGTTGCCGGCCCCCGTCGGCCGAAGGGCAGGAAACTGCGACACGAGCCGCTGGGGGTACCTGGGCTCATTGAATGAGGCGACGACGCTGTCGCATACGCAACAACACCGCCAGCGCACTGCGACCGAATTACGCTGGTTTAGGATCAGTCGCTCACCTCAAACATCCGTATTGCACCACATCGAGCAATCATTGGCGTTCCCGTGCCTGTTCTGCGTGACGGGAGCGGCCCCGGGCGACGGTCCACACGAGGACGCCACTCGCGGAAACGAGGTCGGGCTTGGATGCAGTCTTTGGCAACCGAATGCTTTCAATGCGCAAACTCCTTTCATGCGCCACCGGTTCGAGGGATCGGGACCTGCGTGAATCGATTCGCGGCGATCTGCGCTCCTGTCCCGCATCCGGGAGGAAGCGTGAACCGACACCAGCGCATCGCCACCGCCAGCCCGGCACCGGCAACAACGGCCGGGCATCGGCCCACTCCGCGTCCGGCAGGTCGAGTACCGGCGCTCGCGCATCCGGGCGGCAGCGTTTCCGAACCGGTGAGCCAGGCAGTCACACTCCCGCGTGATTGCCTGGACTGCCCAGCCCTCGACACGGAGCACTGCCGCACCAGGGCCTCCTGGTGTTGCTCGGTGATTCGACACCGTCGAGCTGTTCAGGAGGCCCTGCTCGTATGCGCCGAACACCCCGCGACCAACAGCCACTCAGCTCACACAACCGACTCTGATTTCTTCGCGGGTCCGCTGGACGAACTCCCTGACGGTCGGCTGGCGCAGAAGTGCTATTTCCAGGTGTCGTTGAGGTTGACTGAGCCGGAAGCACCCGTGGTGTATGTGCGGTTGGTGCCCGATTCCCAAGTGACGTTGCCCGCACTGTCCTTGACGATGTACTTGTACTCGAAGGCCGTATTGCCGGGGATCGCGACGGTGCCGGTCCAGTTGGGGTAGTTGGCCGAGGACAGGGCGACCGCGGAACCGGGCGCCCAGTTGCCGAGCTGGGGGATCGAGCCGACGACGTACACGTTCTGACCCAAGACCGTCGTCTTGTTCTCGCTGAAGTTGACGCTCACCTGCTTTGTGCTGCCGCTGCCGTTCCAGGTGTCGTTGAGGGTGCCGTTGCTCGAACCGGTGCTGGCAGTGTGATTGGCACCGGATTCCCAAGTGACCTTGCCCGCACTGTCCTTGACGATGTACTTGTACTCGAAGGCCGTGTTTGCGGGCAGGTCGACGGCGGCACTCCAGGTGGGGTAGCCGGCCGAGGAGAGCGGGATGGCGTCGGCAGGTGCCCAGTTGCCGAGCTGGGGCAGCGAGCCGGCCAGAAAGACGTTCTCGCCCCAGACCGTCTGCCGGGTCTCGTTGAAGGTCTCCGAGACGGTCGCGTTGGTGGGCGGGGTGGTCGGCGGATTGGTGGGGCAGTCCGTGGTGCATGGCGTGCCGAGTGCGTAGAGAGCGAGAGCGTCGTGAGCCTTGACTGTGGCGGTGGCCTTGCCGGCGCTGTCCACGGTCACCGTCGGCCCGGTGCAGGCGGTGCCGGTGGCATCGCCATGGATGACATCGCAGTACGTACCGGGGGCCAGGCCAGTGGTGAACGTCTGGGTGACGTCGGAAGAGCTGTTGTTGAGGGCGACCCAGCCCTTGTCGCCGCGACTGAAGGCGATGGCGTTGTTGCCGTTGTCCCACCAGTTGGCGACCTGCTGGCCCTTGGTGGCGTTGTGCCAGCCGACCATGTTGGCGATGCCCTGGTTACGGTCCGTGCACACCCAGCTGGTGGAGCAGTTGGTGTCGGTGACATAGCCGCCCGCGTCGGCGGGCGGTGAGTCGTCGCGGTTGGCGAAGGCGAAGCCGGCGTAGACCTGCGGGGTGCCGTAGTTCCAGGCGAGTTCGAAGATGTGCGCCAGGGTGTACTTCGCGCCGTCGGTGTAGGTGATCGTGGTCTTGTCGCGCTCCAGGTCGTGGTTGGTGACCATGACCGCCGACTTGTCGCTCGGCTCCAGGCCCCAGCTCTGGCCGAACGTCTTCAGGTTGGCGATGTTCCCGTTGAACTGGTCCTTGAGCTTGTACGCGTAGGTGAACTCCAGCACGCTGCCATTGGATTCGAAGGCGGACGGGGCGAGCTGACCGCTGCTGCCCGGGAATACCTCCTGGTAGACGTACGGGCGGGCGTTCCACGTGGTGTTGTGCAGGCGGGAGATGATGTTGGCCATGTCGGCTTGTGCGATGTGCTTGGCCGCGTCGACGCGGAAGCCGTCCACGCCGACGTCGATCATGGTGTTGAGATAGCCGGCGATCTTTCCGCGGACGTAGTCGCTTTCGGTGTACAGGTCGGACAGGGACAGCAGCTGGCACTCCTGGACCTGGGTGACGTTGTTCCAGTCGTTGATGCCCAGATTGGAGTTGGGGCACGGCGGTGAGAAGTGGAAGTCGGACCGGCTGTAGGGGACGTCGTTGTAGGTGTAATTGGCCGGGTTGAACGAGGCGTCGCCGTAGGAGTTCGTGCTGGTCTGGTTCGAGCCCGCCATGTGGTTGATCACGGCGTCGGCGTAGACCTTCACCCCGGCGCTGTGGCAGGCCGCGACCATGTCCTTGAACTGGGCCTCCGTGCCCATGCGGCTGTTCAGCTTGTACGAGACCGGCTGGAAGACCTCCCACCAGGGGTGGGCGCCGCTCAGCTTGATGGAGTCCTGGGGCGGGGCGACCTGGACGGCGCCGTAGCCCTTGGGGCCGGGCACCGTGGTGCACTCGTTGGCCACGGACTTCCAGTTCCACTGGAAGAGGTTGGCGATCACATCACCGCCGTTGGGTGCGGTGGCGGCCTGCGCACTGCCGTGGAGGCCGAGCGGCAGCAGGCTGCCGACCAGCATGGCACCGGCGGTGAGCAACCCGATGCGCAGGCGGCGGGTTCGGAGCGCGGGTGGTGGGGTGTCGGCTCTATGGGGTGAACTCATGAGTGTACGGCTCCCGGTATGTGGTGGATGTGGGCATGCCTGCAAGCGTGGCCATGCCCAAGCGCGGGCAGGGTCAGCGGCCACCGGCGGGCACGCACTGGTCCGGGCGGATTCGGGGAATGACAGCTCCTCGGTTCCACCGGTGCCACCGCGCGAGCGATACCTGCCGGTTTCCCAGACGCCCCGTCCGGAAGGTGGCCAGTATCCGCGCGGACGCCGTGGCACCGACTGCGTGTGCCACGACCCGCCGTCCGCGGGGAGGCGGCCGCCGGGTGCGCGAGGAAGACGATCCCCCCGCGCCCGACACATCGTCAAGGGTTCAAGCAAAGATATTCAGCAAGTTTCCGCAACAACTTACAGTCGTATAGGGGGACTTCAACGCGCCGGTCAGCGGGGTATCGCGGATTTCGGCCGACCTGCCAGGCCAGCCGGACACTGCACATGCCGAGGCGGCACAGCCCCCGCCTCACAGGGACCGTCGGTGGCCGGCTCCAGCGGATCGCCGATCATCCGGCAGCTGCCCGGCTTCGGGCCGCCTCGGCGCCTCTCTGGGGCCCCGCGCCAGGGGAGAGTACGCCCGTCGATCCGGGCTCCAGATCGGAGCAGTCGGCGGCGCGCCACGGCCAGGTACGCCGACGGCGATCGGGTGGGCGGCGGAGCCCCGGCTGCGGCGGTATGCCACGGTCGCCGCGAAGAGCACCGACCGGAAGGGCACTTTCGACTTCGTCGCCGATGTCTCCGCCGACTTCCCCATCAACGTCCTGGCCCGACTGCTCGACGTACCGCCCGAGGACAACCAGCAGCTCATCGACTGGGGCAACCGGATCATCGGCAACACCGACCCCGACTACGCCGACGTACTGCTGCACAGCGCGGAGAGCGAGAAGTACCGCGACCTGCCCTTCCAGTCCCCCGCCTCGCTCGAAGTCTTCGAGTACGGACGGGAACTGGCCCGGTAACGGCGCGGCGGCGAGGGCACGGACCTGGTCTCCAAACTCGTCAACACCACCCCGCGCGACGGTGTCCCGCTGTCAGCGCAGGACTTCGACAACTACTTCCTGCTCCTGGTGGTCGCCGGCAACGAAACCACCCGGCACACCATCACCCACTCCATGCTGGCCCTCCTCCAGCACCCCGAGCAGCTCGCCCGCCTCCGGGCCGACCCGTCGCTCATCCCCGGCGCGGTCGAGGAGTTCCTGCGCTGGGCCTCCCCCGTCTACCACTTCCGGCGCACCGCGACCCGCGACGTCGAGCCGGGCGGCAAGCAGATCAAGCAGGGCGACAAGGTCGTCATGTGGTACGCCTCCGGCAACCGTGACGAGGCCGTCTTCGGCAATCCGTACGACTTCGACGTCGCCCGCACGGACAACGACCACGTCACCTTCGGCAAGGGCAGTCCGCACCTGTGCCTGGGCAATCTGCTGGCCCGCACCGAGATCCGGATCATGTTCGAGGAGCTGATCCCGCGCCTCGCCGACATCCGGCTGACCGGGGACGTCCCCCGAGTGCGCTCGAACTTCGTCAACGGGATCAAGAAGCTACCGGTCGAGGTCACCCTCGTCTGACGAAACGATCGAGCGGATGCGCCGGGCCGTTGCATCCACCGTCGTGGTCCCACCGCTCCCCCGGTGGGACCACGACACCACGCGTGCACCGTTTCAACGGCAACTGCGAATCGGGGCTGACCTCGGCCGGTATGCCGCCGCGGAGGAGAGCCCGGTCGCCACCGCGGAGCCGACTGGCCGGGGCTCGCTGGACGACCTGCTGGCGGTGTGACGCCCGATCGGACCGGCCATGTCTGGGGGATACCTTACGAGCGGTGTACGGCATCACCGGTCGGACCCCGGCGGGCTGTACCGCGAACTCGACGGGAAGCGGTCCAGCACAACAGCCCGTCCACCCGGACCGGGCTCGAGGCCCCCCGCATATCCATCACGCCTTCATCCCCGTCGGCGTGCACTGGCTGAACCCGCCGGAAGGCTGGTGGCGCATCTTCCGCAAGGCCGCCCTCGCCGACCGGTCATTGACCGACAGCGATGACATCGACCAGGCCACCGCGACTCTGACCGAGCAGCCCAACTCCCGTGCCAACCAATGGATCTGGGGCAGACCCGCCCCACCCACACACACCGACGGCGATACACGTATGTCCTTTGACGAACCCAGCGTCAGCGGGCCGTCATCTTCTTCAAGAATCCAGAAACGGCCTCCTCCGCCGTGGGTACAGCGCCGAAGACCACACCCTGACGCGTGGTGTCGGCCACGTATCGCCCCGAGTTGATGTACCGCAGCATGGCCGCCACGTCCTTGATCCTCGGTTTGAACCTCCCGAGCACCCAGTCCGCGCCATTGACCAGACCCGCTGGGATGGTGCGCACAGCGAACGCCTGACCCGACTGCTCCGCCAAGATCCTCGCGAGGCCGTTCATAGTCACCGGCTGATCCCAGCCGAGGTCGAGAATCTCGCCGTCGACGCCTGGCGCATCGACGGCGAGGGCAAGGGCGTCTGCGACATCGGCACTCAGGACACAGGTGAATTCAGCGTCCGGGTTGCCGACCCAGTTCAGCCGCCCCTTGCTGAGGTCCGCGCTCTTGACCAAGGAGTCGAGAAATGCCCCCGGACGCAGGGAAACGAAGGGAACACGCTTCTCAGCAAGTCGATCCTCGACGAGCTTCTTGTGCCAGAAGTGCGGAACGTCCACGGCCTGGTCGCAAGTGAGGACGCTGGTCAGAACGAAGCGTCGGACACCGACCTGGCTCGCTGCGTCGACAAGGTTGCGATTGCCGATCGTGTCGATGTCTCCATCATCGCCCTTCGTGTGGCGGGTATACCCGGCCGCCGAGGTGACCACGGAATCGGCGCCGTCGATCGCGCGCACCAAGGACGCCGGGTCCATCAGGTCGCCACGCACAATCTGCACTCCGGCCTGCTCCAGACGCTCAGCGTTGGATGCCGGCCGCACCAGAGCGCGCACCGGAAGATCTCTGGCAAGAAGCGCAGAGACGACCTGGGCACCGAGAGCGCCGGTGCCACCGACCACAAGCACGGGTGCATCGCTTGCCATCTTGAAAACCTCCCGAGGTTCAACGCTCTGTCAATCGACTGACACAGTCAGCTATATGAATGTCAGCCCAGAATGGCAGTATAGTCAAATTGAGATGGAAGCCATCACGGAGGGGCCCATGAGCCTCGACCAGACCCGGCGCCTCACAGCGGCGCAACGCCGACGGGCTCATCAATGAGCACGGACCCATCCAGAAGCGACGGCACTGTTCGATGGGGAACGGCGACGAGGACGGCGACGAGCGCGAGAAGACGACGGTCGAGGCGATCGCCGAGCGCTCTGGCATCTCGGTGAGCACGTTCTTCCGATACGTCTGCGCTCGAGCGGCTGCGGCCGCCTGCTTGACACCGCTTCCGCCGTCGTCCGCTACTGGGCGGAGCCAGGCCATGGCAGCGCTCCGATCGCTCCAGTGCTCCGCGCGGCGTACCAACAAGCTGGCGCAGAACTCACTGCCGCGACCTGCACTACGACGGCCCCACAGACGGTCATCCCCTGAGAAGCCATCGCCCTTCCGGACTTGAGGACTGCGCTTTCGATGGTCGGGCATAGGGGCGGCGATCCCGTGGGAGGCGTGCGGCTTCCTCCCGCAGCCCGTCGACTCCCTGAAGGAAGTCGAGGTGGCCGAGTTCGCCGCCGTGGGCCTGGGCGAGGCGGGCATCGAGGGTCTCCAGCATCCCCGACAGCCGCAGGGACTTGATGACTCGCGCACTTCTTCCGCAGCCCGAGAACCCCCTGGGCGGCACGGAGCCGGTAGAGCGCGTTGACCTCCAAGAGCTGGTCGACGACCTCGCGGCAGGCGTCACCGATCTCGGATGCCTGGGTGCGGCACCAGACGGGGGTCTTCATCTGGAAGGCGATCTTCTCCGGCGGGTAGTCGCTCCTGTCGGTGCGTTTTCCCTGGTCAAGTGCCGCGTGGGTCTTGACCAGGTCGCCGTCGAGGAAGACCTGCACCATGGTGGCGGTGGAGCGGACGTCGACCTTGCGGCCGATCAGTTTCCAGGGCACGGAGTAGAGGGTGCGGCCGACCTTGATGATGTCCGGGCCGACGGTGGCCGTCGACCAGCGGGCCAGCGTGAACGGGGTGGGCGGCAGCGGCAGCAGGGCGGCGGCCTCAACGGCGCCGAACAAGGCCATCGGCGCCACCCCGCCCAGTGGCCGGCACTGCCGGCGCCCGGCGACCTGCTGGGCCCAGGTGACGGCCTCGGTCTGCATGTGCTCGATCGGGGTGAACTCCCGCCCACGCCAGAACGAGTCGCGAACCTAGGGCATGGGCCGCTCCACCCTGGGCTTGCCCTTCGGCTTCAAGGCTCTCGCCGGATCCACCAACGCCCCGTAATGGGTGGCGAGTTCGGCATACGCTTTGTTGATTTTCGGGTCGTAGAGGTCGGGCTCGTCGACGCCGGTCTTCAGGTTGTCGGGCACCAGACGGCGCGGGACGCCTCTGATATGCGGAAGGCCGCGACGTGCGCCTCGGTCCACGCGTGCTGGTCCAGGTTCAGGACCGGGCGGACGAACATGTGCCGTGAGCAGGGCAGCACCATCACGAACGCCCAGACGCGGTGCCGTTTTCCGGTGCGGGGGTTGGTCCACTGACCCAGGAAGCCGTAGTCGATCTGGGCCTCCTCGCCCGGCTCGACCTCGTCGCGCAGGACGGTGACCTGTGAGCGGCTCACCTCGTCGGGCAGTGTGGCGTGCACCCAGCGGCGGAACGAGGAGACCGACACCTTCAGTTTGTGCTCGTCCCGCAGTCGCTGGTGGATCGTGGAGACCGTCACCGTTCCCAGCAAGTCCTTGATGTAGTCGCAGTGTTCGTCGATGTCGGACCATGTGACCTGCCGCAGTCTCCTGTCGACGAGGCCGGGGAACCACCCCTCGATCAGCCCGGCCCAGTCGGCCTCGCTCATCGGCGGGCCGCCCAGGGTGATCCCGGATGCCTCCGTCGGCGCCAGGTACTTCCTGACCGTTTTGCGGTCCACCCCCAGCGACGCGGCCATCGCGCTCTTCGAGCGGCCCGCGTACCAGTGGACGTAGATCTCGGTGATGTCGACCACGACGAACGTTCTCCTTGCCAGCCGGGCTGCCCATCGGCCTGCCGAAGCACGGGGCGAGGAACACGGACAGCTCCGCGACAACCAGGTCCCTCGGTCCCGGACTCCGCGCTACCCATAGAGATTCAGGAGGAAACGGCATAGAGGATCACGTGACATTCAAAACGCCCAGGGCGGGGAAAACCGTCATCAATGATGGATCAGCGGGCGGGTTTCTCCCAGGTCAGCGAGTACCGGCGCAGCAGATGCCGGCGGTAGCGCACGCCGGGCAGCAGCAGCCGGACAGCTGCCCGCACCTGCCCATAGCTCATCTGCGGGGCGGTGACCGGCATGCCCTGCGGGTCGCGCGCGCGATGCAGCATCTTCGTGATCTGCACGATCGGGGAAGCTGCGATAAACGCCGCCCACTCCGTCACGCTCGCCTCGCGGGCCAGACCGACCACCACCAGCGTGCCGCCAGGCCGCAGCAGCTCACGCATGCGGACGAGTGCCGCCTCGAAGTCCATGTGATGGATCGTGGTCACCGAGCAGACTAAGTCGTACTCCGCACCGGGAAGTTCCGCGGTGAGGAAGTCTCCCTCGACGAAGGTGAGTTGCGGGTCGCCGGCAGCGGACTCGCGTGCACGGGCGATCATGTCCAGCGACTTGTCGATCCCAGTGACGTGTTTCGCCCGCCCGGCGAGCTTCCGCGCCAGCAGCCCGTCCCCGCAGCCAACGTCCAGGGCATCGCCGCACCCGTCAGGAACAGACCGGAGGATGCCCGGGTGCCGGGCAACGTTGGTGTTCCAGTACGACTCTGCGGCGGGCTGGCGCATCGGATGATCGTAGAGGCCGGTCATGGCCTGCCTAGTACACACCAACGAATTCGCCGTCCCCATGGGGAGTCGTAATCGCAAGGATGGGGAATTACGTGAAGCTGATCATGTAGATCGTGGGGAATTGCCTGGTTCTGGCCGTCGACACCAACCACCGACGGCATCGACGACCCCCAGGGGAGCGGCAAGCCGACTGGCCACCACTCCCACCGAATCACCGGTCCCACGCCCGACCAGCGCGAACGCAGCGATCCCGTCCGATAGACAACAGCTTCCAACGGAGTCTTACTACCTGGTTGGCGGATCCCGCCGCGGGGCACCGGTCCGCTCCCGTCAGCGCCGGCACTTGGTTGCGAGCCGGACGGCCCACCACCGCCGTAGGCAACAACGGCTCCAGCACCAACCACTGCTCGTCTGAAAGATGCCGATGTCGACGGTCACGTGAAATGTATGACCGCTGACACTGCGGCGGTGTCACCTTCCACCCCGGAGCCCGTCTCTACACGAACGACAACGAAGTTGTGGTGCCGGTACCGGGCGCTAAGGCAAGGGCAACGCAGTTCGGTCAGTATCCGACGGTGAACCGGTGGTTGAGATGCTTGGGCTGCTCGATCTCGTCGACGAGTGCCATGGCGAAGTCCTCGTAGGAGATCCGCGCCTGGCCGTCCGCACCAACCACCGGCTGGTCGAGCCCCGTACGGTAGGTCCCCGTGCGCTGCCCGGGCGCGAAGTGGAGCGGTGGCGGGGAGAGATAGGTCCAGGTGACGCCGCTGGAGCCCTGGTAAGAGTCCAGGGCCGCGATCTGGCCTGCGGCGTAGGGGCGGTACTCGGCAGGAAAGGAGTCCGTGTCGTAGAAGCGGACTCCGTGCTCGTTGAGCAGGCTGGCGCCGCCGCCCATGTGGATGATGCGTGGTCCGTCGGGGCCGAGGGCCGCGACGGCCTGAGTCACGGCGGCGACAGCATCGGTGTAGACCTTCTGGTCGGGCCCTCCGACGGCAAGCACCAGCACGTCCGCGTTCTTGGCCAGCACGGACACGCTCTCCTGGTCGGTCACGTCAGCGACTACGGTGGAGGCTCCGCGAGGAAGATCGCCGAGGCTTCTCCCCTCACGGGCCACCGCGATGACCTGATGACCGCGTGAGGCGGCCTCGGTCACGATGCGCGAGCCGGCCTTTCCCGCCGCGCCGAAGACCACAACCCTGCTCATCGCCGTCACTGCTCCTGTCCACCGAAGAGGTACTGGTTGCCGATGTCGATCAGGAACGGGCTGCCGTAGCTCGGGAATCGCTCGACGATCGCCTTCTTGTACGCCTCGCCGTCGTCGCCCAGCAGTTCGCGCGCGGCGGCCAGGTACTCCAGCATCTCGCCGAACACCTCGCGACCGGCCGGCAACCCGTGCCCAGCGAGGATGGTGTCGTAGGCGTCATCGGAGGCAAGCCTACGCGTCGTGGCCTCCCAGCCATCGATGTCGTTCTGCCCCAGGAACAGGTGAGCGTGGTGGTAGACGAGGTCCTGAGCGACGAGTACACCGTGGTCAGGAAGCTTGATGACGAGTTCGTCGGCGGCTTCGCCGCCGGAGACCGCTTCATAGACGAGAGTGATCCCGTCGATCAGCTCCGTGCCGGGCGTGATCACCACTGTGGGGATCACCTCGGAGGCCGGAATGACCGCGCCGCTCGGGTCCTGGCCGTCGCCCTGCGCGGCAATCGCGTCGCGGACGGCGGCAAGGGCGTGGACGGGCGCTCCCAACCGGCCCGCGCCGTGGAAGTGGTCGGGGTGCGCGTGCGTGATGATCACTCGCTGCAGGGGCTTACCGAGGCCCGCGACGTACTCAGCGACCTCATCGGCATAGGCCAACGCGTACTGGGCGTCGACCGCGATCACGCAGGCCGCCGTCTCGATCAGCTGGGTGGTCACATTCAGACTGTCGTCGGGCGCCATATAGCTGTGCACCCGCACGTCGCCCTTCTCGATAACGGTGACGGTACCCTTCATCAGACTCATCCTCCAAGGTAAAGCGGCGACATCCCTGGTCTTCACCATCGAGGATGGCCCGGCATCACGTACTTCCACGAGGTGATCTGGAGACCTCTCATGGTTAATCCCGGACATGGTGAGATTGCCGAGTTCGGCTTTCACCCACCGCACCGTCCTCAGCTGGGCATCGAGGCCACGACTCTGGCCGAGATTGTCAGCCGTGTGCCCGGGCGGCAGCTGTCGCGCCCGCACCGCACCGACTTTCACGCGCTCTTCCTGATCACTGCCGGAAGGGGCGAGCATCTGATCGACTTCGTCGCCCATCCGTGCCGCCCCGGAACTCTGCTGTGGGTACGCCCCGGCCAGGTACAGAGCTTTGGACTCCAACCCAGACTCGACGGTGGGCAGTTGCTGTTCACCACGACGTTCCCTCCCCAATTCAGCGCCGCGTATCGCATGATCGCCGACTGGTTCGGCCCCGCCCGCTGGCAGCTTCACGACGCGGACCTGGCCGCTGTTGGCGCACTGTTCGAGCAGATCGGCGCCGAGTGCGCCCGCCCGGCAGACCAGGCGAATGCCGAGATCGCCCAGCACCTGCTGGCCGCGCTGCTCCTGGAGATCGACCGCCTGCCGACTGGCGACGCCCTCGCTCCGACCACCGCCAGCAGCGATGTCTTCACTCGATTCCACGCCGAACTAGAGCGGTCGTACGCCCACACGCGGCGCGCCGAGGACTACGCGGACCGGCTCGGCTACACCGTCAAAAGCCTCACCCGCGCCTGCCTGACCGCCACGGGCCACCCGGTCAAGTACGTCATTGACAGCCGTGTGACCCTGCAGGCCAAGCGGCTGCTCGCACACACCGACGACCCCATCGCCCTCATCGCACGACACCTGGGCTTCACTGAGGCCACCAACTTCGGCAAGTTCTTCACACGCCACACTGGCATGACACCCGGCGCGTTCCGCGAACAGCAACGCTCCTGACTCGGACCTGCCCGCAGTACGGCGGCTGGTCCGCGCCCGCGCCGCCTTCTACAGCCGAGCAGGGCTACCAGGGACAAGAGAGGCGCAGGCAAGGAAGAGATACGGCCGCAGCATTGGGCGCTCCGTCAGTCCACTGGATCAACGCTCCGGCCCCATAGAGAGCCCGGCAGTAGGTGGTTCGAACAGCGACTGTTGGTGATTAGTGGTTCATGCGAGCGGCGGACCTGTCGCGCTTACTGAGCGTGGTGAGAGCGATGCGTACCGGGTCTCTTGCGCTTTCCGCTACGTCAACTCCTACGGTCATTGGTGTGGCCGGAGAGACCGGCCCGGCGATGAAGGGCACGGCTATGGCCTGGTCCATCGCGGACGTGGCCCGGATGTCCGGGGTGACGTCCCGGACGCTGCGGCACTACGACGGGATCGGGCTGCTTGTTCCTGCGCACATCGGGAGCAATGGCCACCGCTACTACGAGGAGGCAGAGCTGCTGCGGCTGCAGCAGATCCTGCTGATGCGGGAACTCGGTCTGGGACTGCGCGAGATAGCAGCGGTCCTGGAGCGCCAGGTCGACCAGGTGGCCGCGCTGCGGGAGCACCACCGGAGGCTGCTGGCGGAGCGGGAGCGGCTGGATGTGCTGGCCGCCACAGTCGGCCGCACCATCGCTGAACTTGAGGAAGACAAGGACACCCACGACATGGCGAAGATCAGCAGGCCGAAGAACCTCTTCGAGGGCTTCGATGCCGCCCGACACGAGGCGGCCGCCCGCGAGCAGTGGTCTGACGAGGTGGAGCAGTCGAGGCAGTTCGCCGGCACGCTCACCGACGAGGACCAGGCGCGGCTGCAGCGGGAGGCGACCGCGGCAATGGTCCGCATGGCCGAGTTCGCGGCATCCGGCACGCCGGCGACCGACCCGGCAGTGCAGGCTGAGATCGATGCCCACTACCGGGGCATCTGCCGGATGTGGACCCCGAACGCGGCCGCGTTCAAAGCCCTCGGGCAGACGTATGTCGACGATCCGCAGTGGCGCGCGGCCTACGACCAGGTCGCTGACGGGCTCGCCGCCTACCAGCGGGACGCGATGGCCGCCTACGCGGACGCCCGCCTGAGCTGACCGGGCCACCGGCAGCTGGAGGGGCTGCAGACCCCCAGCTCGGACATCTTCCACCCGATCTGATCCACTACCCGGCGATGCCCTGTCCACGCGATGCGGCATCGCCGCACACCCATTGGAGCATCCGCCGTGATCCCCGCCCACTGGGCCCGCCACCACCGCCGTGAGGACAGCGAACTCCTCGGCTACCTGCGCCCGGTCGACGACAACCCGCTTCTGTTCACCCCGGTCACCATCTTCGGCCACCCGCTCGGCGCACCCACCAACGAGCATCACGCCCGCCAGTGCCTTGACCGCATGGGGCTGAGCTACCTGGCCCAGGACTGGCTGCTGTCCCTGCCCGGCCGCCCGGACCCCATCGCCGTCCAGATCGTCGAAGCCACCCCGCAACAACTCCGGGTGAAAAACGTCGACTACGGCTACGCAGACGCGAACATCGGCCACATCTTCGTCCTCGATGTCCCCGCCGCCGGGCAACTCCACCCGCGCTGACCCCAGCCCAGCAGCCCCGGTCGCATCAGCAACGCTGGACGGGACGAGAGCGGCGGCACCACATGTCGGCGTCATCCCCTCCCGGAGATCTCGTGCCCGTCCTGCCGTCCTGCCTGCTCGAACCCTTGTGGGACCAGTTCGCGGCGCTGCTACCTGAGCATGTGGACACACACCCGCTGGGCTGCCACAACCCGCGCATACCCGACCGGGTTTTCGAGCATGTCATCGCCGCGCTGGTGCACGGCTCCGGCTACGAACGCATCGCCAGTCCCGGCTGCTCGGACCGCACCATTCGACGCCGCGTCAAGTACTGGGCCCAGCTGGGAATAGCCGAGCAGATCCACGCGCTCGCCCTGCAAGCGTACGACGCATGATCGGCTTGGAGCTCGACGAGCTGTCCGTGTACGGCTGCATCACCAAGGCCCCGTGCGGCGGCGAGGCCGCCGGGCGCTCCCCGGTGGACCGGGGCAAACAGGGCCTGAAGCGCTCGGTGGCCACCGAGGCCACCGGCGTCCCGCTCGGCATCGTCTCGGCTGGGGCCAACCGCCACGACTCCCCGCTTGCTCGTGCCCACCCTCAAGGCCGCCGACGAGCAGGTCGGCGGGCTTCCCGACCAAATCAACGTGAACCTGGACCGCGGCTACGACAGCGACAAGTCCCGTTGTCCCCTCCGGGAGTTGGGCTTCACCGGCGAGATCGCCCGCAAGGGCGTCCCCGCCCCGATCCAGGCCGGCAGGAGGTGGGTGGTGGAACGGAGCCAGTGCGCCACGAGGCGCTCTGTTTGTATCCCCGGATTATCCGGGCGGAACTCGGAAGGAGGTTCCTGGGTCAATGACTTACCTGGAGCCGAAAGGTAGAAGGGGACAATAGCCTGTCAGAAAACCAGTGACCGGGCCCAGTTGTCAGAGACGGTGCACTGGGCGGCCCGCGCGATATGGCGAAGACTGAATTGTTTGAAGCCCAATCTCCAGCAGATGCAAGTTCCCATCCGTCGGAAAGACAGCTGAAACCGACGTCGTGATCTGCCCTTGCTTCTTTTGGCTTGGCGGGGGCAACTTCCGGTTCACGGAGCGATGCCCAATGAGGGCATTCAAGGAGATGAGTGGGACGCCTACGTCGCGCTATGACGTACAGCAGAGACGAACGTGGGATCGCCTACGGGACGCGAGTCCTATGGCGACGGAGGCCCCGTAGTAGTCGCCGGAGCAACGCCCGGCCAGGGAGGGCGGGAAAGCCGTCCGCAGGGCGAAGGGGGCCAGGTGGTTCGGACACCCGAGACTCGGGAGGTATGCGAAATGCAGAGCGCCGCAACGGTGCTGGGTGTCCTGCGTGAACGCGGCAGGCGCGGCCTGCCGTGCAGTGAACTGTATCGACAGCTGTTCAACCCGCAGTTGTATCTGTTGGCCTACGGGCGCATCTACGCCAACCATGGCGCGATGACGCCCGGGGTCACGCCGGAAACCGTGGACGGCATGTCCCAGCGGAAGATCAGCCGGATTATTGAGGCGATGCGTCACGAGCGTTACCGCTTCCGCCCGGTCCGGCGCGTCCATATCCCGAAGAAGCATGGGAAGACGCGTCCGTTAGGACTACCGACATGGTCGGACAAACTCGTGGGCGAGGTGGTTCGCCTCCTGATGGAGGCGTATTACGAGCCGACGTTCTCCGATCGCTCTCACGGATTTCGCCCTCGTCGTGGATGCCACACCGCTTTGCGGGAAGTGGGACACACCTGGACCGGGACGGCCTGGTTCATCGAGGGCGACATCGCTGACTGTTTCGGCAGTTTGGACCACCAGGTTCTCCTGGCGATCCTCGGCGAAAAGATACATGACCAGCGGTTTCTGCGGCTGGTGCGGAACATGCTGACAGCCGGATATCTGGAGGACTGGAAGTGGGGAGCCACGCTCTCCGGAGCACCGCAAGGCGGAGTGGCCTCCCCGATCCTGTCCAACATCTACCTGCACAAGTTGGACGAGTTCGTAGAGACAGTACTGATTCCGGAGTACACCCGAGGGGAACGGCGGGCCCGAAACCCGGCGTATTTGGAGCTGCAGAGTCTGCTGCGGACAGTCCGTCAGCACGGCGACCGGCCTTTGGCTCGTGTCGTGCGCCAGCGGATGACCAGTCTGCCGAGCGCGGACCCGAATGATCCGCACTACCGGAGGCTGCGTTACGTCCGCTACGCAGACGATCATCTCCTCGGTTTCACCGGACCACGAGCCGAGGCCGATCAGATCAAACAACGCCTGGCGGCGTTCCTGCGCGAGGAACTCAAGCTGGAGCTCTCCCAGGAGAAAACTCTGATCACTCATGCCCGTACCCAGGCAGCGAAGTTCCTCGGCTATGAGATCGCGATCCAACACAACGACACGAAGAAGACCGGCCGTTACCGGCGGGTCAACGGCCAGGTCGCCCTACGTGTTCCCCAGGACGTGATCAAAGCCAAATGTGCCCCCTACCTCGCCCGCGGTGATCCCGCGAAGCGAAAGGAACTCGTCAACAGCAGCGACCATGCGATCGTTGCCACGTTCGGGGCCGTCTATCGGGGCATCGTCCAGTACTACCTGCTCGCCGGGAATGTCTCCCGGCTGCACCGGTTGCGATGGGTCATGGAGACTTCCATGCTCAAGACCCTTGCGGCCAAGCACCGTTCGAGCGTGTCGAAGATGGCCGCCAAGCATAAGGCCAGAATCGACACCGAGAAGGGCCCACGAGTCTGCTTCGAGGCCCGCATCGAGCGGAAGAACAGGAAGCCGCTGGTGGCACGGTTCGGAGGTATTCCCCTCTATCGGCAGCGGTCGGCGAAAGTAGTCGACCGCCGGCCGGTCTGGGTGGACTATCCGCATAAAGAGCTGGTCACACGGCTCTTGGCGGACACCTGTGAGATCTGCGGGAGCAACGGTGATGTCCAGGTGCATCACATTCGTGCTCTTGCCGATCTCGCTCATGCCGGATGGCCGCCGTCCGATTGGGCGCGCGTCATGCTCGACCGGCGCCGCAAGACAGTTGTGGCCTGCGACGCTTGCCACGACCGAATCCATGAGGCGCAAGCGGCCAGATCATTCACGCCGTGATCACTGGAGAGCCGGATGATCGGGAAACCGTCAAGTCCGGTTCGGCGGGAGGCCGCGAGGAAAAGGACCTGACCACAGGCACCTCGCCACGCGGCCGACCCAACGTACCGCGTGGATGAACGGCTTCGCCAAGCTGCGGCGCTGCACCGAGAAGCGCAGCCGTGTCGCGGATTTCTACCTCTACCTGTCCGCCGCGATCGTCACACTGCGTATGCTCATCCGCCGCGCGACCCCGCGCTACCGGTGGTGGGACGGCCGCCCCACCACCAAGCGCTTGAAGTGACGCCTACTGCCGGGCGCTCTTAGGCATACAGCCGTCCAGAAACAGGTCGAGGTGACGGTGCATGGCTGCCTCGCCGTAATGGCTGTCTTCGGCGCCGGCGTCAGGGATGGGCCTGGTCAGCAGCCTGACCGCGGTCGCGAGGTCGGCGAGGCCCACGTCTGCACGCAGTTGGCCCGCTTCGCGTGCTCTGGCGACCATTCCTCCAATCTCGTCGACCAATTGGCAGAGTGCCAGGCCCAGCTCCGAATCGCCGTCGGCCGCAAGGTCGGAGAGCGCAGGGTAGAGCGCACCGACGCGGTGTTCAGCCGCACCGTGGATGTAGCACCGCAATGCGCCGAAGGCATCGGAATCATTCGCGACAGCGGCTTCCGCCTCGGCCTTCAGGACAAGGAGGACCGACGACGCGGCTTCATGGAGGAGCGCTCGGCGGTCCGGAAAGTGACGGTAGACCGTGGCGTTGCCGACGCCGGCCCGTCGCGCAATGTCGTCCAACGCAACGTCTGTGCCATGCGCGACGAGGGCATCGCAGGCAGCAGAGAGAATCCGCTGGTGGTTGCGGTCCGCGTCTACCCGGCGCCGACTACGCGCACCGACGTCGTGCTCAGCCATGGTTCAGCCGTTTCGAAAGAGACCCCGAGGTCGGGACGTTGTTTGGTCCGGCGGACGCCGGGGGGGGGAACAGCACCGCCCCATCCGTCTACATGACCGCAACGTACAGTTTGCGCCACGAGAGCATATACGCCAACTCAGCCGATACGCCGATCGGTGTCGTCGTGGGCGAACAGCGTCCTGAAGTCCCTGAATGACCACATGCCGTCCGGCTCTCACCTCACGGTCGGGCCAGCAGGCAGACGAGACTCGCGATCAGGAGATCCTGTCTCCCAACCTCGTTCGCTTCGCCTGGGAGAAATCCCGTGCCTGCCACTTTGATGCCCCGCTGCCGAACTCTGGCGACGGCTCTCGCCTTCGCCTTGACTGCGGGCGTCACCACCACGGCCACTACTCTTCCAGCCGACGCCTCGCCAAAGAGCTCACGATCTACGTCCGAGAACGACCAGCTCGGCGCCTTGTATGCTAAGGCCAAGGCGGAAGGCGCGACCCTCACTGTCTACGCGGGTGGCGAGCTCTGCACGGGCAGAATCGAATTGGTCGTGGTCGTTGCGCAGCAACAACTCAATCTTCCCCTGACTCCACCGGCTCTATGAACGGGACAATGACGGGCTGTTCATTGAAGCAGCGAGGCGTCGGGGTTTGCGCACCAGCGGTCGTCAGGCCCGGGAAGCCGACAGTCGAGGATCTTGAAGCGACAATGGCGCCATGCTCGTCGCGTTACGTCTCGCCGTGTTTTCGCTGCCCCATAGCGATTGTGCCGGTACCGCCGACCACCTTCAACTGGTCAACGACGAGGCTGAGCATGCCAGAACAGTGAAGACCTCAGCCTCCCAAGCTCAGAGCGCGCGTAGTGGAAGGGGACTCGCCCTCCTCGAGGGCTCCCTTGGAGAGAGGGAACCCTCGGGCGGGTGCTCAGCGTTGCCCGGACGTGATCAGGGGGTTGCCGCTGTCGCGCGGGAGCTGTTGCTCAGGCCGCCGAAGCTTGCGGTGCGGATGACGTAGTAGTACTTCGTCCCATTCGTGACCTTGGTGTCCTTGTATGTGTTGCCGCTCACGCGGGCGGCGGCGAGCTTGTAGGGGCCGCCACTGCGGGTGGCGCGCAGCACCTTGTAGTAGACGCCCTCGTCGACCGCGCGCCAGCTCAGGGTGACCTTGCCGCCGGAGGCGGTCGCTTTGGGGGCCGATGGTGCCGCTGCCAGGGAGGAGGAGGCGCTGCCGGTGGCGACATGGTCGAAGGTCGAGGTGTTCGGCACGGAGGTGTCGCCGGAGGTGGTGGCGAGCCCGATGTACACCGTTTTCGACAGGCCCGGGAAGATGACGTTCTGGGCAGGGGACCAATTGGTGCCGTCCGGTGAGGTGTAGCCGTAGACGTAGTTGCCGCGGCGGACCAGCTTGAGCCAGTACGGCGCGTGGACGTCCTGGTAGTTGATGTAGTTCCCGCTGAGGACCCCGCCGCCGGGGCGCCAGAATGCCTGCGCGTAGCCGCTGCCGGTGAGCCGCAGGTAGGTGTACGGAGTGGCGGCGCTCGCGTCGAGGCTCCGGCGTAGCATCAGGCCGGTGGATCCGCCCTTCGCGGTACCTGTGCCCGTCACGCGGGCGACGATCGTCCCGTCGCCGGTGAGGGTCTTGTAAGCGTAGTGGTAGCCCTTGTCCTGGCCCTGGTCGGAGCTCTTCAGCGTCCAGGTGCCGCCGGAGTAGGAAGCACTTCCGGTGGATCCGACCCTTCCGATGTCCGCGCTCTTCAGGCTGGTGGCGGTGGCGGCCGTGGTCTTCGGGGCTGACCAGACACCTGTCGGCTTGGTCGCCTTGGAGGCGTCCGCATCCCTGCGGTAGACCATGCTCTGCGGCGTCTGGTTCAGCTGGCCAAGGAGTTTGGTGGTGTAGGGCGCCTTCAGGCCCTTGCGTACGACGTACGCCGTCCGGATGAGTTCGAGGCCCTCAGCGCCAGGGGTCCACCGGGCGCCGCCGATGGACGAGTAGAGGCCGTAGCCAGTGCCGGAGCGGATGAAGGCGGGGCTGCCGCCCAGGTTGTACTTCGAGAAGTACTCGCTGGCGGCAAGCAGCCGGTTGTTCTCAGCCGCGTAGAGGTCGACGCCCTGCTTCCAGGCGACCTCGGCGACGAACGCCAGGTGCAGCAACTCCCCGAAGGCGTGGCCCTGGTCCCGGCCGGTGTCGCCGATCTGGCCGTTGGGCAGGGAGTTGCGGATGCCGCCAGCCGGGTCTGTCAGGTAGGCGTTCACCACCGCGTTGAACTTCGCCCGGTCGTCGTTGAACACGGCGATCGCCATGGCGCCCTGGAGCTGGTCGGCCCCCTGGTTGGCGGACCGCACATGAGTGCCGGCGCCCAGGTCACCGGTGCTGAGGCTCCACAGCGGCCAGTACACGGTAGCGAAGTGCTTCTTGCACAGGGCGGTGTCGGCGTCGGTCCAACCGGGGTAGGTACCGCGCAGGATGTCGGCCCCGGCCACCGTGCGGATCACATAATCGGCGGCGGTGAGATAAGGTTCCGCGCCCGTCCACGCGGTCTGCGTACGGCACCAGTCGGTCATGATGCCGGTGGCCTTGGCGCCGTACGCGGCCTTCCCGGTCAGGGAGTACATGAGAGCCAGCTGGTACACGGCCGTCATATCGTTCTTGTACTTGTAAAGGTTGACGTCGGGGGTCCGTCCCACCTGGGCGAACGGGCCTTCCTCAGGGTAAGTGAGCGAGGAGTGGGAGTCCGTCCGCAGGGACTCGTACGCGGCCTTCCACGGCGCGGTGTTCCGGTTCGCCTTCAGCCGCTTGAGATCGGCGCTGTTGAAGGCGATACCCGGGTGCACGAAAGCCAGCTTCAGGGCGCCCACGGTCGATGCCGACGCCGTCACGGCCGTGCTAGTCGTCCCGGTCTGCGAGCCGAGGCTCGCCCAGGCGGCCACGCCACCCACGGCACCCCCGACCAAGCCGACCAGCGCCCCGGCCAGCATGATGAGCTTGCGTATCCGTTTCGACGCCGCATGTCGCCGCCCGATGTGTGCATGGCGCACAGTTCGCGCCCTCCCGTCATTCCGATTCGCTTCGACAGAGGAGTTGTCCCTCCGGCATGTAAGACGGGGGCGGCCAACGCGAAATAACAACTCTTCGGGAAGCTGCGGCAACGCGCCCCGCTCTCCGGCCGATGACGGCCCCGGCGACATCCCCGGAGTGGGGTCGCCTCCTTAGACGCGGTCCCGGACGTACGGACCTCATCCGGTGCTTGACGGGACAGCGAATCACGGCCGACATCAATGCCCAGGTAGCGCACTACGCAGCGGGCTCGGGCCAGAAGCGGAAGCCGAGTGCTGCAGTCCCGCCGCCATCGGAAGGGGCGTGCTGGGCGGGGCGAGCCGACGGGGGCAGGCTGCCACTGTCCTCCGCCCCGGCACGCGGGATCAGGTCGCGTTCAGGGGGTGCCGTCCCCGGACTACACCGGCCGAGGCGCGTCCCTATTGGATCCGGATACGGTTCAGGGAACGGCCCGGCCGTCGCCGATCATGCCCACGGCCTGTGCTCGGTTGCGTACGCCGAGCTGGCGATACATGTTCGACAAGCGTCGTTCAATGGTGGGCACGCTCAGGTGCATGGCTTTGGCTATTTCGGCATTGGTGAGTCCGGACCGGGCGAACGAAAGGATCTTGATGTCCCGTGGAGCGAGAACCGCAGTGAGACGGCCTGCCTGGCTCGGTAGGTGACCGGGTCCTGGCAGGTCCAGGTCTGTATCGGCTGCCGATGAAGCCGACGCATTGGGTGTTCCGCCCGTGGTGCGAGCTTCGGAAAGCGGCACCGTCGCCCCTGACGCGGCCTCCAGCTGCCCCAGGATGTGCCCGCCCGACTCGGAGATGAGTTTGAGCGACTCGTCCCGGGCGATGCCCACTGCCTCCGTCAGCGCCTTCGCTGCGGCGGCCGGGTCACTTCCGCGCAACAGACGACCGCGCTGGACGAGACAGTGCGCTGTCCAGGCCCTGCTGCGCAGCGCCCGGCTGAGGTACTCGGCTCGCGCGTTGGCTTCGATGGCCTCCTCACTGCGACCCAGGAGCCACAGTGGCTCGGCGAGGAACCAGCCGACCGGCCCCAGAGGCAGAGATTGGCCGACGACGACGAACTGTCCGGTGAACGGGCCCAAGTGCTCGACTGCCGCCCGGCACAGCGACACGTCGCCGGTCAGTGCGCCGGTCCTGGCCTGGATGGCCATCCAGGCCGACCAAGTGCGGTCGAGGGGGAGGCTGCCCGGGTCCGGCATCCGGGAGGCAAGCCCGGCCAGGCGCCGGAGTTCGTCCTGGCCGCCGTGCTCGGCCGAGATCAGACACTGCACCGCCTCACCCAGCAGCGAGAAATGGCATGGCGTCTGTGGTGTCGCTTCCGCCGGCGGCGGGAGCAGCAGCGTTCTGCCGGTATGCGCCTGCCACACGCAAACCACCGCGGGGGTGTAGATCGAGGCGAGCGGAGGCGCCTCGGACGCGAGTGACCGCAACGCGGCCAGCACTTCCGGCTCATCCCCGTCCAGTAGAGCGCAGCTCGCCCTGAGCAGCGCCAAGTGGGCTCGGGCCGATGCGTCCGGCGTCGCGGCCTCCAGCGCGGTGAACTCCCTTCGGGCCGTGTCCAGAGCGTCCCGGTGTCCGGTTGCGATCGCCGCGTAGGCCAGCGCGCCGAGCGCCGACGGGCCAGGAAGTTCTGCTGTGAGGTCCGCGTACTCCTCCACCTCGTGAGGTGTCGCGTGCACGATGCGGACGGTGAGCGCGGCGCCGAGGGCTTCTGGGTCTCCGCTGTGCAGGGCGAGGCGAAGTGCACGGTCGGCAACCGCGCGCTGCGCCCCGCTGTCATCCGGGGGCATCGTTCGGGCCTGGTGCGCCTCCAGACGCGCTCGCATGGCGGTCGCCCCAGGTGGACATCTCTCCAGCCCTCGCGCCACCAGACGGCGCGTGGCGGAGTCCACCGGCTCGCTGGTCTCTGCAACGTCCAGCAGTTCCACGACGGCCTCGGCGAACAGCGCGCCATCTCCCGCGCGTGAGGCGGCCGACACTGCTGCCCTGAGGATGACAAGCCCCCGGGCCGGCAGCCCGGACCTAGCCTCGCAGCGTCCGGACACGATCAGCAGTTCGCACCGTGTGGCCGGATCAGGGCCCGATTCCAAGCCCCGCGACGCCAGCGCGACGGCCTCCGTGAGACGGCCCTGGGAGGCTTCCCAGCGGGCGGCCCGCAGACACTGGCGGGCTGTGTCAGTTCCCAGTCGGCCCGCTGCGACCAGGTGCCTGGCTACCGCGGCGGCGGTCGGTGACGGCCCCTCCGGGTCCTGCATCGCGATCAGGGCCGCTGCCGCACGCTGGTGGAGCCATGCCGTCCGTTCCGGGCCCGCCAGGATGAGCGCGGCCTGCGCGACCAGCGGATGGGAAACGTCGTAGCGAGGGGTGACGGTCCCGCTGCGGGTCAGCAACCCGGCAGCAGTCGCGGCCTCCAGCATGTGGGCGGTCTCGCGGCGCGGAATTCGTAGGGTGAAGGCGACCACGCGGGCGCACAAAGGCTCACCAAGTATCGCGACAGCAGCGATACATCCGTGTGGGTCGGCCGTCTCTATGGCGCTGCGGAGCGGTGCCCCCTCCGGGGCCTCGGCGTACGGATTCGGCGTACTGGCACCACCGCCTGAGAGGTGGCGCTCATGCTCCTTCCACCGGCACAGGACATGTGCGATACCCGGGTTGCCCCCGCTGGCGGCGGCGATGCGGGCCCGCTCTTCAGGAGCGGTGTGCGGCAGCTCGTGTCGTACGAGTGACAGCGTCAACTCCTCCGGGAGCGGCTTCAGATGGAGGTGGGTGACGCCGAACAGCCGACTCCATGACAACAGCCGCAGCCATGCTTCCGTACCGTCACCGGGGCGCGCTGTCGCGGTGACGACCAGCAGTAGGGGGAGTTCGTGCAACTCCGGCAGGAGTTCCTCGATTACGGCCAGGGTGTACGGGTCCGACGCGTCAAGGTCCTCCAGGACCACCGCCAGCGGGGCGCCGTGCGTGTGTGTACGCACCGCCGCCGCCGTACGCGGGACCCGGGCAGCGGCGTCACCCTCCGCCTCGGGGCAGAAGGGCCCCATGAGGCTTGCGGCATCGAGACCGCGTACGTCCGCCAGTCGACGCAGCGCCTGCCGCCACGGCCACAACGGCGCCACCGGTTCGGAGGAGTCGGCCGCCCCTCGAACGCAATCCACGACCAGTTCGGCGCGTGCACCCACCTGGCGCGCCAGCGCGCTCTTGCCGATTCCCCGGACGCCCGTGATCAGCAGCAGACTGCCGTACCCCTGGCAGAGCGTGGACAGTTTCCGTTCGAAGAGGGCCAACTCCTCTGTTCGGCCAACGAAGTTCCTCACGTCGTCGCTGTCCTGTCTGGCTCTGTGCCTGGTGCATGTACGCGTGTGTGTATGTCTGTGGATCTTATGTCCGGCTCGGCACCTTTTAGATATCGCTAATTTCACGTTCGGAAAGTGTTATCGCCAGTCATGTCCGCGCCTCTTCATGAGATTGCCTCGCCGAGTGAGGGAAAACCATCGGGTGCCACTGCGCACAAGGTCCCGGCGGACCGGACCATCGCCCGTGCGCGCTCGGCAGAATGGCCGGTGTGCGGGTTCCGGTACGAGTGAACGGCACACATCCGAAGGGGAAGTCGATGGCTTTCCAGCTTCCGGTGACAAGGCTGCGACGCCAACAATCCTGATCAGCACCGGCCGGACACCACTGGCCGGGCGGCGGAGCGCCACCGTCTTCACACATGACGCGACTCCAGGCCTGACCAGCCTATTCACCGGAGCGGACGGAGATCTCGTGTCCATCATCAACACCACCCGAGGACGCTGGGGCGCCAGAGCCCTGGCTGCCCTCGGCTTCGCGGTACTGCCCACCCTGGCCCTCCAGGGGACCGCGAACGCAGCCAGCTGCGTGGCATTCAGCGGGTCAAAGGACTACAACGTCGAGAATCAGCACTGGACCCACTGGAACGGCTCCCTGCGGTCGCCTGGGCACAACGGCGAGTCCTACAACGGGGGAATCGATTGGAGGGGCAAGCAGTACGACCGGGAACTGTGGAAGGGCACGGCCTACCGCTGCAACCCCGCCGCCATCGACTGCAACTACGCGTGGGGCCAGTCGAAGACTGTCTCCACCCAGTGGAGCGTCGGACTCAACATCGGCGGATCACTCAAGGGGGCGGCCAGGGAGTTCGCTGCGGAGGTGAGCCCCGGCTACTCGCGTACTACCAGCTACTCCGAGTCGTTCACCTGGCAGGTCCGTCTCTACCCCGGCCAGTACGCGCAGCCCTACATGGCTTCGAAGATGGAGCCACAGTCCGGCCTCATCCGCGGCGCCTACAAGTCGCCGGGAAGCAACGGCACCCAGTGCACCATCTACAGCAATCGCGGTGGGCGTGCCGTCGGCTACTCGGCCGACTGGGACCCGACCGGAGTCGTGGAGCGGTGGACCACCAACGTCAGGCAGTGGGACTTCGCGTCCTACTACATCTGGCGGTAGCTCCCCTGCCGTTCCGGCGCCGGGCGGGAGACCGCTCGGCGCCGGAACGGCCACCCGGCACCGAGCCGCAAAGCCCGAAGGACGCATCATGGAACAGCGTGACACGGCGCTCACCGTCATACGGCAGGAACCGGGCGCCGAACCGAGGGAAACCCATGGGGAGATGACCCGCCGCCGACCTGGGCGACGTGCTTTGCTGATCTGCATCGCGCTCGCCGTCCTCGGTGTGACCGGTGCCATCGCGATGGACTCCGGCAGCGACGCAACCCGTGGCGTTGTCGCCGCCCCGGACTCGACCGACCCCACCGACACGGCATCGGCGGGCCCGCGTGTCCTGCCGCCCAAGGAACTGGACGGCCCACCACCGAGTGCAACCTCCTCGCAGTCCGAGGACTCGAAACCCAGCGCGGGGCAGCTACCCGTCACCCCGCCCGGCAAGAGCCGGGTGATCTACCCCGACGGCACCGCAGTGACGTGGCCCGCCCCGGCGTCCGGCCGCTCCTGGGTGGACCCTGACGCGGGCGAGACCGAAGCAACGTGGGGCGGACGCCAGTTCGCCGATGCACTGCGCGCACTCGTGCACGGATCCGAGGTTCCTCCCGAGTTCGGCATCTACCAGGAGGGAAAGGCGGGGCGTGTCGGCTCATACGGCGCGACCGTCGTCGACGGACACGCCTCCTACGACTCCAAAGGGGCCGTGGACCACGGACGTTTCGTCATCGCCCGGGCCACCCGCGGCGGTACCTCCGTCCTGGGTTCCGACTACGACCGGTGTGGCCGATGGCCCTCTGACGGGAACAACCTGGGCATGGAGGGACTGACGCCCACCGCGCCTGCCCAGAAGCTGCCCGATTCCGCCGGCACCCTGCGCTGCTCGCTGACCAGGACCGCCGGCGGTCTCGTGGTCGTACACGCCGAACGCTCCGCGCACGGAGACCCCAAGAGGCCCGGCTCCGCCTCCGGTATTCAACGCGATGCCTTCACCATCCTGCCCGACGGGACCGCGGTCAGTGTCAGCAGCTCCGCAGTGGCCAGGACCGGAGAGCCCACCCGGCCGCGCGACTGGGGATTCCTCGATCGGCTCCTTCTCCACATCAAGTACCCGGAGAGCCCGTGAGCTTGGGCACGAAGCCGACAGTGGGGCTGTTGGCCACTCGATTGTGATCCTTTGCAACGCGCCGCTCAGCCCCGGGCACCCTGACGGCCGCGAGCAGAACACCTTCTACCTTGGCCCTCCGAAGGGAGCCTCTCCGACCCAGGACGCGTTCCCCGACCGAGCCTGAGCTGCCGCTCGGTCTCTGAGAGCTCCGGGCGCACGGCACCACGCCGTGCGCCCGGATGCCGGTCACGTCAGATCAGGCCGCTGCACCACCTTTACCGCGTTGACGACGGGAAGTTGGTACGTGCGCAGTTTGTCGAAGCGGATCCCGATGCTGCCCGCCTCACCGACCTTCACCAGGATCGTGCGTCGGTCGGCGGTGAGCTTCCCCGCGGTCTTGGTGATGTCGTAGGAGGCGAGCACGGGGGTGTCGTTGGCGAAGACGTTGAACATCCGCCAGCCGGGCCGAGCCTGCTTGCGTAGTTCGGCGAAGTCGAGCGTCACCTCGTATGTGCCGGCGGGCAGGGCGTCGAAGCGGTAGCCCGTCATGCCCTCCCGCTGAGTGCGGTAGATGGCGTCCTCGTCCGTGCCCTTGATGTCGGTGTTCCTCCCCACCCTGTACGTATCGGACTTGCCGACCCAGCCATGAGAACCCGCGGTGTACTTCGGATCGTTGTCCGAGCCCGCATCCACGGTCAGCACGTACTTCGGCACGACGAGCTTGATGGGCACATAGGTGGGTGCGGGACGTGCCGCGTCCGTGAAGAACTCCAAGTAGCCCTTGTGGGTACCGCTTTCGAGCTGGGCGGTGTCCGTGTCGACCGTCACCGTGGTCGACTCCCCCGGCTCCAGCGTGGTGTCGTCGGCCGTGACCGACAGCCAGGGGACGTCGACCGCGGACTGCCGTCCCGTGCTGATCCGGTAGGCCGTCCTGGCCCGGTGGGAGGCCACCCACAGGTCACCCGACGGATCCACCGCGATGCCCGACAGAGACAGCGGGTTGGGATCGGGATCGGGCAGCGTTCCCACTTCCTTGCAAGCGACCGGATCGAACTCATGGATGGCGTTCGAACCAGCCAGGCTGGTCAGATACAGGTTTCCGGTGCCCGCGTGATAGGCCACCCCGTTGATCGCCCTGTTCCACTGGCAGCTGCTCAGCACCTTGCCCGGGGCCGCGTGTGAGGCGCCCGCCACCCGGTAGACCTTCCCGGTGTCGCTGCTGCCGAGGTAGAAGGTGTCGTCGTCGGCGCGGTACGCGACGCCCGGCATGTACCCGCCGCCCACTCCGGAGACGTCGATCGTCTGGGTGATCTTCTCCGTGTCGGGGTCGACGCAGTTGATGACGGACGCGGTGGAGTTGCGCGTCGGCTGACACACGAGGTCACGCTTGGTGTCGTACGTGATGCCGAAGTCTCCGTCGGTGTACCAGGAGAGGACCTTGCGGCCGGTGGGAGCGTGGGTCTCGCGGTCGTACTCGACATAGCGCCTGGTCGTCGTGTCCGCGACCCAGATGTTCCCGGTGCCGCCGACCGTGACACCCATCGGCTTCTGCAGATCCGGCGTCGCTATCTTGGAAATGACCTCACCGGGATCGCGCAGGGAGCCGGTGCGCAGCTTGCCGCCGATCTCGGCGGTGTCGAAGTTCAGCGCCTTGCCACCGGTGTTGGAGATGGTGACGGGCACCTTCGCCGTGGCCCCCTTGGCCACCACCCATGGGTCGAGGTCGCCCTTCAGGGTGACCTTCAACGCTCCTGCGGGTAGCGAGAAGCCTGTGATGGTCCACTTGTTGTCGCTCACCGCGGCGGTGGCCAACTGGGTGCCGTAGCCCTGGGCGTCGACCGCGAGGTCGTATCCGCTGCCGGACTTGAGACGGAAGGCGTACCGGCCCTCGTCGTCGGTGGTCGTGGTGTCGAGCCGTCGGCCACCGGCGGAAACGGTGACCGTGGCACGCGCCACCGGTCCACCGTCGTTGGCGTCCTTCACCACTCCGCCCACGAAGCCGGAGTGGTTCGGGGTGATACGGATCGCGGTGGCGTCCGAGAGCGCTGTGGAACCCTCGTACGCGTACTGCAGCCCCTCGCCGCCCGTCCCGTCCTCGATCCCGACAGTCGCCGACAGTCCGGTCTCGCGCGGCTCGTCCGGATTCAGGTTGCGGTACGCGAAGACGATCTCGCCGGTCGTCTCGTGCAGCACCACCTCGAAGTCGATCCTCACCGCCGACGCACCGAACATCGTCACGTCCCGCTGCTCGATGACGAAGCGGCGGTTCGGGGCCTCACCGAGGGTCTTCGTGTAGACCTTCGAGAAGGCGGGGTCGATGCGCAGGTCGTCCCAGAAGGGGTAGATCACCGCGTTGGGTGTCTTCCCGTCCGGAATCCGGTTGTTGAAGGGGTTGACGACCTTGCTGGTGAAGCTCAGGTAGCCGTCGGTGGAGAGGAACGCGCCGCGGTACACACCCGTGTAGAGCGGGAAGTCGAAGGGCAGCGGCAGATCGGCGCCGGCCTCGTCGCCGCTGAGAGCGAACGGGGTGTCGCCCTCGACATATGCGGACTTCTCGGTGGCACACGTGTAGCCGAAGGAGTCCGTCTTCGGGTCGAGGGTGACGTCGGCGGTCTCCTCGCCGTCGACGGTGAGCGGGGATTCGGCGTCGGCGACGCAGCCGAGCGGCGAAGCGACGGACAGGGTGTATGTCCCCGCCGCGACGGACGGCAGCGTGTACCGGCCGCTCTCGTCGGTGTGGACCGGTTGGAGGGGCGTGCCCGGCACCGACAGCGTGGCACCTTCCAACGCGTCACCGGCGGCGGTCCTCACCGTGCCGGTGACCTTCCAGGCCGGCTTGGGGGTGAGCGGGAAGTCCGTGGTCACGGTCGCGTCGTCGGCAGCGGTGACCTCGACGGACGAGGAGTCGTATCCGTACACGGACACGACTGCGGTGTAGTCGCCCGGCACCACGGTCAGTCGGTAGGTGCCGTCGGCCTCGGTGGTGATTGTGCGTGAGGACGTGCCGGTCAGTGTGATGCGCGCGCCGGCGACCGGCTTGCCGGTGGTGGCATCGGTCACCGTGCCGGTCAGGACGCCGGCCTCGGCGCCGGGGGCGGCCTGGACGGCCGCGAGGACGTCCAGCTTGCCCTCGCCCCAGACGTTGTTGTCGGCCGCGGAGCCACCGCATGTGGTGTCGTCCACGTCGTGAGCGGTGCCGTCCAGGAGTTCCGTGGTCTCCTTGATGTGGCCGATCAGACCGGGGGAAGCCGACCAGAGCAGCGCTACGGCGCCGGAGACATGGGGTGCGGCCATCGAGGTACCGTCCGCCGCGCCGTATGTGCCGCCCGGCAGCGACGAGCGGACTCCCGCGCCGGGCGCGGAGATGTTCGGCTTGAACTCCCCGTCCGCGCCGGGTCCACGGCTGGAGAAGTCGGCGATGGAGCCACTGGAGGTGAAGGCGCCGACGCCGTAGGCGTTCTTGCCGTCCGCGGGTGAGCCCGCGGTGTCGCAGCCCTTGCGCCCGTCGTTGCCGTTGGAGAAGGTCCCGAAGATCCCGGAGGCAGTCCAGGCCGCGACGACATCGTCGTACCAGGGGTTCTCCACACCGCCATTGGGCTCGCCCCACGAGTTGTTGATGATGTTCGGACGCAGATCGGGACGCGGGTCGGCACCGCCGAGGTCCGTGGGAGCCAGCATCCACTGCCCGGAGGTGAGCAGGGACTCCTCGGAGCAGTTGGCACTCTCGCAGCCCTTGGCGGCGATCCACTTGGCACCGGGTGCGACCCCGATCTGATTGCCCGCCCCGTCGTCGCCGACCATCGTGCCCACCGTGTGGGTGCCGTGTCCGGCGTTGTCGCAGGGGGCCGTGGACGGGTTCCCGCAGACGTGAGCGGGGTCGTACCAGTTGTAGTTGTGGTTGTACGTTCCGTCGGCCTGGCGCCCCCGGTACTGGCGGGTCAGCGCGGGGTGATCGTATTGAACACCGCTGTCGATGCTGGCGACCGTGATGCCCTCGCCAGTGTCCGCGTACTCCCTCCACACGTCGTCGGCGTTGATGGCGGCGAGGCCCCACTCGACGGAGTTGACCTCGGGTACGGCATCGGTCTGCTTGGGCTCTTCCAGACTCAGGTCCTGCGGCCCGGTGATCTCCTGCACGTTCGGCAAGGCCGCGAGCTTGGTGACCAGGTCTTCGTCAGCGCCTGGCACATGGATCTGGTTCGATATCCAGTACGAAGTGAAGTCGGCGCCGGCTGCCTCCAGGCCTGCCCGCGCCTCGGCCTGGCTCGACTTCGCGGTCGCCTTGAGCGCGTCGACGACGGCCTGGCCGCGCTTGTTCCAGTCGCCGACCGCCGCGGCCTTCGACAGATCGGCCTTGTCGTCGAAGACAAGCCAGACATCCGCCGCACCCTTGTCGTCGAGGGTCCTTTCCACAGCCGCGGTGATGTCCGCCGGGTCGTCCCCGGAGTCCAGCGCGGCTGCTTCAGGAGCCGTGAAGACCGACGCGCACAGGAACAGAGCCGCTGCCACCGCGACGACGCGGCCACCACGGCCACGTCTTGGCTGTGGTGGGCTACCGGTCTCTCTCTTGACCAGAAACAACATCGGCACTCCATCGGGGGTCGCAGATACGGATACGCAGACCGGTCACGCCCTCGTGCACCTGGGCGGTGAGCACCGCATGGCCGTGTTCACCGCACCACCGGGTCAGGGCATCCGGAACGTCCGGATGCCCGGTGTGGATCTCCAGGACTCCACCCGCGAGATCGAGCGCATAACGTTCCAGCAGGGCCTCGACCCGTGGCCAGGACTCCCCACCGGCGTCGACCACCACATCCGCCGTTGCGGCGGTGTCGTCGTGCATGGATCCTCACGATCACTACGAGCGTGTCCGGTCTTTGCGCGCACCTTAGGACGCGGGCGTTACCGAGGTGTCCCCCCGAGCGGTAACGGCCTCACGTCTGCGAGGAGTTGGGTGGCGTTCTCCCGTACTTGGCGGTCTCCCGTGACCTCCGCCAGACGAAGGGCCTCGGAGAGATCGCGTTCGGCGTCCGCGACACGGCCCTGCCGCATGAGCACGCGCGCGTGGTTGACCAGGGTGTACGGCAGACACCACGGGCTCTCGCCAAGTCGGCGGGCCAGCGCCACGGCCTGCCCCGCCAATCCCGCCGCGGCGTCGATGTCGCCCAGGTTCAGATGCTCACGGGCCAGGCCACTGCGAGCGAACGCGATGCCGGCCGGATCCCCGGTGAACTCGGCCAGCTCCAGGGTTCGTTCACCGTAGGTGCGGGCATCCTCATGCCGGCCGTCGCGGGCCGCCAGATTGCCGAGGATGTTCACCACCGCGACCTGGACCGCCGCGTCGCCCGCTCGTTCCGCGTGGGTGAGCGCGGCCTCGGCAGCCATCCGGGCTTCGGCCAGCCGGTCCAGCATCACCAGCGGCGCCGCCTGGTTGACCAGGGACCGCGCACGCAGCAACGGCTCGTCGCCGCTCAGCGGTTCGGCCCTCCGGGCCGCTTCCAGCGTCTGCGTGTACCGCCCGGTCCCGAAGAGCAGCACGCTCCGCGCGAGATGGAACAGCGCCGCGGCATCCGCGTCCACCGACTCGGCATCGTGCCCGGCCAGTACGTCCAGTCCCTGAGCGGGCCGCCCGGCACGCCCCAGCACCTCGGCGAGCGCGGCGGCGGTCCGCACGGCGTCGTTCGTCTCGCCCGCCTCACGATGCGCGGCCCTCGCCCGGCCGAGCACCTCCACTGCCCTGTCGTACTGCCCTTGCCGCCGCAACACCGCTCCCCACGCGAACCGTTCCGTGGCGGCGGGCAGCCCGGCCTGGTCAAGCCTGGCCACCAAGTCGCTGTAGTAGCCGTCGGCGGCGTCGTTGGCGTACATCGAGGCCGCCCGCCGCGCCGCCCGCCGCAGAAACTCCACCGCCCTCGGGTCGTCGGCGCGGCTGAGGTGGTACGCCACCACGTCAACCGCCTCGGGCCGGTACCGCACGAGGACATCGGCGAGAACGGTGTGCAGCCGACGCCGTCTCGCGGACGTCAGCCCAGCGCGGCAGGCGAGCCGGATCAGCGGGTGGCGGAAGACGTACTCCACCGTCGAAGGCCCCCCGTGCAGTGCCGGGGACTCGCCGATGATCCGGCTGCGTACTGCTTCGTCCATATGGTCCAGGAGCGCCACCTCGCTCATCCCCAAGCCATCGGCGAGGGCAGCGAGTTCAGCCGTGCGTACCGGTTCGCCGGCCACCGCGAGCAGTTCGACCACTCCCCGCGCCTGCGGGCTCAGGGACTGGAAGCGCCGCTCTGCCAGATATCCGATGCGCTCCGGCACCCCACCCGTACCGTGCAGCAGACCCGCGGCCTGGTCCGGGGCGGCAGCCAGCTCTCTGGCGAACAGCGGGTTCCCGCCGGACAGTTCACAGCAGACCCGCAGTGTCTCGCCGTCGATCTCCTCGTTCGCGTCGGCGACCACCAAGCGGCAGTCCGACTCCGAGAGCCGCATCAACTCCACCCGGCCCGCGAGCTGCTGGGCCAGCAGCGCGGTCAACGGACGCCGGCGGGGGTCCGCCGCAGGCACCTCCTCTTCGCGCAGGGTCGCCCACACCTTCAGCCCTGGCCCCGCCGTCCGCGCCAAGTGGTACAGCAGCTGGAAGCTGCCCATGTCGGCGGCGTGCAGATCGTCCAGTACGACCCGAACCCCGGCCGCCTGGTCCGCCTCCGCCAGCAGGGCCGCGACAGCACGGAACAGCAGTGCACGTTCCGCCTCCGGCCCGGCGGACGGCTCGGAGTTACCAGCGGTGGACAGCAGCCGGCCCAGGGCCGGGTGGCGTACCAGCAAGGCCATGCGCTCGTCGGACGGCAGCGTCGCCGCGTAGTCATCGATGGCGCCCGCGATCATTCCGTACGGTGTCGGCCCCTCGGCGTCGTACGCGGTCCCCCACAACACCGTGGCCCCGGCGTCGGCGGCCAGGCGCGCGGCTTCCGCCACCAGCCGGGTCTTGCCCACCCCCGCCTCCCCGCTGATCACGGTCATCGTCCAGCGTGGCGCGGCCAGTGTCTCCAGCACCCGCTGTCTGCCGCGCAGCGGAGTGTCCCCGTGTCTCAGCCATGCCTTCGGTCGGCGGCCCGACGTGGCCGGGGACGCCAGTGCCCCGCGCAACTCCTGCCTCAGTGCGGCGAGTTCCCGCACATGGGGGGCGAGCCAGTCGGCATACCGGTCTTCCGGAAGCAACTCCACGGCGAGCCGGGAGACCGCCTCCGTCATCGCACCGCGATCACCGGCACGCAGTGCGGCCCGCGCGCCGGACACCAGCTCGGCCACATCCACCCGGACGTGACAGAGGATCACCGCGTCGCCGTCGCCGACGAGATGGCCGGAGCCACTTCCCAGAAACTGCCGGGCCGCGTGCAACGCGACCCGGAGGCTGCGCCCGGCCGCGACGTCGTCGGCCTCCGGCCAGCACACGGCGGTCAGCTGCTCACGGCGCATCCGGTGTCCGGGAGCGAGAGCCAGCAGTTTCAGCACCGTTCTGGCACTGGAACGGCGCCACTGCCCGGTGAGGGACCGATCTCCACGGCTGAGGACGAATCCACCGAGCAGAGAGACAGTCAGAACAGGCGGCCCACCTGTCATGTCCCCTCCCGTGAGTCTTCGCGGCAGCCTAGGCAACAACCACCTCACCCGCAAGATCGGGCTGGTCGGCCTGCCTGGTGACCGGCCCACGGACTCGCTCGCGCGAAGCGTCACCCGACAGGCATCCGCCCGCTCCATTCATCACACCTCAGCCGGCCGCGTTCCCACGCCACCGAGCAGTCGCTGCTCGCTACCGGCTCGGAGCCTGTCGGGTGACTTTCGATCGAAGGATGAAAGGGACCTGGTGCGTGCGATCGCAAGGCGCCGGAAAGCCCTAGTAGTGGAGCTACCAGGGCGTTTCGGCAACGCGGCGAGCGTGTGCACCAGGCCCCGGGCGCCCGGTCAGAGCCCGCCCGCCAGGCTCTCAGACCGGTCGCGCCGCGTGGTCCCGCACCGGGGTGAACACACCGGGCGGCGGCTTCTCCAGGACTCTGCCCAGCAGAGCCTCCAGCGCACGCCGGTCCGGCGGGAGTTCCGACAGCAGTGCCTGGACGAGCAATCCGCCCACCGTGGCGGTCACCGCGCGGGCCGTGAGCGGATCGGTGAACCGCGACAGTGCCGTGTGCAGCTCCTCGACCCAGGCAGTGAAGAGCGGACGCAGGCTCGGGTGCCGTCTCGCGGCCACGACCAGTTCCATCTCGACTTTCAGACGATCACGCTTGGGACCGGCAGAGCGCTCGATGACCCAGTCCGCGAGCCGGGCGGGCAGATCGCAGCCGTCGTCCAACTCCGAAGCCCAGGCCTGAACATCGGCCAGGTGCGTCTGCGCGGCGCGGACGAGCGCGGCCGACAGCAACTGGTCAAGATCCTTGAAGTAGTACGTCGTTGATCCCAGTGGAACGCCGGCGGCCGCCGCGACGCTCCGGTGTGTCACGACACCGACACCCAGCTCGGCGATCATCTCGATTGCCGCGTCGATGATCCTGTCGCGTCTGCCTGGGTCCTTTGCACCTCGCCCGCCGCGTCCCGTCGCCGCCACCTGATCCGTCCACTTCCCATTGGCCCCGCTACGCCAACGCCGCTGATTCCCAAGAGTGTTGGGGCGGGGAGTTCCGGTGCCGCCCGGTCCGCCCGTGTGTATCTTGACATGCACCATCATGTACAAATGTACATGACCGCTCGCCTCCCTCCCGGCGCAGGAGGCGGCATTGTCGGCACAGGAGGACTCCTTGACAAGCAAGAAGATCATTGCGGTGGTCGGCTCGACAGGCGCCCAGGGCGGCGGCCTCGCGCGAGCCGTCCTCGACGACCCCGATGGCCCGTTCACCCTCCGCGCTCTGACGCGCGATCCCTCGTCGGACAACGCCATGGCTCTCGCCGCACGCGGCGCCGAGGTCGTCCAAGCCGATGTCCGCGACGAGGCGAGCCTGGTGAAGGCATTCGACGGCGCTCACAGCGCGTTCCTCATGACGAATTTCTGGGAACACATGTCGCCGGAACAGGAGAAGGCCGACGCGGGCCGGATGGCTCTGGCTGCCAAGAGCGCCGGCCTGCACCATGTGATCTGGTCCACGATCGAAGACACTCGGGACTTCATCCCGCTCGACGACGACCGGCTGCCGACGCTGCTGGGCCGCTACAAGGTTCCGCACTGCGACGCCAAGGCCGAGGCCGACCGCTTCTTCACCGAGGCGGGGGTGCCCACCACTTTCCTGCGGACCGCGTTCTACTGGGAGAACCTGCTCGCCCTGGGACAGCCGCAACGACAGAGCGACGGCAGGCTTGCCACCACCCTCCCGATCGGCGGGAGCAAGATCGCGGGCATCGCCGTCGAGGACATCGGCAGGACCGCGTACGCCATCCTCAAGCGGGGCGAGGAGTTCACCGGCAGGACCATCAGCATCGCCGGCGAGCATCTCACCGGCGCCGAGATCGCGGCAGCCCTCAGCGGTCCGCTGGGCGAGGAAGTGCTCCACCGGCCCATCAGCGCCGACGCCTTCCGGGCACTCGGCTTCCCCGGCGCGATGGACAACGGCAACATGTTCCAGTTCTTCGCGGAGGTGCCGGAATTCGTCACCGCACGGAACATCGATTCCGTACGCGCCATCAACCCCTCACTGCAGACCTTCGAGCAGTGGCTGGAGGGGAAGAAGGGCCGGTTCACCACTGTCTGACACCACGTCCGGATGGTGGTGACCCGCCGTGCGCGGTCGCTCGGGGCGAGCGCGCACGGCGGTTGTTCGGGGATCGGGCGGAGCCTCAGAACTGCAGCGACTTCGGCTGCAGGAACTCCTCCAGGCCGTACACGCCCAGCTCACGGCCATTGCCGGACTGCTTGTACCCGCCGAAGGGCGCGATCGGGTTCAGCGCGCCCCCGTTGACATCGACCATGCCGGTGTCCATGCGGCGAGCGAAGGCGACAGCGTGCTCCTCGCTGCCGGAGAAGACCGCTCCGGACAGTCCGTACACGGTGTTGTTGGCGATGCGCAGGGCATCCTCCTCGTCCGTGTAGGACATGAGGACGATCACCGGACCGAAGATCTCCTCCTTGGCGATCGTCATGTCCTCGGTGACATCGGCGAAGACCGTGGGCCGGACGTAGTAACCGACCGGCAGTTCGGCGGGCGGCTCCGCTCCCCCGGTCACCAGCCGGGCACCCTGGCTCAGTCCGCCGGCGATGTACTCCCGCACCCGGTCCCGCTGCGCGGCCGAGGCCACGGGGCCGACCTGGGTCCGGTCGTCGGCCGGGTCACCGACCACCACGTTCTCGGCAGCCTTGCGGGCCAGCTCCACCGCGCGCTCGTAGGAGTCGGTGTGGACCAACATCCTCGTCCACGCGGTGCATGTCTGACCAGAGTTGAACAGGACGTTGGCGATGCCCTTGTTCACCGCCGCCTCAAGGTCCGCGTCGGGCAGGATCACGTTCGCCGACTTGCCGCCGAGTTCCAGGGCGACGCGCTTGACACCGGCTGCTGCAAGCTCCCCGATCCTCTTTCCGGCCCGGGTCGAGCCGGTGAAGGAGACCATGTCGACGTCCGGATGGGCGACGAGCGCCTCACCGACTCCTTGGCCCGTACCCGGTACCAGATTGAAGACACCCTTGGGCAGACCGATGGCGTCGACGACCTCCGCCAGAAGGTAGGCGTTGAGCGGCGTCACCTCGGACGGCTTGAGCACCACCGTGCAGCCGGCGGCCAGCGCGGCGGCGACCTTGGCGATGACCTGGTGCAGGGGGTAGTTCCACGGGGTGATCGCCGCCACCACCCCGATCGGCTCCTTGACGACCAGCGAGTTGCCGATCCGCTCCTCGAACTCGTACGACTCCAGCAGCCGTACGTACGACTCGGCGACCGCGATGGGGAGTCCAGCCTGCGCGGCCAGGGATATCTGCAGCGGCGTTCCCATCTCGGAGGTGACCGTCCGGGCGATCTCCTCGGCGCGCACCGCCAGACCCTGATGCAACTTGCCCAAGTAGGACCCGCGTTCGGCCGCGCTGGTGCGGGACCAGGTGGTGAAGGCGGCGCGGGCTGCAGCGACAGCCGCATCGACGTCTTCGGACGTGCCGGCCGGGACGGTGGCGATGACCTGCTCGGTGGCCGGGTTGACCACCTCGGTCACAGCATCGCCGGAAGGGCGGCGCCAGGCGCCGTCTATGTAGATGTTCGTTTGCTGGAGCACAGTGATCAGACTGCCTTTCGGTTGTGCGGAACCTCAGTGACGGCCGAACATCTGCGGATTTCCCTCGTCGATCCAGACCGACTTGGTCTCGGTGTAGTCGTCGAGGGCATCGGGGCCGAGTTCCCGACCGATGCCGCTCTGCTTGAACCCACCGAAGGGAACCGCGTAGTGGACGACGCGGTAGGCGTTCACCCAGACCGTGCCCGCGCGCAAGCGCTTCACCATGCGGTGCGCCCTGCCGACATCGCTCGTCCATACGGCGGCGGCCAGACCGAAGTCCACGTCGTTGGCGAGCCGGGTCGCACCGTCCTCACCGTTGAACCTGACGACACTCGCCACCGGCCCGAAGATCACCTCCTGAGCGAGCCGCGAGGCGTTGTCGACCTCCGCGAAGACCGTGGGCCGTACGAACAGGCCTCGCTCCAGCTCCGGTGTGGAAGTGTCCCGGACGCCGCCCTCGGCCAGCTTCGCGCCCTCCGACTGCCCGATGTCGATGTAGTCGAGGACCTTGTCGAACTGGTTCCGGCAGGCGAGCGGTCCCACGTCGACGGTGGGGTCGAGCGGGTCCCCGAGGGTGAGCTTCCCGGCGGCCGCGGAGAGCTTCTCGACGAACTCGTCGTACACGCTGTCCTCCACCAGGACGCGCGAGCCCGCCATACAGGTCTGGCCGGTCGCCGCGAAGATGCCCCCCATCACACCGTGGACGGCGTTGTCGAGGTCGGCGTCGGCGAAGACGATGTTGGGCGACTTGCCGCCCA
>NZ_JAGXJM010000634.1:0-236 GCF_019091445.1 Streptomyces sp. GbtcB7
CCGTGGCTGCCCATGCCGACCCCGCCCGCGCCGGGCCCCGCGGCCCCCGCGCCCCCCCCGTCGAACCGGCCCAGCGCCTCGATGCCGTCCTCGCCGCCCGGCATCCGCAGCCCGGTGTCCCCGCCCACCCAGGCGAACGCCGTCGGGAAGTACGTCCTGGCCGCCTCGGTGTCCCCGCGCATGACCTCCAGGTCCCCGGCCTCCACCTCACGGAACGCGTGCGGGACGACCCCCCC
>NZ_JAGXJM010000635.1:0-236 GCF_019091445.1 Streptomyces sp. GbtcB7
GCCTGGCCGCGGGTGATGCCCTGGCCGCCCTCGGGTCGGTCGACCCCCGCCCGGTCGGCCTGGCCGGGGTGGGGCGCCCCGAGGGGTTCCTCCAACGGCAGGTCCCGCGCTGGCCCGCCGAGTTGGAGTCGTACGACCGGCCCCCCGGCTCCCCCGGCCCGGACCTCCCGGGGCCCCAGCAGGTAGCCGACTGGCTGGAGCGGAACCGGCCGGCCGACTGGATCCCGGGGAGCATG
>NZ_JAGXJM010000636.1:0-236 GCF_019091445.1 Streptomyces sp. GbtcB7
TCCACGGCCGTTTGATCCAGCGGACCCCGCGGCGGGACCGGTGGGCCCGGGGATCTCCACCGTCAAATATTCATGGGGCTGTTTTGGTTAACAGACCCCTCGGCTACCGTCAGGGCGAAGCCCCATCGGACGGTTACGAGATCGCGTAGTATGGACTCTCGGGCCCGTGATACGTACACTATACGTACGTTCCCCGTGGAGAGGGGCGTGCGGATGTCGTCAGGGAGCACGTCCGC
>NZ_JAGXJM010000637.1:0-236 GCF_019091445.1 Streptomyces sp. GbtcB7
GCGCCGAGCCCGCACGGGAGATCGACTGGGCTCCGGGACCCGACCGGGGCGACCCCGCCTGCTTCGCGGGCGGCGACTCCGATGACGACCTCGTCGTCGACGATCCGAAGGCCGGCCGCGGCGTCCGGAAGGGCCGCGGCGGCAAGGTCGACAAGGGCAAGAAGCGCCGCAGGTGCTGCGCCTGCCTGGTCGTGGTGATGTTGTTCGGTGGCGGGTTCGCCGGGGTCGTGTATTTC
>NZ_JAGXJM010000638.1:0-236 GCF_019091445.1 Streptomyces sp. GbtcB7
TCTGGGTTCGATCGACGTCGTCTTGGCCGACGGTCCTGCGGCTCCTCGCAGGACGCCCCTCGGAGCGGGGGTGACGTGGGCGGTCGATGTCGTCGAGGCGCCGGCGGGCCTCCGCGCCGTCCTCGCGGGTGTCGCGATCGCGGAGGATCTGGATGCGGCCCCCGCCGCCGCCGTGGCGGGCGCCGGCGGGGGGGGGAGCGGCGGGCTGGTGACGCGCGCGGGCGGGGCCCGGTCGC
>NZ_JAGXJM010000639.1:0-236 GCF_019091445.1 Streptomyces sp. GbtcB7
CCAGTTGTCCAACACCTTGGCTCACAGAAGGATCCCAAAGTATCGAACTTCCTTTTAGTTGCTGGATGTCTGTTTGATCGATCAATGTGGGATATTCTGAATCCTCATTTCTAATGGAATTGAAACGTTTTATGGATTGATCTGAAGATCCTTTCAATTGGCTAGAATCCCTTACTTGTACGAATATAGATCTTGTGGCATCATATTGAATATTTGTCAATACATTCCGTACCTTG
>NZ_JAGXJM010000640.1:0-236 GCF_019091445.1 Streptomyces sp. GbtcB7
TCCAATGATGTTCGAGCTATGAGTAGGAGTGACGAGTAACTATGATTAAGGGTTCCTATTTACAGGGGCGAGGGTGGTGATTCCACTACCCATCTGCTCATTCGGCTCCCTAATGCCTCAAAAGAAGGTGGGACATGTCAGCTAGAGAGCTCAAGGACGCATGACGCAATCCACGTGATGTGATGGTCATTCATATCGTCAGGAAGATTGCATCAAATTTGTCACGGTCTATACCA
>NZ_JAGXJM010000641.1:0-235 GCF_019091445.1 Streptomyces sp. GbtcB7
ATATATTCGGATCACTGGTCCAGTTATGTGGATCGCTGATCCGAATAAGCTTATCCCGCAGCGCGGGCAGGAGAAAACGATGCCGACACACACGATGAGGGCGATCCGGCTCCATGAGCACGGAGGCCCTGAAGTCCTGCGTCACGACGAGGTGCCGGTTCCCGAGCCGGGGCCGGGCGAAGTGCTCGTTCGCGTTCACGCGATCGGCATCAATCCTCCGGACTGGTACCTGCGC
>NZ_JAGXJM010000642.1:0-235 GCF_019091445.1 Streptomyces sp. GbtcB7
ATATATTCGGATCACTGGTCCAGTTATGTGGATCGCTGATCCGAATAAGCTTATCCCGCAGCGCGGGCAGGAGAAAATGATGCCGACACACACGATGAGGGCGATCCGGCTCCATGAGCACGGCGGCCCTGAAGTCCTGCGTCACGACGAGGTGCCGATTCCCGAGCCGGGGCCGGGCGAAGTGCTCGTTCGCGTTCACGCGATCGGCATCAATCCTCCGGACTGGTACCTGCGC
>NZ_JAGXJM010000643.1:0-235 GCF_019091445.1 Streptomyces sp. GbtcB7
GGCGGGCCCAGGTCCATCTTGAACCACTGAGGAAGCGCGTTGTTGGCGCTTTCCCAATACGTCGTGGTGCACCCGTCGACAGCGTTGGACGGAACGTAGTTCTGGGTGTAGCTGCTGGCTGTCGCCGTCTGGTGCAGTGCCAGGATCACGTTGTTCTTCGGGCTCGAAGCGTGCGTTGGTGAGGCGGAAGGCGCCTGCGTGCGTGACGGCGCTGCGTTGGGAGAGGTGCCGGCGG
>NZ_JAGXJM010000065.1:0-16860 GCF_019091445.1 Streptomyces sp. GbtcB7
AGCCGTGGTGCTTGGAAACAGGCATGCCCGGTTCTGAGGGGGCCGGGTCATGGCAACATGACCCGGCTACCCGACCAATGCCGCGGCATCGCAACCCGCTACGAGAAGACAGCCACGATCTACCTGGCCGGACTCCACGTAGCAGGCATTTTCCTCTGGTCCGCAAGGTGATCCGAACGAAAGCCCCTGGACGTACGCCGCCGAGCAGCGCACCTACGGCGTGCCTGAGGAATGGGTGCAGCGGGCCATCGGCTTGTACGTCGGCGTCCGCTCCGGCGTCCTGAGCTCGGTCACCGGCGATGTGGGGAAGGTTTTAGGCCGCCCGCCCCGGGACTTCACTGACTACCCCGCACCGCCGCTCCGCTGCACAGGGCGCCTGGACCGCCTGACCCGCTTTGCGGTCGACGCCCGGTCTCCGGCGCACCACGGAGAAGGCCGCGACGTGGGAGGTCAACGCCGTGCTCAGCGTAGTGGCCGACACTGCGGGCGACGGCCTGATGAACTGGATCCTGCTTCAGCTCCCGCCTGGCACTGACCACACCCGCTCCAGAATGGGGCTCAGCGGAGCACGCCGTGGTGACGGCGGCCGGAGCGCCACAGGTGCATGCCCAGGTAGATCAGGGCGGCGGGGAACACGACGATACCGATGATGAGCAGGGTCATCGCGGTCGGCCTCGCCTTCACCACGATCATCACCATCCTCACCTCACATTTTCCAGACCTCAGGGTCCAGCCGTGACCTACGTCCCGCCCCGGCTCGTCATCGGCACTCGCGACTCCGACCTCGCCATGGTCCAAGCGACACACGTCGCAGATCTGCTCGAACGCACCTTCCCCCAACTCGCCGCGCATCACGTCGACGTAAGTAGGACCGGTGGGCCGATCAGTCGAAGTACGGCTCGAGCGTGCCGCGACGCCGGATATCGAGGGTCGCGCAGTGGAACGAGCCGCCGAACGGCGCGTAGTGCAGCAGGTCGCACGGGATGGGCTCGAAACCCCACTTTTCGAGGGCGTGCAGCATGCCGGTGTGGTGCCGCTCCGCGATCACCCGCTTCTCGTCGAGCATCAGCACGTTCATGCTGAGCCATTTGCCGCACATCGAGGTGATCTTGAGCAGGCGGTCGTCGATCGGGTCCGGCTCGGGGGCGACCAGCACGTCCCATGAGCTCAGGACGTCGGGCAGGCGGTCGACGTCTATGTATTCGGGATTGACCAGGACCTTGCCGGGCGCGAGGAGGACGATCGTCGTGTCGATGTGCATGGGGGTGCGGCAGCGGCTCTCGATCTCGTGGATGCGATAGCCGGGTCCGAGGTGACGGCGCATCCACTCGATGCCCATGCGGTTGGTGACGTTGCTCCGTGTGACGAACAGATCGCGTCCCGCGCGCACGAAGTCCGCCGCGTCGAACACCGGCTCGAACTCGGTGAGGATGTAGCGCATGGGCTCACCAGGTTCGGGCGCACGGAAACCTCGCTCGAACAGGGCGTCGGTGAGCTCCGGTTTCGGTGCCGCCGTCCAGCGCGCACCGCGCTGGAAGTAGTCCTTGAGGATCGCGCGATAGGAGTGGGTCTCGAAGTACCGACACGGCCATGCCATCGGGGTCTCGATGACCTCGTCGCCGATCACGAGCATGCTGTCCCGCGGACAGGTGTTGCAGAATCCGCGCGACGACCAGTGCGGCGTACCGAAGCGTTGCTTGTGATCGACCGCGTCCGGGCGCCTTACCGTGACATCAAGGGACCGCAGGAGGTCAAGGAACTGTTCGAGTTCGTGCTGCGCCCGCTCGATCAGCACGCGCGGATACTCGAAGCCGCCGGCCAGCCCCAGCAACCGCCCCGTCCATGGCGGAACGTTGCAGGTCACGACAGGATGACGGGAGGGAATCGTCGCGCCGTCGAGGCGACCGACGACGATCTCCTCCAGCGGGTCCCACTCGTTATGTGAACTGACCGGCGAAACGGCAGGTTCCCCGGCCTCGGCAGTCGTGGCAGATGACGCTGACATCATGCGCAGTCCGGAGCCCGCGCAGGGGCGTCGTGGTCGGCCAACGCTTGCGTTATGGTCTCCTGCCTCGCTGCAAGTGCGTCCATTCATGAGCGTCGGTCCACGTGGGTTCTGGGCGGGATGCTTCAGCACTTTGGCGGGCTTTTGTACTCCGGCTCCTCCAGATACTCGGGGCAGTCAGGGTTGCGGCACGGGCCAGGGCCCCACACGGGCACAAAGATCCCGAGCGTCTTGTGTCGTCTCTTAATGATCATGTCCAAGGTGTGCTTGCAGACCGGGCATGCGAGCGTCCCTTGCTGGGTCTTGTGCTCGACTTTGCTCATTCTTTAACAATAGGCTGTTTGTGTGAGAAAAGGGACGGCCTGCCCACTTCGTCACGGTGCGGCGTGGTCAGCGTGCCCGTCAGGTGGATCGTCTCGTCGACCTGGCCCTGCCTGCGGGTCGCTGGCGGGCCGGAGGTTACTGGCGGCCGTGCCTGGTCGTGGGGTTGGCTGCTCCTCCTGAGCGGCGGGGGCAGCCGGGATCGGGGCGGGGCGCAGCAGGCTCAGTACGACGGACGCGGCCAGGACGACGACGATGACCGCGAGGCTGATCGGTGAGGGGATTTCCGGGATGTCGGGGCTGATCATCTTGTGTGATGCCTGGAGGATGAGCTTGCCGCCGATGAAGGCCAGGATGATCGCGAGGCCCATGTTGAGGTAGTGGAAGCGGTCCAGTAGCCCGGCCAGCATGAAGTACAGGGCGCGCAGGCCCAGGATCGCGAACGCGTTGCTGGTGTAGACGATAAAGGCATCGTCGCTGACGGCCAGGACGGCGGGGACACTGTCGACCGCGAAGATCAGGTCTGCGGCCTCGATCGTGGCCACCACCGCGAGGAGCGGGGTGGCCACGCGTTTGCCGGCCTCCTTGACGAAGAACTTCATGCCCGCGTACTCATCCCGCACGGGGACGATCTTGCGGAGTAGTCGCAGGGCGAGGCTCTTGCCGGGGTCGAAGGTCTCCTCGTCGCCCTTGATGAGTTTGTAGGTGCTGTAGAAGAGAATCGCGGCGAAGGCGAACAGCACCGCAGTGAAGCGGCTGACGACGGCGACACCGAGGGCGAGGAAGATTCCGCGGAAGACCAGGGCACCCATCACGCCGAAGAACAGCACGCGATGCTGGTAGGCGCGGGGCACCTTGAAGTAGGCGAAGATCACCGCGAAGACGAAGAGGTTGTCCACCGACAAACTCTTCTCCAGCAGCCATGCGGTGGTGTACTCGGTGCCCGCCGTTGTACCGAGCACGAGGAAGACGACGCCGGCGAAAAGCAGAGCGAGACCCACCCAGAGCCCGCTCCAGACGGCAGCTTCCTTGAAACCGATGACGTGCGCGGTGCGGTGGGCCAGCAAGTCAACCGTCAGCGACACCACCACAGTCGCGGCGAACGCTCCCCACAGCCAGAGCGGGACCTCAGACACGCCGGTCACCCTCTCCGCAGTCCACGACGACACGCAGACCCTCACACTGGAGTCTGCGGCATCTCACCGTGCTGGTCGACTCCGGGCGTCCAGCGCGGTGGCCGGCCGGTGTTCCCCGCGCCCAAGCCCGGTGGAGGAAACTGGACCGCTGCCGATCGACCGCATCGCTGCGGATCACCCCTTCTCCTCAGGCAAGCACAAGAAGCACGGCATGAACGTGCAGGTCATCACCGACCCGTTCGGCCGCCTGCTGTGGGCTTCGGCCGCGCTGCCCGGCCGTGCACGACATCCCCGCCGCGGTGGCCCAGGCCGACATCCGCTGCTGGGCGGACAGGGCCTACCAAGGAGCCGGCGGCACCGTCCGGGGGAGCGACCGGGGTGCGCGCCATGTGCTGTGGGCTGACGCTGGGTGTGTGAAGGCCACGTGGTCCGGGATGATCCGGTCTGGGTTGGTCGCGCTGCCGGTCAGGCTGTACGCCGCCACGGAGGAGCATCCCGTGCGCCTTCACGAGATCCACGCCATCGACGGCAGCCGCGTCGAGCACCATCGCTTCTGCAGGGCCGAGAACCGGGAAATCCCGTACGAACAAGTCGGTAGGGGCTTCGCCCTGGGGGACGGGCGCATGGTGCCGCTCACGGACGAGGACCTGGCTCATCTGCCTCTGCCCACAAAGCGGACCGTCGACGTGCTCGGTTTCGTGCCCTTCGAGGACATCGACCCGATCAGTTACGGGCGGCCGTACTACGTGGGCTCCGGACCGGGCGCCGACCGCCCGTACTCCCTGCTCGTCGAGGCGCTCGCCCGCACCGGCTACGTCGCCGTCTCCAAGGTCGCACTCCGCGGCCGGGAGCGGCCGGCGCTGCTCCGCACCTCGCCACGGCATGCTCATCCTTCAGACTCTCCTGTGGCAGGACGAGCTGCGCGATCCCGGAGACCTCGCACCCTCGACGCCGGTCACCGACCGGGAGCTGGAGCGGGCCGAGGTGCTGATCCGGGAACTCACCGGCATCGACGTCGGCGAGGTGCACGACGAGTACGCCCACGCCCTTGAAAAGCTCGTGGACGTGAAGATCACCGGCGGTGAGCTTGCCGGGCCGGCGGAGGCCGCTCCTTCGCTGGACCTGATGGCGGCACTGGAGGAGAGCGTCCGGGCTGCCAAGCGGGCGCACCGACGCCCCTGCAGGAGCTGATCGAGGCCGAGGCCACCGATGTGATCGGTGCCGTGCCGCGCGAGCACTCCGAGACGCGCACGACCTGGCGCAATGGACACCGGGACAGGCTGCTGACCACGCAGGCCGGCGACCTGGACCTGAAGATCCAGAAGGTGCGGAGCGGGTCGTTCTTCCCGTCGCTGCTGGAACGCCGGCGGCGGATCGACCGGGCGTTGTTCGCCGTGGTGATGGAGGCATACGTGCACGGTGTCTCGACCCGCTCGGTCGACGACCTGGTCAAAGCACTCGGTGTGGACAGCGGGATCTCCAGGTCCGAGGTGTCCCGCATCTGCGATGAGCTGGACGAGGAACTGACCGCGTTCAAGGAGCGGCCGCTGGACCACACCGTCTTCCCCTACGTGTTCCTGGACGCCACCTACTGCAAGGCCCGGGTGAACCACCGGATCGTGTCCCAGGCCGTGGTCATCGCCACCGGGATCTCCGCCACCGGGCACCGCGAGATCCTCGGGCTGATGGTCGGCGACAGTGAGTCGACGCCGTTTTGGACGAAGTTCCTGCGCTCGCTGCGGGCCCGCGGTCTGGAGAACGTCCAGCTGGTGATCTCCGACAGCCACAGCGGTCTGGTGGCCGCGATCCGCACCGTTTTCCTCGGCGCAGCCTGGCAAAGGGGGTCTTCAAAGTTGAGCGGTGCGGAGTTGTCCGCAGGCTCGGCGGGTGGTGACGCAGCGTGTCCGTAGTCGTTGGTTGTCGGCGTTGCGGAAGCCGAACGCGTTGCGGGCGACGAGCTTGATCACGCGGTTGATCCCTTCGCTCTTGGCATTGCTGTGTCCGGTGTCGATGAACGCGGCGACCTCAGGCCACCAGCGGGCGACGGTGGTGGCGAGCTGGCGGACTTCAGGGATGTCGGAGTCCGCGCACCAGGTGAGGAACTTCCAGCGGGCGTGGCCGACTTGGTGGCGGCCGGCTCCGGTGCGGGCCAGGGCGAGGAGGGTGCGCAGGTTCTCCTTGGCGATCCAGGCCGTCAGCAGCGTCTGCCCGATCTTCCCCTCGCCCAGGAGCGTGTTCCACATCGTGGCGAACTGATCGTCGCTGAGGTCCTCGCGGTTGCGCAGGAGCCGCCATCTGGCCTTCCACTCCGGGTCGCTCGCCCGTCCGCGCCGGCCGCGGGTCTCGGCGGTGGTGCGGCGCCTGACTATGGACAGCATTTTGTCGGCGAGCTGGACCACGTGGAAGTGGTCGACCACGACGGTGGCGTGCGGCAGGCCGACACGGATCGCGGCGCGGCCCTCGACCTGTCCGAGCAGCCCGTCGTGGCCGAGGGCGTCGACGAAGCCGGTGTGCCACCGGTCCCGGGTCAGGCGCCACTTGTCGGTATCCGCATCCCGTTCCCAGCGGGGCCGTCCGCGGCGGGTCTCGTCGATGCCCAGCACTGTGACCTGCGGCAGAGGTGCCTCGGTGACGTCGCGGGCCTGCGTGCGGAAGGCTTCCATCACGGTCGGCCAGGACAGATGCAGATCCCGCGCGGCCTGGATGACCGTGGAGCCGGCATCCCGTATGCGGCGCCCGGCCGCACCCCGCAGCCGGGCGGTCAGCCTGGCACCAGCCGGGATCTGCGGGATCTGCTCGGTGAAGGACCGGCGAAGGCAGCCGGCCTCGCGGCACCACCAGCGGCGCTTGTGCCAGCGGAACTCCAATCCGCTCTCGCCGTAAGGGAGATCGCGCGGCCGGGTCACCGCCGAGCCCTTCACCCGGGTGGCGAAAACCTCGCAGGCCGGGCAGGCCCTGGCCGTCTCGTCGGCCGTGACCAGGTGAACCCTGCGCCCTCCGTCAGCCAGCCGCTCAACCCGCACGACGGACGCCCCGTCCAGATCGAGCAGCAACGTCGGATCGTTGAGCAAGCCCGTGGCTCCTGCATGATCGTTCTGCGTCGAGAACAGAAATGATCACGCAGGTCCAGGGGCATCCTGCATCCTGCATCCGGCGCCGTGCCCGAATGCGTCACGACAATCGGCCAAGTGTGGTTCGCTGCTGGGGTGACTCAGGACTTGGAGATCGTCGCATTCGAATCCGCCGAGGCATTCCAGACATGGCTCGGCGAGAACCACGCCGTCTCATCCGGCATCTGGCTCAAGCTTCGCAAGAAGGGCCCCGGAATCGTCGCGCTGGACTACGCCCAGGCGCTCGACGTGGCACTCTGCTACGGCTGGATCGACGGCCAGAAGGCCAAGTTCGACGACCAGTGGTGGCTCCAGCGGTTCACCCCGCGCAAGCCGCGCAGCAAGTGGTCCAAGGTCAACCGGGACAAGGTGGCCGCCCTGATCGAGCAGGGCCGGATGCACCCGTCGGGGCAGGCCGAGGTCGACCGCGCCAAGGCAGACGGCCGCTGGGAGGCGGCCTACGACGGCGCGAAGACCGCCACGGTGCCGGACGACCTCACGGCGGCCCTGACCGCCGACCCGGCCGCGGCGGAGTTCTTCGAGACACTGGACCGGCAGAACCGCTACGCGATCCTCTACCGGGTCCAAGACGCCAAGAAGGCCGAGACCCGGGCGCGCCGGATCGAGAAGTACGTAGCGATGCTGGCGAAGGGCGAGAAGCTGTACCCGTAATCGCGGAGAGGGCCCGCCGCGTGGTGCCCTGGGCTCCCGGCGCGCCTGTGGCCCCGGCAGCAGCCACCAGGTGCCCTCGCTGAGCGTGACGAAACGACGGAGGCCCTGAGCAGGCGTACCGCTCAACTTCGAAGACCCGGCAAAGGTGCCGGGGTTCACTTCGTCCGGGACGTGTTTTCGGTGATCGAGAGGGGCTCCGGGGAGATGGTCGCCGCCACCATCCGCACCATCTTCGCGCAGACCACCGGCGAGCAGGTGCGCACCCAGCCGAACGTGGTCGCCGACATGCTCGGACGGCAGTTCCCGCAGGTCAAGACGATGCTGCTGGATGCGGCAACAGACATCACCGCGTTCGCCGACTTCCCGCCGGCGCACTGGAAGAAGATCTGGTCCACCAACCCGCTGGAGCGGCTGAACCGGGAGATCAAACGACGGGCCGACGTCGTCCAGGTCTTTCCCAACCCCGCCGCCCTGGACCGGCTCGCCGCCGCGGTGCTGGCCGAACTCCGCGACGAGTGGCAGGTCTTCGACCGCCGCTACCTCTCCGAAGCCTCCATGGCCGAGCTCTTCACCACCAAACCAACCGAACCCGAACCGCAGATCACCCCCACAACCGGTACCGAAACAGCTGCCGTGACTACACCACCCCGCGGGACATGACCACGCGTGGACCGCGCACGCGCAATCCAACTACGGGCATTCTCGTCTGAATCTGCCCGTGCGTCTGTGCGGCTGGCCTTTTCAGAGAGGATCTGGCGCAGCGGGGGGTACCGCCTGGATCGCCGCATTCTCGCTCTACGTCGCGAGAATCGCGGATCTGTGAGCCGCGTGATTGCGGAAAAGATCGGCGCGAGGCAGCGTGTGGTCGGCGCCCGACTCCGGTACCTCTGTGAAGCGGAGCTACTGGTCACGGATCAGAAGGCAGCGGGCAGGTGAGGCCCTACCGGCCGGCGTCGTTGCCAGCAGACGGGGGCGGCGCGGGGCCTGGCTCGATCGGAACATAGCCGACGATCACCGGTTGGCCAAACCGGCGATCGTGCGGAGTATTGATGCGCTTACCGCACTGTTTCTAGCCGTCGGGTGAAGTCTTCTACGGCCTCGTCGAAGCCGCCTTCGCCATACCAGACCCGGAGTGCGAGCAGACGCGTGCTGCTCGGCATCCGTAACGGTGTGTCGATTGGCGGCCGGATCGCAGATCTCACCGCGCTTTGAGCAAAGGCCGCAGGCGCAGCAGCCTCGAATCTTCGCCCACGCGGCCCCTCACCTCTCTCACGCAGGACTTCCCATGCCTTCACGCCAACTACCCGCTGTCGCCACCACTTCGGACGCGCATGGCGCCGTCGGCAAAGCGTTCCTGAATGTCAGGGATGCAGCCGAGTACCTCGGCCTCTCGCCTCACACCCTTTACGTCTGGCGGCACCGGCGCCAAGGACCGCCCAGCTTCCGTATGGGCCAACGTGGCCGCGTCATGTACCGCTTGGCAGCGCTCGATGCCTGGATTCATGAACAGGAACGAGCCGACTCGCGCTCCAATACGGCCCTGAGTCCTCTGAGTGCTGCACCCCAGCAACGATCCGACCATGCGACAAAGCCGTCCATGCTCCCCAGATTCTCCCCAAGAGAGGCCCGCGGCCAGGGTGCGTGTGACGTGATGTGCAGGCTCGTCTGATGGGTTGCGGGAGTAACGATCGGTGACTTCTGTTGCGGATCACGACAGTTAGGCCGCGGGCGTCGGCCGCGATGACTGCCGCTGGAGTGGCCGACCGCCTGCGAGGTCATCGCAGACGTCGACCACTCTGTCGCATGCGACGCCCTTCGGGCCCGGTTGAGGTGCGGATGTCGGAAGGTCAGCTTTCCGCCGCCGGACGTGTGGCGCGGTTCCGCGGTCGCATCCTGGCCAGCCCGGTTTCCACGGCGGTGAGCAGGGTGAGGGCCGCGTCGAGGTGTTCGGTGTCGTGGTCGGCGGCCTCGGAGACGGCTGCGGCCCATTCCTGGCGGACGAGGGCGTAGTTGGCGCGCCCGCGTTCGGTGGTGTGGACGGTCACACCGCGGCCGTCCCCCGGGTCGGCGCGTCGCTCGACAAGGCCCTTGCGCTCCAGCCCGCCCAGGACGGTGGAGAGGTTGGTGCGCTGCAGTCCGGTCGCGGTGGCGATGCGGCTGGGTGGGGCGGCGGGCTCGCGTTGCAGGTAGCGCATCACCATGCCCTCGGACGGGGACAGCGGAACGGCCCGCTCGTCGGTGTAGCCGCGGAACTGGATCTCGCGGCTGATGATCAGCACGAGGTCGGCCAGCTCGGCCCACCGCTGCTCGTGGTCCGGTCCTGCTGTCGGGCCTGTCTGGTGCGCTTGGTCCTCCATCACGGCTCCAGGGTACGGGGTTGCCAGGAAGTAGTTATAGGCACATACTCCTTATGTGTTCATAGTTATGAGCACATAACATCCGTGCTCTCTGGGAGCTGCCATGACGACAACCACTTCCTCCCGGCATGCCGGGGCGACAGCACTCTCGCCCCATGCCACGGCCCGCGCCGGCGGCCTGCACCCGTTCGGGGTGTTCATCCTGCTGGCCGGCGCGTTCCTGCCGATCATGGACTTCTTCATCACCAACGTGGCCCTGCCCAGCATCGACGCCTCGCTGCACGCCTCCGCGTCGTCCCTCGAGCTGGTGATCGCCGGGTACGGCGTCGCGTACGCGACCCTGCTGGTCCTCGGAGGCCGGCTGGGGGACCGCTACGGCCGCCGCCGTATCTTCCTCGGGGCACTTGTGGGCTTCGTCCTGGCCTCCTTGGCCTGCGGTGTCGCCCCGAGCGTGGGCGCGCTGATCGCGGCCCGCATCGTCCAGGGCGCCACCGCCGCCCTGCTCATTCCGCAGGTGCTGGCGACGTTCCACCACGTTCTCGAAGGAGAGCGCAAGGCTCGCGCCGTGGCCCTGTACGGGGCGACCTCCGGCATCGCCGCCGTGGTCGGGCAGTTGGTGGGCGGCCTGCTGGTCAGCGCCGACATCGCCGGCACTTCCTGGCGGCCGATCTTCCTGGTCAACGTGCCCATCGGCGTGGTCGTGCTGATCGTGGCGGCCCGCATCGTGCCGGACACCCGCTCGCACCACCCGGTCGGTATCGACCTGCCCGGCACCGTCCTGTTCGCCGCCACCCTGACCGCCCTGCTCGTCCCGCTGACCGAGGGGCACTCCCTGGGCTGGCCGTGGTGGACCTGGCTACTGCTCGCCGTCGCGGTCGTCCTGGGCGCCGCCACCTACGTCGTGGAGAAGCGCGCCGAGCGGCGCGGCGAGGTCCCGCTGCTGCCGCCGTCCCTGCTGCGCCTGCCGTCGATGTCCCGCGGCCTGGCCATGGTGTTCGCCTTCAGCATCGGCTTCGGCGCGTTCATGTTCGTCTTCGCCCTCACCGTCCAGAACGGCCTGCACGCCGACGCCCTGCACAGCGGCCTGGCGATCCTGCCCATGGCCCTGCTCTTCTTCGCCGGTTCACTGGTCGCGCCCCGGCTGATCACACGGTTCGGCCGGGCGGCGCTGACCGCCGGGGCTGTCGTCCAACTCGCCGGACTGGTCTCACTGGTGACGGTCCTGCTCGGGAACTGGCCGCACGTCAGCCTGTGGGCGATGGCCGTTCCGCTGGCTCTGGTCGGCGCCGGACAGTCGATGCTGTTCGCCGGACTGTTCCGCAGCGTGCTCGCCGACGTCCCCACCCACCTCGGCGGCATCGGCAGCGGCGTGCTGATCACCCTGCAGCAGAGCGGTCTCGCCCTTGGCGTGGCCACCCTCGGCACCCTCTACCTGACCATGGCGCCGCACAGCGTCGCCCACGCGTTCGCCGGCGTCGAGTACGTGCAGATGGGCATCGTCGCCCTGCTCGCGGTCAGTGCCGCCGCCCTGCCGCGCTTCACCAAGGCCGCGTCGGCCACCACTCCGGTCGTCGACGCCTGAACCCGCCGCCCCGCGAGCGCGGACGCGGACGCACTCGTGCCCACCACCGCACATGTGTGAGCCCGCACCCGCCCCCGGGGCGCTGCGCGAAAGGAAGCAGCGATGAGTCTCCTGGACCTGTCGCGATGGCAGTTCGCCATCACCGTCATGTTCCACATGACCTTTCCGGCGATCACCGTCGGACTCTCGATCTTCCTGTCGGTCGTCTACGGCTTGTACTGGCGTACCGGCAGGGCGGTCTACCTGCAGATGTTCCGGTTCTGGCGGCGCATCTTCGCCGTCGGCTTCGCGATCGGCGTGGTCGCCGGAGCTGTCATCACGTTCCAGATGGGTCTCAACTGGGGCGTGTACGGCGCGAAGACGGGCCCGATCATCGGGCCGATCATCGGCATGGAGGTCGTGACCGCCTTCTTCGTCGAGGCCGGCTTCATCGGCGTCCTGCTCTACGGCGACGGCCGCGTTCGCAAGGGCACGATGTTCGTGTCCACCGTGATGGTGTCGGTGGGCACCGTCCTGTCGTCCACGTGGATCATCGCGGCGAACTCGTGGATGCAGACACCTGCCGGGTTCAAGGTCGTCCACGGTCGGTTCGAGCCCACGGACTGGATGCGCGTCATCTTCAACCCGTCGTTCATCTGGCGCTGGCCGCACATGCTGGCCGCCGTGCTGATCTCGGCGAGCTTCTTCGTCGCCGGGATCTCGGCCTGGTACCTGGTCAAGGGGCGCGCGAAGGGCTTCGCCCGCCGCTCGATGTCGATCGCGCTCGGGATCGCCGCGCTGCTGATGCCCGTCCAGCTCTACCTCGGTGACAGTGTGGCCGGGCATGAACTGCCCTATCAGCTTTCGAAGTTGGAGGCGATCGAAGGCAACTGGGACAACGGTGACACCGGCTTCGTCCTGTTCTCCATCCCGGACCAGCAAGCCGCGCGGAACATCGCCGAGCTCGACATTCCCTGCCTCGGCAGCTACATCGCCAAGGACCTCACCTGCCAGACGGCCATGCCCGGCCTCAAGCTCACCCCGGCAGCCGACCGGCCGGACATGGCCGCGACCTTCTGGGGCTTCCGCGTCATGTTCCTGGCGGCCGTGCTGATGTTCGGCACGGCGTTCGCCGCCACGATCCTGCGCATGCGCAACCGCCTGTGGACCGCGCGCCGCTTCCACCGGTTCGTCCTCTGGACGACACCGGTGGGGATCCTGGCCATCCTCGGGGGCTGGGTCACCGCCGAAGCGGGACGGCAACCGTGGATCGTGTTCGGGCAGCTCCGCACCTCGGCGGCGGTGTCCCACCTGGCACCCGGCGAAGTCCTGTTCTCCGTGATCGGCTTCTCCGTGCTCTACCTGATCATGCTGGTGGCCTACGTCGCCTACATCGTCCGCACCATGCGCATCGGCCCGGAACGCGACGATCCCGGGCAGGAACCTCCACCGGAGGACCTGCCGGACACCGGACGGAGCCGGCCTGCCGAGGACACCGTCGCGCGGGAGCTTCCCGTACCGCTCGGCTCCCGGGAGGTGGCGGCGCGATGACCACCACCCTCTGGTCGGCGACCGTACTCGTCTGTCTCCTGATGTACGTCGTGTTGGACGGCTACGACCTCGGCGTCGGCGTGGCCACCCTCCTCGAACGCGACCCCGCACACCGGCGGCACATGCTGGAGTCCGTCGCGGTGGGCTGGGACGGCAACGAGACCTGGCTCATCCTGCTCGGCGTCGCGCTCTGGGCGGGCTTCCCCCTGGCCTTCGGCACGATCCTGCCGCACGCCTACCTGCCGATGACCGTGGTGCTCTTCTCCCTCATCGTGCGTGGCGTGAGTGTCGAGATGGCGTCCCAGTCGCCGCCGGCTCCCCGCTGGACCACCGCCTTCGGCGTGGCCTCGCTGCTGGCTTCGTTCGGGCAGGGCTTCGCCCTGGGGACGCTGACCTCAGCAGTACATCTGCGAGGTGACGTGTACACCGGGTCGGCCTTCGGGGCCTTCAGCTGGTTCTGCGTGCTGTCGGGGCTCACTGTCACGGCCGCGTACACCGCTCTCGGATACGCCTACACCAAGCACAAGTCGTCCGGACGGCTGCGCGATTCGGCAGCACGACGGGGCGCGCTCGCCACGGCGGCCGCCGGAGCGCTGCTGATCGTCGTCCTCGTCACTGTCGACACCACCGCGGCACCGCTGAACCTCGACAGCCCGGGGCGCGCCTTCGCGTTCGCCGGCCTGCTGCTGTTCGCCGTCGGGGGAGCGGCCACCTCGCTCGTCACGTTCCCGTGGAAGCGGCAGTCCGGGGCGGCGGACACGCTGCCGCTCGGCGGGCTCGTGATCGCCACGGTGTCCGTGTTCCTCGCACTGGGCGTGGCCCGCTACCCGGTGCTGGTACCGCCGGGTCTCACCGTCGACAGCGCGGCCGGCCCGCACTCCACGATGGTCTTCATCCTCGTGGGCATCGGCCTGAACATGCCGCTGGTGCTGGCCTACAACGTGTTCGCCCACCGGGCCTTCGCAGGAAAGTTCCCCACCGAACTCCCGGTCGACGAACCCCCGGCACCCCAAAGTCCCCTAGCCACAGGAGCACGCTCATGACCACCCGAGACACAGGCCACGCGTCGTCGCCGCCCGTATCGTTCCGTGTCGTGCTGCGCCTGCTCGCCGCGGTCGTCTGGACCGTGCTGGGCCTGTTCGCCTACTTCGTCTGCCAGGGGATGTTCGGTGGCTACCGGCAGATGCACTCGCAGTTGCTGACCACCCTGGGCATGATCGCCATCGCTCTGACCGGTGGCATCGCGTGGATCGTCGACGAGCGGCGCCCTCATGACGACGAATGAGATGTACGAGACGGGTGAGCCGGGCACGGCCGAGCGGCAGGACGACGATGCATGGCTCACGGCATGCGCCGCGCCGGGACAGCACTGGTTCGGCCTGTCGGGCACCTTTCAGACACTGGAGACGCTGTTCACGATCACCCGCTGGGGCGCCCTGGCATGGACGGCCCAGGCAGTGATGGACCGGGCCGCGACGCACGAGACGTGGGGCCTCATGGCCTTCGCTGTCACGAGCGTGCTGGCGGTGTGCGCCGGCTGGACGGCAGGTACGCTCGCCGATCGGGGCGCGCGTGCCGTCGCGACCGGCCTGCGGCAGCAGTTGACGGGGGCTCTGTTGCCGACCGCCGGGCGGATCAGCGAGACGGGCCCGGCCGAGGCCGCGTGGGCGATGGTCGATCTGGCCGACGACGTCGCCGACTTCCACGCGCAGGCCGCGCCCCTGCGCCGGTCGGCACCGCTGTCCATGTTCGCCGTACTGGCGGTCACGGCCGCGGTGCACTGGCCGGCTGCCATCGTGCTCGTCCTGACCACGGCACTGCTGCCCCTCAACATGCGCCTGGCGGGACTGTTCGCCCAGCATGGCGCGGACCGGCAGTCGGCCGCGACCCGTCATCTGAACGCCGTCGTCCTCGACAGCTTCCGCGGCATGCGGACGCTGCGCGAGCTCGGCGCGGTCGGCCGGCGCGGTCAAACCCTGACCACGGCCGCCGAGCGGCTGAACAAGGCGACGATGAGCGTGCTTCGGCGTGCCTTCCTGTCCGGGGCGATCATGGACGTCGTCATCACGTTCTCCATCGCCGTGAACGCCACGTATATCGGTCTCTCGCTGCTCGGCTACGTGCAGGTGCCGTACGCACCACGGCTCGACCTGTTCACCGGTCTGCTGGTGCTGCTCGTGTGTCCGATGTACTTCGCCCCCGTGCGCGCCAGGGCCTCTGCCTTCCATCAGCGCGAACGCGCCATGATCGCGGCAGGCGCCGTCCGTGACATCGTCAAGGACACCCCCGCCGCAGTGACCCAGGCGGCCCGTCCGCGGCTGACCGAGCCGGTCGGTGTGTCGCTGACAGCAGTCCGGTTCCGCCATGGCGGCGCCGACTACGACACCATCAATGCCGACGTCGACTTCGCACCGGGCACCTGGACCGCGATCACCGGTGCCTCCGGTTCCGGAAAGAGCACGCTGTTGTCGTTGATCGCCGGTTTGCGTCGGCCGTCGGCCGGAGCGGTCCGGTGGCAGACCTCGTCCGTACGGCAGGCGCCGGTACTCGGCGGATCCGCCTGGGTCGGACAGCAGACGGTGCTGCTCGACGCGACCCTCCCCGACAACATCCGCCTCGGCCGTCCGGAGGCCACCAAGCAGCAGATCCGGCGGGCCGTCGACGCCGCCGGGCTGAACGCCGTGATCGAGGGCCTCCCCGAGGGACTGAACACCCGGCTCGGTGAGGGCGGTTGGGGTGTGTCGACCGGCGAAGCCCGCCGGATCGCCATCGCCCGCGCCTTTCTGCGCGGAGCCCGGCTCTGGCTGCTCGACGAGCCGCCCGCCCACCTCGGCGCGGGCAGCGGACCCGAGGTCGGCGAGGCCCTCCGACGAGCCACCGAGGGCTGCACCGTCATCATCGTCACCCACTCCTTCCCGCTGGCCGCCGCGGCCGACACCGTGCTCGCGATCGACGACGGCCTCCTGCACGACGCGAGGCTGGTGAACGCGCGATGAGCAGCAGCCGTAGCCCGAACGTCCGTGGTCGGCGGGCGCGTTCCCTAGCGGCCTGCGGGCTGGTGCTCGCGGTCGTCGCCGAACTGTCCTCCGCCGGACTGCTCGGCCTGTCGGGCTGGTTCATCAGCGCCTGCGCCGTCGCCGGGGCGGCCACCTTCAGCTCCTTCTCCTACATCGCCCCCAGCGGTGGTGTGCGCGCCTTCGCCATGGCCCGCGTCGCCGGCAACTACAGCAAGCGTCTGGTGCTGCACGCCGCTGCCCTGCGCCGGGTCGCCACCGCTCGGGCCGGCCTCTTCGACCGTGCGGCGGCCACCGGCCGGGCACAGGAGGACGGCCTGTGGTCGGGTGAACTGCTCGACCGCAGCATGGCCGACGCCGACAGCGCCGGGATGGCACTGATCGAGTGCACAACGCCCGTCGCCGTCACCGCCGCGCTGACCGTCGGTGCCGTCCTTGCCGTCGCGGCGTCCACGTCCATCGTGCCGGCAGCCGTACTCGCGGCCGGCGTCGTCCTCATGGCGGTGACCGCCCACCGTACGCCCGGCACCGCCCGCGAAGCCGAGCAGCACACCCGCAAGGCGCTGCGCGCCGAACTCGTCACCGCCGTCGACGCATGGACGGAGCTGGCATCGCTCGGCGCCGCCGAGCAGCTCGCGGCGCGTACGACGACGAGGTTCACCCGACTCGACACCGCACGGGAAGCGGCCGGTCAGCGCAGGCACCGGACCAGGCTGAGCATCGGCCTGATCGGCACGGCCACTCTGACGGCCACGGCCGCTACCGGCAGCGCACCGGATGCCGCCACGTTCGTGTTCGTCGCCCTGCTGTCTCTCGGCGTGCTGGCCCAGGCCGAGCAGCTGGCGAACGCCGCCGAAGCCCGAGCCACCGCGAAGGCCGCACACCGCAGGCTCACGACAAGCGTGCCGCTCACCGCGAGCGACACCACCGTTCCGGAGATGCGGTCGTGGTCCACCGAGCAGGGCATCGGCTTCGCCGACTACCTCCTTCCGCCGATGGCCCTCCGGCCGGGGCGCATCCTCGGTGTCACCGTCGCCCCAGGCGCGACGCCCGGCGTCACCGGCCGCTCCGGCCGTGGCAAGGGCACCCTGCTCCGGGGGCCGCGACTCGGACCGTACGGCCGACACGGACGA
>NZ_JAGXJM010000065.1:16870-39798 GCF_019091445.1 Streptomyces sp. GbtcB7
TGGGTGCCACCGTCGCCCGGGGCGCGCCGCCCGTCGCCACCGGCCGCTCCGGCAGTGGCAAGAGCACCCTGCCCCGAGCCCTCGCCTCGTCGCTGCGGCAAGCAACCGAAGGCCGCGAGGGCCGGCCTGCCGTCGTGGCCGTCGCCGCCGACGACTACCTCTTCAGCGGCACACTCGGATCCAACTGGCGCCTCGCCGACGCCGCCTTGACCGACGACGGGATCGACGAACGCCTCGCCGAACTGTGGCTGAACGACAGCGGACTGGCCGCCAGAACTTCCGTCGGCCCCGGCGGGAGGCAGCTCTCAGGTGGTGAGCTCCGCCGCGTCTACCTGGGCCGGGCCCTGGCCCGCCACCCGCACGTCCTGATCGTCGACGAACCGACCACGGGCCTGGACGACCGAACCGCCCGACACGTACTCGGCATCCTGAAGAACCTGCCCGACACCACCGTCGTCATCGCCCTGCACGACGTACCTGCGTGTCTCGAGTCGGCCGGACACGTCACGCAGCTGCCGCTCGATCACAGGGGACCGTAAATCCTCCGGTGCGGCCGCCTGCTCGCGAAGACGCGCAGATGAGCCGCCGACGAGAGCTCCCTTGATCGACGGCTGAAGACAGGCCGTCGCCGCATCTCTGAGGAGGCACCATGACCACAACACAACCCCACTCCGCAGTCGCCCAGGGCACGGCGGTCGATCCCGTGGCGAACAGGACGACGACGGAACGCACTGGTGACGACGACCGGCCGTTGACCGTCAGCGACGTGCTCGGCGGTCCCGGTAGCGGACGGCAGCACGCGACGCAGTCCGAGGCGGAGCTCCAGGCCCGCTTCGAACCGGCCCTGATGTTTCTCGACCGGCTCTACTCGGCCGCCCTGCGCATGACCGACCATCCGGCCGACGCCGAAGACCTCGTCCAGGAGACTTACGCCAGGGCCTACACCTCGTTCCACCAGTTCCGTGAGGGCACGAACCTCAAAGCATGGCTGTACCGCATCCTCACGACCACCTTCCTCAACTCCCGCCGCAGCCGGCTGCGGCGGCCGCAGTACGACGGCACGGCGGGGGGGGAGGACTGGCAGCTGGCCCGTGCCGAGGCGCACATGTCCACGGGCATGCGTACGGCCGAATCCGAGGCGCTCGACCACCTGCCCGACGCGGACGTCAAAGCGGCACTGCAGGCCATCCCCGAGAACTTCCGGATCGTCGTGTACCTCTTCGACGTAGAGGGCTTCACCGTTCGGGAGATCGCCGACATCATGCGGACTCCCGTCGGCACGGTGCTGTCCCGGCTGCACCGGGGGCGCCGACAGTTGCGCTCGCTGCTGGAGGGCTACGCCTGTGAGCACCGGCTCGTCCCCGTACGTCAGGCTTGAGTTGAGCAACGGGAAACGCTCAGGCTCTATGGCGACCACAAGCCGGACGGACACAGCCCAGTGGGTACGTCACCAGGGCGACGTCCACGGCCGGCGCCGGCCGTCACCTGGCGGGGCAGAAGGTCGGACAGCGGGGTCGTGAACGCGAACTGCGGGACGCCGAGGGAGCGCTGGTAACGGCGCGCGCCGTGCTGCTGGGCTCAGCGGGCGTGCCCGGCCGCCGGCTGTGGCGCATCTAGCGGGTGCCGCTGGGGCCCGCAGCTCACCCTGGCTCCGTCCTTGGTACAGGCGGAACTAGCAGGTGAGGACGCCTGCGCCCAGGAGGGCCTGGAGAGAGCAGTGCCGACTCGATCTCTCTGGGCGGTGGTTCGTACAGGGGTGAGAATCACGGCGCTCAGTCCGGCACGGTCTCGGTGATCGAGGTCGCCGCCTCGGCGAGCGCGGCGGCGACGAACAGCAGCAGAGCGTTGATCTTCGCGATCCGGTTCATCGGAGCGACTCCCTCCGACCCGGCCTGAGGCTGATTGCCGACCACGAGCACGCCGAGCCACGTCAGTTCGACCTTGCTCGACTGAACCAGGAGCGGCTTCACCAGCACCGTCAGGAGCTACTCGCTCGCCGTGAGGGGGATCTGGGTCACGGCGAAGATGGAGCCGAACTTGCCGAGCGCGCCCATAAGTTCGCTGCTCGGGTCGGGGAACGCGAGCGCCAACTGCACGCTGGTGACGCTGTAGTGGGCAGGCTGGCGACGAACGCGCCGAAGAACGGTCACCGAGAACAGTTTCAGCGCGGACAGGACGAAGGCGAAGGCCCCGAGGAGCCGAGCAGCAGGGTGCTCTCGGGATGCTCCCAGACCTCACGGGTGGGGGAGCGGACTCCCTTGGACGACGAACGGCGCGGACGCGAGGCCCGAGGCGACCGCGTGCGCCGGAGGCAGAAGAATCTCGGCCACATGCATGGCTCAGCAGACCCTCTCCAGCACCTCGTTGGTTGCCATGCCTTGGCCGGTCTCTTGGCTGACGGGCACCACCGCCCGTGCTTCGCCTTTCTGCGTCCGAAGATCCAATGGTTGTCCGTGATGGCCGGAGCCGGACTTCCGGATCATCGGAGACAAGCGATCACCCGGGCGTGAAGGCGGCAGTCGCCCGCTCATGCCCCGGCTCAGCAGCCCAGCACCGTAGGAGGGGGAACAGGTTGCGGCTTCCGGAGCCGGCCAGCCGCCCACCACCCCTGTGTGTCGCCCTCGCCGACCGGTGCCCCCGCCGTCACCTCGTGCAGTGCGTACACCAGCGCCTTCGCCCCGCACCACTCGTGGCCCGGGCTGGTTGAATCCAGGATGCTTGCGGCCATGGCGTACTCGGACACTGGTGTCGGCCCATCGGGAGCAGGCGGAGCTTGAGCACGTGCCCTACGCCCGCCGGCTCGATCGTCTACTTCGCTCCGTACGTGTCGCCGGCCCGGCCTCCCCGCTGCCGCGCCGGGATTCGTCCCGTTCGGATGCTGGCGGCCTGGTCAGCTCGAACCAGACCGACTTGCCACGCCCGCTGGGAGAGTTGCCCCATGATGAGGCCAGGGCATCGACGATGAGCAGTCCCCGGCCGTGTTCCGATTCGGTGTCGGCCTCACCAGAGGCGAGCACGGGTGTCGGCAGTGGAGGCCGCGGATCGGAGTCGCGTACGTCTACGCGCAGCCGGTCGGCGTACTCGCGCAGCCGGACCTCGACTTCGCTGTCGGCGTGCACCAGTGCGTTGGTGACCAGTTCGGTGACGGCCAGCTCGAGATCCGACGAGACGGCTTCCCAGTTCCACATCGTTGCCTGCTTACGCAGAAACTTGCGGACGTCGCCGACAGCGCGCAGATCGTGACGCTGGACGAACGTCCGTCCTACCCGGTGGCGTCGGCCGGCACGGAGTCCCAGGAACTGCGCGATCAGCACCGCGGCGTCGTCGTCTCGCCGGTCGTCGGTGCCGGTGATCTCGAGGAGGCGGTCAGCCAATACCTCCAGCCGCAGGTCGTCGGGTGCCGCCAGGCGCTCGTGCAGGGCTGCGATGCCATCGTCGAGTTGCACCGAGTGGGAGTGCACCAGCCCGTCTGTGTACAGCACCAGGATGGTTCCCTCCGGGAGCGGGATCTGTCCGGACCCATAGCAGGTGTCAGGTCGGACGCCCAGCGGTATCCCCTGGGGAAGTTCAGGTGCCGTGAAGCGCTGGCCGGGGTGGCCCAGCAGCGGTACCGGGTGTCCGGCGGAGGATATCTCGGCGGTCTCGGCTTCTGGGTCCAGCCACACGCAGCAGCACGTGGCCAGCAAGTCGGTGCCGAGGTCGGCGAGTAGCCGATTGGTGCGGGTCAGCACGTCTGCCGGGCGGTGCCCTTCCGCGGTGTAGGCACGGATCACACTGCGGATCTGGCCCATGATCGCGGCCGCGCGGCGGGTGTGTCCCTCGACGTCGCCGATGACCAGGCCGATGGTGCCATCAGGCAGGTTGAGCACGTCGTACCAGTCGCCGCCGGCGGTACCGATCGTCGGTGTGACGTAGCGGGTGGCGATGTCCACTTCGCCGTAATGCGGGAGGGCAGCGGGCAGGAGGCCCTGCTGCAGTTCCTGAGCCAGTCGGCGTTCGGTCTCGAACTGCCGGGCCCGCCCGATGGACTGGGCCAGCAGCTGCGCCACCGCGGCCAGGGCGGCCCGCTCGTCCGCTCGGAAGTCGCGCCGGTGGTCGAAGCCGAGGGCGAGGGTGCCTGCGTCATGGTCGCCGATGGCCAAGGGGAGCAGGCAGTAGGACGATATCGGTCCGTCCGTTTCCACGGCCTTGAAGAACAGGGGCCGGTCCACGAACGGCGACTTGTCGATGGCCGTCTCCTCTTCCAGCGTGCCCGTCGAGGCCCTGGTGAGTCGCATCGCGAGCGCAGGACTGGATCCGCTGTAGCCGAGCAGTCGTGGTCGTCCTTCATCGATGACCGAGATGGCGAGGCACTGAGCTCCGAAGGGCTCCATGATCCGTGCGATTGCCGTCTCGACGACGTCCCGAAGGCTCGGAGCCTGGCTGAGCTGGGCGGCGAGTCGGCTGATCTGGTAGACAAGCGACAGACTCACCGACTCAAGCAGAGCGTCCTGTCCCGCAGGCAGGGCCAGGATGAATCTTGGTGCCGAGTGGCAGAGGCTTCGCGGGGGCAGGCCGCCCCGCCGCTGCAGACTACGGGCGAGTTCCTCTGTCAGGCTCTTGCAGCGGCGTTGCACCCTGGCAGGGACCGCCGCCCATCCGACAGGATCGGCCCAGATGAGTACAATAACCCCGAATGATCGCCCGTCGTCACCGACCAACGGCGTGGCGACTATTGCATACGGGAATGGCATGGCCGGGCGGACACCGCTGGGGGTCTCACTCAGAACGCGTACGCACTGGCGGCCGGTGCGGTAGGCGACGGCTCCGGTGTATCGATCGTCATTCATCGGGTGGTAGTCCGCTACGGTGAAGATCGACAGTGGGCCGCCCACCGCGACGACGTTGGCCAGCGTCTGCCCGTCCTCGAGCGGGACCATCGCGGTACCGGCCGTGGCCTGTAGTTCTTTCACCGCCTGCTGTAGCGTCGCGGCGAGCAGCCGGTCCTCGGTGCTGAGAGCCGTCACCGGGCTCGGTGATCTCGCGAGATTTCCCTCGTCTCCCATTGCCGCTCCAGGGACCTGCTCCCCCTGATCCGAGGGTATACCTCACCGCATCTGCGTTCGTATCGACCGGCCCACCCGGGGATGCGCGCCGGCAGTGCACTCCCTCCATGGCAGCGGCCGGTCGCTGCGGATGCCGGACCGGTGACCGGCGGCGGCCCGGCCCGCGGAGCGGAGAGTGTCAGGCTCGGCCCGGTCTGCACCTCAGGGTGATCGTTTTCTGGCGGCTGCATCGGAGGATTCCCCTCCGTGGCGCGCAGTGGTTCCTGACGAGTCCCGTACCCCGTCGCGTGCGCTGTACGAGCGGATCATCCGAGGCTGTGGCGTGCGAGGCGGCGAAGGTGGTGTCGCGGACGTGGTGCAGGGCCTCGATCTTCCAGTGGTCTTGAGCGACAGGATCAGTGCGGTCTGCTCGGCGGTCAGGCTGGTGACGGCGTAGACCGTCCCTGGCGCGAGCGAAGCGGAGGGTGGCCGGGGTGACGCCATGGCCGACTTCGTCCAGCAGCAACCAGGTCTCGTTGACGGCTTGCTGATCACGGGCTACGTGACGCCGAGGAGGTCACCCGAGACGTACTGGGAGGACAACAGCCTCAGGTAGAGGACAGCGACGCCTCGCCCCGCGTTGCGCCGATCCGGGCGGTGGCCTCGGCATCGACGAGTTCCTGCAGGATGCGCTCGCACTGTGCCCTGATCGTCTCAGCTCCGTCACCCGCACGTAGCGGGTCCGGCAGCCGCATCAGGTGAGACCGGGCCAAGGTCATCGTGCACTCCATTGGTTGAACTGTCCGTTCATCAGGGAGAGTTGCGGTGGCCTGCTCATTGCTCAGGGAGCAGTCACGGCCAGTGGGTGCACGCCCCGGGGCGGACACCCGAGCGTTCCGGAACCTTGATCGCCTACACGACGCGACGGAACATCATCGATCCGGATCGCACTGCCGACCTCGTACGGCACATGGGGTTCCGCTCAACCTCCGATCCTCGCGGGGCAGGCTCGACCCTCGAAGACCTCGGCGAGCGGGGGTCACGGCACCGACGTACGGCGACGTCCAGCCCTGAGCACCGACAGGGCCCGCTCGTAACCAGCGCTCCAAAGTGAGAGTAGCGCTGGGAAACCAGTTCTGACCTCGGCGAATGGAACGCATTCCGCGCACAAAGATGCGTCAGTTCATCGTTGACCGGCGATCCGCGGCAGGGCCAGGGTGGTGGAGACATATCGGATTCCGATCACCCGTTTCCGGTCACCGAACTGCGTGCAGGAGGCCGTGATGCTGCAGACAGACACCCGTGAACACATCGAGTTCCGGGAAGACCACGAAGCGGCTACCGCCGCCACTACCGCGCCCGCCGGACCGGCCGCATCGGCGGTCGGCGGCGAACTGCTCTTCCAGCGCTGCCTCTGGTGCGGCACTCCGGCCTACCGCCGCTCGTTCTGCCGCGCTTGCGGGTCCACGGCCTTCAAACGGGAGCGCAGCACGGGCGCCGGGGTCATCGTCCGCCGCAACGGCCCCGCCCCGCACAACACCTGGTTCGTCGCGATGGAGGAGGGATTCACTCTGGTCTGCCAGGTCACCGGGACGGCGCCGGTCGCGGTCGCGGTCGGGGCGAGGGTGAGTGCGGTACGGGCCGTTGCCCCTCTTGGTCAGGGCCTTCCCGTCGTCGAACTCACCCACTCGGCATCGCCTATGGAGCGCTGGTGGTGACGAAACGGCTCGGACGGAGCCAGGTTCGGGTAGGCGGGACGATCAGAGAGGAGGGTGCGTGAGCGCCCAGAACAACACGTCGGACGGATGGGCCGGCGTTCTCGACGGGGCGGGGCGCGGCGCGCTGGACGGTCTGCGCATTGCCGACTTCTCGCGGGTTCTCGCGGGGCCCTATGCCACGATGCTCCTTGCCGACCTCGGCGCCGACGTGGTGAAGGTCGAGCGGCCGGGCATCGGGGACGACACCAGGGCCTGGCACCCTCCGACGGACCACGACGGCACGTCGACCTATTTCCTGAGCGTCAACCGGAACAAGAGGTCCGTCGTCCTGGACCTCACGACCGAGGCCGGCCTCGAACAGGCCCGTGCCCTGGTCGCAGAGTCCGACGTGCTGGTGGAGAACTTCCGTCCAGGCGCGATGGAGCGGCTGGGGCTCGGCCCTCGCGAACTCCGTGCCCGGCACCCGGGGTTGATCTACTGCTCGATCAGCGGTTTCGGCAGCGGTGCGGGCGCGGCGATCCCCGGATACGACCTGCTCGTGCAGGCCGTCGGCGGTCTGATGAGCGTGACCGGGGACACGGGCGGGGAGCCGGTGAAGGCGGGCGTGGCCCTGGTCGATGTGATCACCGGCCTGCACGCCGCGCTCGGCATCCTTGCGGCTCTCCGGCACCGGGACGCCACCGGGGAGGGGCAGCGTGTGGAGGTGAACCTGCTCGGTTCACTGCTGTCGGCCATGGTCAACCAGGCGTCGGCGTTCGCCGTCGCCGGTGTGGTTCCGGGCCGCCTGGGCAACGCGCACCCGAGCATCGCCCCGTACGAGACCTTCCGGGCCGCCGATCGTCCGATCGCGATCGCGGTGGGCAACGACCGGCAGTTCGCGGCGCTCGCCGACCACCTCGGGGATCCCGGTCTCGCTCTCGACGACCGCTTCCGCACCAATGCCGACCGGGTCGCCCACCGCGCCGAACTGCGGGACATCCTGACCGAGCGACTGAGCGCGGCCGGCGCAGACCACTGGTCGGCCGTCCTGCTGGCCGCGGGGGTGCCCACCGGACCGGTCAACACCCTCGACGAAGCCTTCGCCTTCGCCCAGAAGCTCGGCCTTCCCGGCATCGTCGACATCCCCGCCGCACCCGCCGACGGAGCAGAGGACAGGCCCTTCCGACAGGTCGCGAACCCCATCGCGCTGAACGGGACACCCGCGCAGTACCGCCTGCCGCCGCCCCGCCTGGGCCAGCACACCGCGGAGATTCTCCAGCGCTTGTCCGACCACGCCTCCGCGCCGAAAGGGACGGTCACATGACCGTTCCCGGCGCAGGCACCACGACCGAACCGACCACCGCAACCACCAGGAGCCCACGATGAGCCGCAAGCCGATGAAGGACCCTCTCGACCTGCTCGACCTCTCCTCCACCCTCACCGACGAGGAACGCGAGATCCAGGCCACCGTCGCCAAGTTCCTCGCCGACCGGGTCCGTCCGCACATCGGCGAGTGGTTCGAGAACGCGCACTTCGCCCGCGAACTCGCCCCGGAACTCGGCAAGCTGGGCGTTCTCGGCATGCACCTCGACGGGTACGGCTGCGCCGGGACGAACGCGGTCAGCTACGGCCTCGCCTGCATGGAGCTGGAGGCGGCGGACTCCGGCTTCCGCAGCTTCGTCTCCGTGCAGGGCTCGCTGTCGATGTTCTCCATCTGGAAGTGGGGCTCGGAGGAGCAGAAGCAGGAGTGGCTGCCCCGGCTCGCCGCCGGTGAGGCGATCGGCTGCTTCGGTCTGACCGAGCCCGACTTCGGCAGCAACCCCTCCGGCATGCGCACCAGGGCCGTTCGGGACGGTGGGGGCACCTCCCGCTCGAGCGGAGCCGAGAGTGGGGGAGACTGGATCCTGAACGGCTCCAAGATGTGGATCACCAACGGCGGCATCGCCGATGTGGCCACCGTCTGGGCACAGACCGAGGACGGTGTCCGCGGCTTTCTCGTCCCCCGTGGGACGCCCGGCTTCACCACGCAGGACATCAAGCAGAAGATGTCCCTGCGCGCGTCCATCACCTCGGAGCTGTACTTCGACAACGTAAGGCTGCCCGACTCGGCGCGGCTCCCGCTCGCGGAGGGCCTGCGCGGACCGCTGTCCTGCCTGAACGAGGCGCGCTTCGGCATCCTGTTCGGCGCGGTCGGCGCGGCCCGCGACTCGCTGCAGGCGGCCATCGAGTACGCCGACTCCCGCGTGCAGTTCGACAAGCCGATCAGCGCCTTCCAGCTCACCCAGAAGAAGCTCGCCGACATGACCGTGTCCGTGGGGAGTGCGGCACTGCTCGCCGTCCACCTGGGCCGGCTCAAGGACCAGCACCGCATCAGGCCCGAGCAGATCAGCGTCGGCAAGCTCAACAACGTCCGGGAAGCGATCGCCATCGCGCGGGAGTGCCGCACCGTCCTGGGGGCCAACGGCATCTCCCTGGAGTACTCCCCGCTGCGCCACGCCAACAACCTGGAGTCGGTCCTCACCTACGAAGGCACCAGCGAGATGCACACGCTGGTCGTCGGCCAGGCGATCACCGGCCAGGCGGCGTTCCGCTGATCACCGAAGGCTGAAGGAAGACACCCGTGAATATCGTCGTACTCGTCAAGCAGGTCCCGGACACCGGTGCCGAACGCGCCCTGTCCCAGACCGACCACACCCTCGACCGCGAGGACGCCGAACTCGTCCTGGACGAGATCAACGAGCACGCCGCCGAAGAGGCCCTGAGGCTGAAGGAGACGGCAGACGCCCACGTCACCGTCGTCTCCATGGGACCCGACTCCGCGCTCGACGCCATCCGCAAGGTCCTGGCGATGGGCGGCGACCGGGGTATCCACATCTGCGACGACAGGCTCCACGGCGCCGACGTGCTGACCACCGCGAAGGTCCTGGCGGCCGCCGTGCGCACCGTGGAGGACGTCGATCTGGTACTGGCGGGCAACGCGACCACCGACGGTCAGGCGAGCGCGGTCCCCGCCGTCGTCGCGGACCTGCTCGCCCTGCCGCAGCTGACCCATGTGCGGACGCTGGACGTTCACGCGGGGAGGGTGCGCGCCGAGCGCGAGACCGAGAACGGTGAGGCGACGCTGGACGCACCGCTGCCGGCGCTGGTCAGCGTCACCGAGAAGATCAACGAGCCGCGCTACCCCTCGTTCAAGGGGATCATGGCGGCCAAGAAGAAGCCGGTGGCCACGGTCGACCTCGACGACCTGTTCCCCGACGCGGACGACGCTGGGTTCCTCGCGACCCGCACCCGTGTGGTGGAGGCCGTCCCGCGTCCCCCACGAGCCGTCGGAACCCGCCTCACGGACGACGGCTCGGCCGGCCGGCACCTCGCCGCGTACCTGATCGCCCAGAAGCTGCTCTGAACCGCCCGACCAAGAAACAGGCACCCCATGCCCGATGTCCTCGTACTCGTCGACCACGACGGGGAACGTGTCAACACATCCACGTACGAACTCCTGGCCGCCGCACGGCGGCTGGGGGACCCGGTCGCCGTCGTCGTGGGAACCCCCGGCACTGCGGCGCGTCTCAGGGAATCCCTCGCCCGCCACGGCGCCACAAGTGTCCACGTGGCGGAATCCACCGAAGCGGCCGAGTTTCTCGTCACGCCCGCTGTCGACGCCCTGGAGCTCGCGGTCCAGGAAGCCGCTGCCGCCGCCGTTCTGGTCTCCGCGACGACGGACGGCAGGGAGGTGGCCGCGCGTCTCGCCGCGCGGCTGGACGCCGGGCTGCTGATCGACGCGGTCGACCTGGACTCCTCCGGTGTGGTCACTCAGATCGTCTTCGGGGGGTCGTACACCGTGCGCTCCCAGGTCACCCATGGCATACCGGTGATCACCGTGCGCCCGGGGGCCTTCGAGGCGGAGGAGCACCCCGGGGAGGTCGTGGAGTGGACGCTCGCCCTGCCGGCGGTCGACCCTGCGGCGTCCGCCCGTATCACTGCCCGGGGCGCCGCACCCGCGGGCGACCGACCCGGGCTCGCCGAGGCGACCGTCGTCGTCTCCGGAGGCCGCGGTGTCGGAGGGGCGGACGGCTTCGAGGTGGTGGAGGAACTGGCCGACGCTCTGGGAGGTGCGGTGGGCGCCTCGCGCGCAGCAGTGGACGCCGGTTACTACCCGCACCAGTTCCAGGTCGGGCAGACCGGAAAGACCGTATCCCCCCAGCTGTACATCGCCCTGGGCATCTCCGGGGCCATCCAGCACCTCGCTGGGATGCAGACCTCCAAGACGATCGTCGCGGTCAACAAGGACCCGGAGGCGCCGATCCTCGACCTCGCCGACTACGGCGTGGTGGGCGACCTGTTCGCGGTGGCTCCCCAGCTCACGCAGGAAGTGGCCGCCCGCCGCACGGACAGTTGAGGGGTCGGCCCTGCCGGCCGTCACTGACGCCTGCCGCGCGCGCTGACCCGCAGCAACTCTGAGATGGACGCCGGTCTCATGGCCCGGACCGTCCAGTCCGGGCCATGAGAGAGGAACACCGTGCGGTATGCCGAGGGGCCGAGGGTCTCCTGTGACGTTTACATCGAGGCGGATCCCTCGCGGGTGTGGGGCCTGGTGACGGACATCGGTCTGCCGGCCCGTCTGAGCCCTGAGCTGCAGCGTGTGGAATGGCTCGACGGCGCGGAGGGGCCCGCGATGGGGGCGTGTTTCGCGGGGTGCAACCGCCATCGGATGGTCGGCGAGTGGTGGACCGTCTCGCACGTCGTCCAGCTGGAGGAGCAGCGGGTGTTCGGCTGGGCGGTCGTTGATCCTGACGGCCGGTACGGTGACCCCGTCCCGGACCCTGCGAAGCCCCTGGCCACGTGGCGCTTCGAGCTCGAGCCCGAGGGGACCGGCACGAGGCTGCGGCAGTTCGCCCGGATGGGACCGGGTCGCTCCGGGGTCAGCCTGGCGATAGAGCGCACACCGGAGCGGGAGGAGAAGATCGTGGCCTTCCGGCTCGCGGAGCTCCGCACGAACATGGAAGCCACCTTGCACGGCATCAAGGCGCTCGCCGAAGTAACCGACTAGCCAGCCCGGGCCGATCACGACCGCTCGACTCTCACTGTCGAGGCCGCCACAAACCAGGCATTCCACCTGGTTGCCCTTGCTGAATCGCGATCACCGCTGCCGGGTCCGCTGAAGCCTCCGCCATCGCCGTGACCTGCGCCGACCCGAGCAGAACACTGCTTCCGTCGCCATGGTCGGCGGAAGCGGATCACCACACTCCCGGCCGTACCTCCGAACCTCCGACACGCCTCGCCGGACGCCACAACCCGCATCATCGAGCTGGACAGATCTCATGGGCAGAGTTCAAAAACACGCGCTGGTGAGCCGGACCATCACGGCGCGCGGTCCACGGACACACGATCAGGGCGTGGTCGAGCCGCCAGAGTCGGCGGTACCTCACGGCTTCCCGTCCAGCCTCGCGGACGCCTCGCCGAAGACCCAGGGGCTGGTCTCGGTGATGAAGTCGGTGGGGAAGTCGGCAGTGGCGTCCGTGTCCCTGCTTCCACAGCGTGGCCACGTGTGGCTGACGCGGGATCGGCTACGGATTCGATCGTCGGTCTCGGACCTTCGCGTGTCCAAGATCCCCTGCCGCAACCCGAGGGCTGTGTAGGCCCACCTGCCGCTCGGGAGCCGATCCGCTGCCGTTCGTTGAGCCCTTCCACGCGCTGCATCCTGGCGTGGACCCGCTGCGCGACCACTGGCTCGGCCGACGGGTCAGCGCCGCGTCCCACCACGTCTCACCCGGCGCATCCCTGTTTGCATGGAGTAGCGGCTCGCCGACCCCGGGCTGAGCCCCGAGGGGATCGCGGCCGCCCACCGCTACCGGGTTTCCCGGCCGACTTCGGCCACGTCTTCAAGGCGGCTGGCGGCATGAGCCTCTGGGAGGCGCGTGCGGCCCGTCGATGACGTCAGGCGACCGGCTCGTCGGACGCGTCGCACAGCCGCGGATCTGCGCGAGACCGGCTTCACCGAGGCCGACCCGCGCGAGGCGAACCTGCGCAAGGCCGATGCCGACGGCGCCGGCTTCCGCCGCGCCGACCTGCGCCTGGCCGACCTGACACGGCCGATTTGACGCAAGCGCGTCTGCGCACCCCGAGTCGCTCACCCACTGACCCGCCGCGGTACGCGCGGGGGCCCACGCAGCGACCCGCGAACGGGACGGAAACGCCCTGGTCCTGCTCGCCCTGGCGACGGCTGCCCTGTGCACCTGGATGCTGCGGCCCCCGCCGTTCCCGGCCCCCAGGCCGCCGGCGATGGCGGTGACGACGGCGGACGTATGGTGCCCGGATGCGCGAGACACCGCTGTGGCTGCGGGCCCTCAGGCCGCCTGGTAGCTGAAGAACCCCTGTCCCGACTTACGGCCCAGCAGGCCCGACTCGACCATGCGGCGCAGCAGCGGGGGAGGGGCGTACAGCGGTTCCCGGTACTCCTCGTACAGCGCCTCGCCTATCGCCGCCACGGTGTCCAGGCCGATGAGGTCGGCGAGGCGCAGCGGGCCCATGGGGTGGGCGCAACCGGCGGTCATGCCCGTGTCGATGTCCTCCGCCGTGGCCGTGCCGGAGCTGACCATCCGCACCGCTGCCAACAGGTAGGGAACCAGGAGGGAGTTGACGACGAAGCCCGCGCGGTCCTGCGCCACGACCGTCTTCTTGCCCAGGATCTCGCCCGCGAAGGCACCCACGCGCAGTTCCGTGGCCTTCGAGGTGTGCAACGAGGGGATCACCTCGACCAGTGGCATGACGGGGACCGGGTTGAAGAAGTGCAACCCGATCACCGCCTCCGGCCGTCGGGTCGCGGCCGCGAGCCGGGCGATGGGGATCGAGGAGGTGTTGCTGGCCAGTACGGTGGCCGGGTCGGCGACCACCTCGTCCAACTGCCGGAACAGCGCCGTCTTGGCCGGCTCGTCCTCGACGGCGGCCTCGATGACCAGGTCCGCACCGGACAGCCGGGCGAGATCGGCGGTGACCGACACCCCGGCCAGGGCATGTGCGCGGTCTTCCGGGGCGATGGTTCCGCGCTTCTCCGCCTTGAGCAGGGAGTCCGCCACGCCCGCCAGTCCGGCACGGGCCCTGTCCTCGGTCACGTCGCACAACGTGACGTGCAGCCCGGCCCGGGCGCAGACCTCGGTGATGCCCCGGCCCATCTGCCCGGCGCCGACGACTCCCACGTGCTTGATCGATGTCATGTGTTCCTCCACGTGTCCCTCCGCCCGGGGCGGTCGATCGACGCCGCCACGGTCTGTGGTGCCGCGTTGAGCCTAGGCCGGGTACAACCCCTCGGACCTGCTCAGACAGTGCGTATTCCGCGCACAAACATGCGTCGGTTCGTCGTTGACCGGCCGTGCCGCGCAGAGTCACGCTGATCACGACCAGGTCGGGTCCCGGGCCGGAGAGGAGAGCACGAGGAGGCGGTCGGGGGCATCAAGGGACGTCACGCCCGGACGGGCCTGACGGCGCTGCCGGGGCACCGTGCCTTCAGCCGACGGCGACCGTGGCGGCAGCAGCCTCCCGCAGACGGCGGATCACGCCGCGAACCGCGGGCGAGGTCTCGCCCCTGCGGTACGCGCCCACCAGTCGGGTGGTCAGCGGTACGTCCGCCAGCGGGCGGTAGGCGACACCCGGTATCTGTACGCGGCGCAGCGAACCCGGAACCAGGGCCACGGCGAGACCGCCGCCCACCAGGGTGAGAGCGGCGATGAAGTCCCGTACCGGAGGAGCGCACTGCGGGCTGAAGCCGCCCTGCTCGGCCACCTCCAGGATCTGGTCGCGGCAGCCGTACTCCTCGTCGAAGTGCGGGGCCACGAACCGCTCGTGCCGCAGCTCCGCCGCCGGCACCGCCTCGTACGCCGCCAGTGGGGCGCCTTCCGGCAGCGCCAGAACGACCTCCTCGGTGAGCAGGCAGGTGGCCGTGACCCCGGGCGGGTACTCCGGCCGCCAGCGCAGGAAGCCGACGTCGATGTCCCCGCAGGCGAGGGCCTCCAACTGGGCCGGCGTCTCCAACTCGCGTACCTGCACGCTGAGTTGGGTGCCTGAGGCCGCGCACCTGGTGAGGACTTCGGTCAGTACCCCGGAGAAGGCGGCTGAGGCCACGTAGGCGATCTCGGCGTGCCCCAGTTCCCCGCGGCCTGCGCGTCGGCCCACGGCCTCGGCGCGGGCGGCCTGGGCGAGGGTCAGCCGTGCCTCTTCGAGGAACAGTTGCCCGGCGCCGGTCAGTGCCGGGCGGGTGCGTCGTCCACGGTCGATCAGCCGCACGCCCAGGTGTGACTCCAGCGCCCTGACCTGGGCGCTGAGTGCAGACGGAGCAAGGTGCAGACGGTCCGCCGCCTTCGCGAAGTGGAGTTCCTCCGCGACGGTGACGAACGATTCCAGCCAGCGTAGTTCCACCGGCTCCTCCGTTCTGCCGGGCCTCTGCCGGCGAGAGCACAGGCCGTGTGCACGGCCTGTGGGAAGAACACCCCGCGGCGGTGTCAGGGCAGGACAGGGTTGCCGCGGGGTGAGTATGGGCGTGCGGGGTACCGCCGACCCAAGGAGCGTCCGAACGAGCAGGGACGCCCGGATCCGCGCCTTGGGACCTGCGGTTCAGGGGATGACGACGTAGTTGCTGAATCCGCCGTCGCGGTCCTCGAGTCCCGAGATCGCTTCGTTGACCCGGGACAGAGGGAACGGCTTGGCCTGCAGGTAGGACAGATCCAGGGCGCCCGTGGCCACCATGTCGGCGAGTTCCTGCCCCTGCGCGGTGCTGAACCAGTTGGAGCCGATCAGCTGGACCTGCTCGTCCATGAGCCACTTCACGTCCACGGGCAGCCGGTCCGCCACGCCGCCGACATTGACCACCTTGCCGCCCCGGCGGACGCCCTGCATCGAGTCGAGCATCGTCTCCACCGGGGCCTTGGCGCCCAGGGCGCTGATCACGTAGTCCGCGCCCTCGCCGCCGGTGCGGGACTTCGCCCACTCACCAGTGGAGCCGTCACCCAGCCGGAAGACCTCGACGCGCTCCGGGTCCAGTTCCTTGACGCGCTTGAGGAGCTCCTCGTTGCGGCCGGTCCCGAGGATCCGGGAGGCGCCGGAGGCGAGCGCGAGCACGGTCGACGCGACACCGAGGGTTCCCGTGATCCCGTCGATGAGCGCGACCTGGCCGGGGCCTGCCGTGGCGTTCTTGAGGGCCCCGTAGGACGTGCCGATGTAGCCCAGCTTGCCGGCCTGCTCGAACGTCATGTTCTCCGGGATGTTGACGATCGAGTACTGCGGTGCGGTCATGTACTCCGCGAAACCGCCGTAGGGGTAGAGGTCGAAGATCCGCTGGCCGTCACGGGAGGTACTGAAGTAGCCGTTCAGCGTGAAGTAGCGGCACCGGCTCAGTTCACCGCCCCGGCATACCTGGCAACTTCCACAGGAACGAAGGGGGTTGACGTACACCCGGTCACCGGGCTTGGTGTTGAGTACCGCCTCGCCGACCTGTTCGACCACGCCCGAGGCGTCCAGGCCGAAGATGGCGGGGAACTTCGGCAACGGCTGGTGCGGGAACCAGGTCGGCCAGTTGTTGATCACGTTGGCCATGTTCGGCACGATCCCGCACGCCTTGACCCGCACCAGCACGTCGGTCGGCCTCGGGGTGGGCACGTCGATCGTGTCCACGGACATCGGCTCACCGAGCGCGTGCAGTCGTGCAGCGAGCATTTTCGCCATTGAAATACTCCTTGAAACTGCTCCGTCCCGACGATCGGGGACGGAGACATTCTTTTCGGCGACCGAGGCGGCGGACCGGCGGCTCGGTAATCACGTCTCACGTATTGACGGGCCTTACGGCGCCGAGTCCTACGAATTCGGGAAAGGGTTCGGGTAATCGTCCTCGAGGTCGATGTCCAGCAGCCCCATGATGCGGACGCCGGAGTTGTACCAGGCGATGGACAACGACAGTTCGACCATCTGTTTGTCAGTCAGGTGGTCGGCGGCGGCACGCCACGTCTCCTCCGAGACGTCTACCAGCAGCGTGGACTCCTTGGCGAGGCGCATCACCGCCTTCTCCGTCCCGTCGAACAGGTCGGACGACTCGAAGTCGGCCACCGCCGTGAGCTGCTCCTCGGTGAGCCCGGCCTTGAGCCCGTGCGACTGGTGGTGCGCGATCTCGTACGCGGACCGGGTCGCGTACCCCACGGTCAGAATCGCCAGTTCACGCAGCTTGGGGCTGAGGTCGGCGGCTCGTAGCGAGTTGGCGTAGGTCAGGAAGCCGTCCAGCTGGGTCGGCGCGTTGGTCAGGGCGAGGAAGATGTTCGCCGTCGGTACCTTGCGCTCGGCTTCCAGCCGGTCGTACAGGGGCTTCTGTGACTCGTCCGCTTCCTCGCGGCGCAGGTAGGGGACTCGTGCCATGGCGTCTCCTCGGGTGACGTAAGGGCGAAAAGGTCAGGGAGCGGACTGCTCGAGCAGGAACCGCTCGAGCGACATCGGCTTCGGTGGCTCGGCCGGCGGGATCTGCGGCGCGCCGACGAAGGGCGACGCCTCGAAGTACCACTTCTCCAGGGCCGGGAGGCCCCAGCGGGCGTTGGTGCTCAGCGATCCCGCGTCCCAGCGCACCGGTTCGACCTCGGTGTCGATCGTCTGGTAGTGGCTGTTGAAGACCTCCACCCGGTGCCCGTCGGGGTCGCGGAGGTAGGCGAAGAGCATCCCGCCCGGACCGTGACGTCCGGGGCCCCGCTCCACGCCGTCGCCGTAGCCGAGGATGCCCGCCCAGTCGCAGGCGGTGAAGATGTCATGGCTCTCGGAGACGGTGTAGGCGAAGTGGTGCAGGGCGGGCCCGGTGTTCTCGATGATCGCGAGGTCGAGGCAGGTGCCCTTGCGGTACATGAACGCACCCAGCAGCTTGTCGCCGTGCTCCAGGTACTCCGAGTTGCGGAAGCCGAGTTCGCTGTAGAACGCGCACAGCTCGTAGGTGTCGGGCGCGAAGATCTGGTAATGGTCCAGCCGCTGCGCGTGGGCACCCTTGTAGAGCTCGAAGTTGATGTGCAGCCTCGGCCGGGTCTCCATGTGCGCGCAGAGTTCGAGCGGCGTGCCGATCGGGTCGCTGACGTGCAGGGTGCGGCCCTGGTACGGGACGTCGACCCATTCGGCGGGCAGTTCCCGTTCACGGAACCAGTTGTACGCGATGTCGAGGTCCTCGTCGAAGAAGACCCGGTAGCCGACCCTCCTGCACGTGCCCGCGCCCTCTTCGTCCAGCTCCAGGACGAGGCTGTGGTGGCAGGCTTCGGCCAGGCCGCGCAGGTAGCAGGTGCGCTCGTCCTCGTCGCTGACGACCAGCCCCAGCACGTTGACGTAGAAGTTCCGGCTCTCGGCCAGATCCGCGACCGTGAGGCGAACGTGACTGGAGCGGGTGATGTTGAAACTCGGGCGCAGATTGACGGGTGGCAGCATGCTGGTCTCCGTGCTCGGATCGGCTCTGGATTTCGATGACTGTATTACTTTGGGGCCGTTTTACGGCTCGGTCGTCGAGGGCTCGGCCTCGGCGAATGTGAATGCGGACCATCCGCTGAATTCCGCGGATTCGCCGAGGGACTCCTCGATGCGCAGAACCTCGTTCCATTTGGCCATGCGCTCGGAGCGGGTGAACGAGCCCACCTTCAGCTGGCCCGCGTCCCAGCCGACGCTCAGATGGGCGATGGTGATGTCCTCGGTCTCCCCGGAACGGGCCGAGACGATCGTGCCGAAACCGGCTTCCTTTCCGGCCAGCAGGGCCTGGAACGCCTCCGTGACCGTTCCGGCCTGGTTCGGTTTGACGAGGACGGCGTTCGCCGCTCCGCTGGTGGCCGCGGCCTCGACCCGCTTGGCGTTCGTGACCAGGTAGTCGTCTCCGATCACCTGGCAGCGGTGGCCGTAGCGCCGGGTGAACTCCAGCATGCCCTCGTGGTCGTCCTCGCCCACCGGGTCCTCGACGGACAGGATCGGATACTGCTCGATCCAGCTGCCCAGCATGTCGATCAGCGCAGCGGTGTCCAGGGTGCGGTCGTCCAAGGCCAGCGTGTACCGCCCGCCGCTGCCGAACTGCGATGCCGCGACGTCCAGCGAGACGCCGACCTGGGACGAGGGCGCGAAGCCCGCGCTCTCGATGGCCAGGGTCAGCGTCTCCAGTGCCTCCTCGTTGGAGTCGAACGCCGGCCAGAAGCCGCCTTCGTCGGCGACCCCCTGCGCCTTGCCCGCCTTCCGCATCAGACTGCCGGCGGCCCGGTAGATCTCCGCCGTCCAGTCCAGGGACTCGGAGAAGCTCCGCGCCGCGGGGCAGACCACCATGAAGTCCTGGACGTCGACGCGGCGGTCCGCGTGGGCGCCGCCGCCGAAGATCTGGATCTCCGGCAGCGGGATGCGAACCGGCCGTCCGCCCGCCAGGTGCTGCCACAGGGGTACGCCCGCCGATGCGGCGGCGGCGTGCAGGACGGCCATGGACGTGGCCACGATCGCGTTGCCGCCGAGACGGCTGCGGTCGGGAGTTCCGTCGAGGTCCACCAGAAGCCGGTCGACGGCTTCCTGATCGGTCGCGTCGCGGTCCAGGAGGGCGGGCGAGATCTCCTGGTTCACCGAGCCCACCGCACGTCGGACGTCGAGTCCGCCGAAGCGGCTGCCGCCGTCGCGCAGGTCGAGCGCCTCGCCCTGGCCCGTCGAGGCCCCCGCCGGTGCGATGGCCCGCCCGGTCGCGCCGTCCGTGAGGTGGACCTCGACCTCTACGGTCGGCCGACCGCGTGAGTCCCACACCCTGCGGCCGTAGAGCTTGGCGATCCGCGCGTCTGTCATTGCGGTGCAACCTTTCGGAGTTCGGACGATCGAGGCGATGAAAGATGCCCGTACCTGTCATCGGTGGGCGTCCCCGCAGCCCGAGGCGTACGGAAAAGGTCCTCGCTGACGAACGGGCGCGGACGGCCCCCGCGGGGCGGCACCTGAATCGGCGCGGCGGCGCTGGGCACGAGCGAAAAGGAGATTGACGAGGGTTGCTCGTCCACTGCGGCTCTTGTAGTGCTAACGATAGCGCAATCGTGCAAAGTGGCGGGGATTCTGTCAAGGGGCGCGCTGCACGGCGGTCCCATGGTCTCGCCGTTTGTGTGCGCCCCCTTACCTCGCCGTGACGTCAATGCTATCGTTCGCACAACCATGGTGCTCCAGCAAGAACTCCGGTGGACCCGCGCTCTCCTGGACGGACGGACAGCACAGGCGGCGCGGGTCCGCCGGGCCGGATCCCCGGCCGACAGGAAAGCGAGCCCGACATGACACCCCAGCCCCCTGCGGCGCCCATGACCCTCACCACCGTTGTGGCCAGCACTCGCCCTGGACGTGTGGGCCGATCCGTCGCGGACTGGTTCACCGTACGGGCCGCGGAGTACGACCAGTTCGAGTCGCACACCGTCGACCTGTACGAACTCGCTCTCCCCTTCTTCGACGAGCCGCATCCGCCCGCCCTGCAGCAGTACACGAAGAGCCACACCTTCGAATGGAGCCGGATCGTCGACGCGTCGGACGCGTTCGTCTTCATCACCCCGGAATACAACGGCGGCTTCCCCGCCCCGTTGAAGAACGCGTGGGACTACCTCGTCGTGGAGTGGCGGCACAAGCCGGCCGGGTTCGTCAGCTACGGAGGCGTCTCGGCGGGCACCCGGGCGGTGCAGATGGGCAAGCAGGTCGTGGCGAACCTCGGGATGCTGCCGATCGGTCCGACCGTGAGCATTCCGTTCGTCAACGAACTCGTCGAGGACGGCGATTTCCGGCCCGGCAAGATTCACGAGGCCGCCGCCGAGCAGGTGCTCGACGAACTCGCACGCACCGCCGGCGTCATGCGGCGGCTGCGCGGCGGAACGTACTGACCTGGTGCCGCATGTGCGAAGGCGTCCGGAGCGATGTGCTCCGGACGCCTCTCCGCGTCTGCAGGTGAGGTCGCCCCTGGCTCAGACGGACCCGGACGGAGTGTGTACGTCAGGAGGCGCCGTGCTGCCGCGCAGAACCAGCGATCCGGGGGAGACCGACGTGTACGGGCCGTCGTTGCCCGGCTTGGTCTTGAGTCGGCGCATCAGCCACAGCGCGCAGCCGGTGGCCATCTCCTGGATCGGCAGACCGATCGTGGTGAGCCCGGGACCCCACCACGAAAACCCTGGCTCGTCCCCGAACCCGACAACGGACAGTTCCCCGGGCACCTTCACGCCCTGCTCGGACAATTCCTCCAGAACCCCCAGGGTGAGCTGGATCGATCCCAGCACGAGCGCGGTGGGTGCGTCCGGGCCCTTCAGCAGCCGGCGCACCGCCTGGCGGCCGTGGTCCACGGACGACGGCGGCCCCAGCTCCGTGCGCCCGGCATCGTCCGGCAGGCCGCCTTCGCTCAGGGCGCTGCGGAAGCCGCGCAGACGCTCCGCGCCCGTGGGCAGTTCCTCGGGTCCGCCCAGATAAGCGACGCGAGTGTGGCCCAGAGCCACCAGGTGGGCCGTGGCCCGGCGCAGTGCCTCGTGGTCGTCCACGCCGAACCACTGGGAACCGAGCGACGGGTGGCGGCGCAGCAACTGCAGATGTGGGACCGCCTTCAGCAGCTTGGCCGACTCGCTGTGCGGGCGGGCCGTGGGCACGATGATGACGCCCGCCACGCGGTTCGCGGACAGCTCCCGCAGGTGGCGCAGCTCCACCATCCGGTCGTCGTCGGTCTCCGAAAGCATCAGCTGGAAGCCCTCGGCCTCCATGTTCTTGGACAGCTCGTGCGCGATGGTCGAGTAGAAGCTGTTGCGGATGTCCGGGATCACCAGCGCGACCACATTGCTGGAGGCGCCGCGCATCATCCGTGCCGCGCGGTTGCCGACGTACCCCATCTCGGAAGCGGCCTGGCGGACCCGGAACTTGGTCTCCTCGCTGATGCGGGGATCGTCGGAGAGCGCCCGGCCGACCGTCGAGACGGAGATTCCGAGGCGTTCGGCGATGTCCCTGGTCGTGATCACGTAAGGGCCCCCTCGAGCTGATTGTCCCGTTGTCGTCACCTTCCGTATGCCAACGATAGCACTCTCGTCGCGCTCCGTGGTCGGCAAAGTGAGGGTGGCAGGTTGATCATCCCCCTTATGCTAACGTTAGCACTGCTGGATGGGCCGTGCAGCCGCCCGCGGCTGCCTAGTTGCGGAGGTTTCCGTGCGGATCGTCAGGTATGCCGTCGGCGGCGTGCGTCACTACGGAGAACTGGAAGCCCATGGCGCCAGGATCGCGAGATTCGATGGTGATCCCTTCACCGGACTGTCCCCTACGGGGCATCTCGACGAAGTCGGCGACGTAGTCATTCTCCCGCCGCTCGAGCGACCCCGGATCTTCGGGTTCGCCTACAACTACGCCTCGCACATCGACGAGACCGACCGCGAGGTTCCGGAAGTTCCCGTGTGCTTCATGAAGCCGAGCACGGCGGCGATTGGGCCGGATGACGCCATCATCTATCCGGCGGATGGTGAACTGATTCATTTCGAAGGCGAGTTGGTCGTCGTCATCGGAAAGGAAGCCCGCCATGTGAAGCCCTCCGAGGCCCATGAGTACATCCTCGGCTATACGTGCGGCAATGATGTGAGCGACCGCATCGTCCAGCGTAAGGAAAGCGCATTCGGAACGCTTCTGATCGGCAAGGGGCAGGACACTTTCGCTCCCCTCGGGCCGGTCATCGCGACCGAAGTCGACCCCTCGGGACTGTCGCTGACGACCCGTGTGAACGGCACCGTCATGCAGTCGGCGAGCACTGCCGACCTGCTGCTCGCCGTTCCCGACATCGTCAGCTACCTCAGCCGCTACCTGACGCTGCTCCCCGGAGACGCGATCATGACCGGCACGCCTTCCGGTGTCGGGCCGATCCACCCCGGAGACGAGGTCGAGGTCGAGATCGACGGCATTGGCGTCCTGCGCAATCCGGTCGTGGCCGAGAGCCTCTGACTCCGGACGTCCGCCGGGCGACACTCAATGGGCCTGCCCACCGCCGAGCGGTGGGCAGGCCCATTGAGTGTCGCCGGTGTGTCCCGTGTCCTGTCGGGGGAATGCCACCGTGTCGCACCGGGCCGACGCCCGGTGCGACACGGTGGCGGATGTCCGGCGGGACGGCGAGCTAGGGCCTGTCCGGCGGATCATGCCGCAGACGCGGGGCTTGGCACGCCCTCCCCCAAGCTCTTCGAGCAGGGGGTGCCCCCAGCGGCGTTGTCGTCGG
>NZ_JAGXJM010000644.1:0-235 GCF_019091445.1 Streptomyces sp. GbtcB7
GTATAAATAAGTATATCGTAAATAAGTATATCGTAAATAAGTATATCGTAAATAAGTATATCGTATAAATAAGTATATCGTAAATAAGTATATCGTATAAATAAGTATATCGTATAAATAAGTATATCGTAAATGTATAAATAAGTATATCGTATAAATAAGTATATCGTAAATAAGTATATCGTATAAATAAGTATATCGTAAATGTATAAATAACCAAATTCCAATTGAAAAA
>NZ_JAGXJM010000645.1:0-235 GCF_019091445.1 Streptomyces sp. GbtcB7
ACCCGCAATCGCCGGATGCAACAGCTCACCGCCGCGCTGGCGGCGGCCGTGACGGTCAAGGACATCGGGGCCGCCACGCAGGCAGGACTGCAGGAATTCGGCGCGGATGGGTTTGCCGTGGTGGCGTCGGTGCCCGGGGGGCTGTCCGCCGTGGCCTCCTACGGCGATCACGCCGAGGAGCTGGCCGCCGTCTGCGATCTGCGTCCCGGCGTGCGCTCCCTGCTGCAGGATGCCC
>NZ_JAGXJM010000646.1:0-235 GCF_019091445.1 Streptomyces sp. GbtcB7
TACGCGCGTGGACTCGGGGGCGGTCAGGCCGGGAACTTCCCCGTGCTGCTGGGCGTCGGTGTGGTGGCCGGGGTCTGGCCCCAGCGGCGCCGGGGAGGGCGTACGACGGTCACCGTGGAGCCGTTGGAATGGCTGACTGCGGAGCGGGAACGGGAGTTGGCGGAGCGGGTGGAACGGGTGGGCGTAATCTTGGAGGCGAAGGCGGAGGTGGTGGTGGGGAGGGGGACGGCGGGCC
>NZ_JAGXJM010000647.1:0-235 GCF_019091445.1 Streptomyces sp. GbtcB7
CGGGGGACGACGGTGGCGGCGGTGATCCCCGGGACACCGCACTGAGCCCTCGTACGGCACCTCCCGCCGCTTCCCGGTAGGCCACCGCCTCCTCCAGGTCGAGTCTGCGCAGGAGCGTGCGGAGCATTTCGACGACGATGTAGCGGTGGTCACGGAGTTTCACGAACATCTCGCGTTCGGCGCTGGCCATCTCGCGGGACAGGCGGCGGGAGGAGTCGTCGGCGGGCACCCCGGG
>NZ_JAGXJM010000648.1:0-235 GCF_019091445.1 Streptomyces sp. GbtcB7
GCCGCAGGCCACGGCCCCCGACGCCGGCAAGGGACTGGACGACGACAACGTCCGCGACCAGGTGGTGACCTCCCTGATCGCCGGCCACGAGACCACCAGCGGTCTGCTGTCGTCCGCCACGTACTCGCTGATGCGCAACCCGCACGTCCTTGCCCAGGCCTACGCCGTGGTGGACCGGCTGCTGCCGGGCGACACGGTCCCGGTCCACGACACCATCATGCAGATGGACGTGATT
>NZ_JAGXJM010000649.1:0-235 GCF_019091445.1 Streptomyces sp. GbtcB7
TCTTTTCTTCCAGCAGATCAGTGCTCTCAAAAGCCTTTTCCATCTTATCTACCCAAGTGTATGCATCAAGGGGTTCGTTGGCACCCTTGAACTCCATTGCCCCAGCATCGAAGACATTCTTCTTCTTCACACACTGAGGGTGCTGAACCCTATCTAGCACGCCTCTTAGCATATTCCCAATGGAATCAACTAATCCTCTAACTTCATCACCCTCATTCACATTGGTCTAGATAGC
>NZ_JAGXJM010000650.1:0-235 GCF_019091445.1 Streptomyces sp. GbtcB7
TGAGCCGCACTGCCGGCCATCGGTGACGCCCGGCACCTCCTGGGGTAGTCGCGCCGCCAGCCAGCAGGTGCGGGCGATGTCTCCGGCCTGCGGCCCCACGGTGTCCAGGCAGCCGAAGACGACGTCCTCGTCGGCGGCGGGGTCCACTCCGGGGCGCTCGACCTGCCCCTTGTGGACATGCGCGCCGGGGGTGGCCGGGGGGGCACCGCTCAGGCCTCCCCCGCGCCGCCCGCTG
>NZ_JAGXJM010000651.1:0-235 GCF_019091445.1 Streptomyces sp. GbtcB7
CCAGCCCGACGACGAGAGCCAGAGCGTCGGGGCCCCCCAGACGCAGCCGGCCTCGCGCACGCTGTACGTGTCGACCGGAGAGAAGGCCCAGTGGGCGTTCGACCACGAGCAGGACGCGGGCGTCGACGCCACCGGGACCCCGATCATCGACGCGTACTACACGGACGACTACCCGCAGACCTTCAAGGCAGGCAAGAGCTACACGAGGACGTACAGCACGGCCGTCTTCGGTCCG
>NZ_JAGXJM010000652.1:0-235 GCF_019091445.1 Streptomyces sp. GbtcB7
GGACACACCCCCGCGTATCTCGCCCGCGCCGGCCGCGAGATCCGCACCGTCGACCCCACCCGGGAGCCGGTGTCGACGATCGGCGGTCACCGGATCCAGCCCGACCTCGCGCTCGACGAACTCCGCCCCGAGGACAGTACCCTGCTGATCCCCACCGGCGCCGACCTCTGGGACCCCTCCGACGACCTCGCCCCCTTCGCCGGCAAGGCCCGTGCCTTCCTCGACGCGGGCGTGC
>NZ_JAGXJM010000653.1:0-235 GCF_019091445.1 Streptomyces sp. GbtcB7
CTGGGGGGGGCCGGAATCACGTTGCCGTCGCGCCGGACCGCCCCGGCGAGGTTGGCGCGCGAGGCACCTTGCCCGCGTGGCGAACGGGGCGGCTGCTCCATCGAGGGCGCGACCCGGCTCGCGGCGGCCCTGCGGTGAGGCCGCCGTCGGAGCCGCCGGTCGGCTCGTACGTCGTCGACACGCACACAGGGAGGGGGGGCATGGTGGTGGGACACGAGGGACCGGACGTACAACA
>NZ_JAGXJM010000066.1:0-34151 GCF_019091445.1 Streptomyces sp. GbtcB7
TCAGCTTGGGAAGCGACGGCGCTTGAGGGGCCGAATAGCTTCTGACCTGGGCATTAGTGCTCGGGTGTGGCGCTCGGGAGCGCAGGATCGCACCGCTGTTGACCGTGGTTTACCGGTCTTAAGGGCACGCTATGGGCACGCAGTCGCGCCGGAGGCGTGGAGGGCCCCTCTCGGTGGCTGGCGAGCGACCGAGCCTCGCCAGTGAGCGTTGGCCAGAAGGCCGCCCTTGCAGGAGCACACGGAGTAGGGCTCAGCGGCGGCCGAACAACTCTGGGCGGAAGTGAACCGTTCCGACTTCTCTGCCGCTCCGTTGTGAGCTAGCAGAGAGGATGGGTCCCGTGCCCAAGAAGATTGACGAAGCCCTTCGTGGCCAAGCTGTGCGGCTGGTGACACAGCATCGTGCGGAGTACTCCTCCGAACGTGCTGTGCACATCCAAGTCGCCGAGTCGCTCGGTGTCTCCCGGGAATCTGTGCGGCGCTGGGTGATGCAACACGAGATCGACAACGGCCAGGCCGCGGGCGTCAGCACGGACGAACGCGAGGAACTGCGCAGGCTGCGGGCGGAGAACAAGCGGCTGCGTGAGGTCAACGAGGTACTGAAGTCCGCGACGATTTTCCTCGCGGGGGAGCTCGACCCCCGAAACCGCTGATCGTGGCGTTTGTCGATCAGATGCGGGCCGTCGGTCACGCCGTCGAGTCGATCCTCACAGCCCTGAACCAGGCAGGACTGAAGATCGCGGCACGAACCTTGCGGGCCTGGTGTGCCCCAACGGGTCCTGGCAACCGGCCTGCGGCCCGAACCGTGAGCGACGCCCTGGTCGAGGACGCCATCCGCCAGCTGGCGTTCACCACCAACGCGGCCGGCGCGCTTGTGTTGGCTCCAGAAGGACTCTATGGCCGGCGCAAGATGCTGGCTCTCATCCGCCGCACTCTCCTGCCCGATGCCGGGTTCGGAGCCGTCGACCGCGCGATGCACTCGCTCGGGCTGAGCGGCGTCGTGCGCGGGCGAAGACCCCGAACAACGATCCCGAACCCGGCCGACGCGCGGGCTGCGGACCTGTTGGACCGCGACTTCACAGCCCCGGCACCGGACCGAAAATGGATCACCGACTTCACCTATGTCCGCACCTACCAGTGCTTCACCTACGTCGCGTTCATCGTCGACTGCTTCTCCCAGAAGATCGTCAGCTGGCACGCGTCGGTCAAACGGGATGTGGAGCTGGTTGACGCGCCTCTGCGGATGGCACTGTGGCGCCGCAGCCACGAAGGAACCCCCATCGAGCGTGGCCAGTTGATCCACCACAGCGATGCGGGGTCGCAATACACCAGCGTGCGATTCACCGAGCACCTTCACATCGAAGGCATCAGGCCCTCGATCGGCAGCGTCGGAGACGCCTATGACAACGCGCTGATGGAGACGATCAACGGCCTCTACAAGGCCGAGTGCATCCGCACCAAGGTCTTCCATGACGGCCCCTACCGGACCGTGGCCGACGTCGAGTACGCCACCGCCGCCTGGGTGGAGTGGTACAACAACCGCCGCTTGCACTCGAGTTTGGGCATGATCAGCCCCACCGAGTTCGAGGCAGCACACTACGCTGACACAGAACCCCCGGCCGACTGACTACCGGCCAGCAAAACACCGGCAGGAAAGCCGGAACGGTTCAAAGTGCCGACGACGGCCTGCCAGACGACGAGCGCGGCCACCCCAGCGACCACCGCCCGCCGCTTGCGCATATGGCGTATGGCGTGATCGGAAGCTTCCACCACGGGTTCCTGGTGGAAGCCGTACACCGGCACGGGCCGCTTCGACTTCTTGATCCTCCGTCGAACCCAGACCGCGTAGTCCTCACCCAGCACGACCGAGGGCGGTGCAGGCTCGGAAGAACCAGGGGCCTTCTCCGCCTCCTTGGGAGGAAAGAGCCACCGAAAACGATTCCGTAAGGCCGCCTTCAACTCCTTCCACAGCCGTGCCAGTTCGGCGCGGAGCACGGCCAGCCAGTCCGTACGGGCGAAGGCCGCAGCGCTCAACCGGCGGGTGACCCCCTCGGTATACGCCCCATGCCTGATCACTTCCCGCGCATCAGCCGCAGCCCCCAACGGCACCGCGGGCGCCGAGAAGACGGACTGATGCTCCGCGTAGGACAAGTCCCCCACCCCCGTGTCTCCGATGCCCCGCCGCGACATCTGAATACGGCGGACGCAGAGGGGCATCGTCCTCGGGCAAGGCAAGCGCTGCCATACCGCAAACCTGCACAAGCCGCGCACGGAGGCGTTCGGATCGAACAATGACTGAAGGCGCCTCCACGTTGTTGGGACTACCGACGGAGCAAGTGGCGTTCCGCTGGCACTCGGGCGTCGGGCGTCACCCGGAGCGCGGGCCGTGCTTGGGTCGGCTGTTGCGTGGCTGGGGAGGTATCAGCTGTCGGTGTGAGGTCTCAGGACTTCCTTGACGGTTTGTCGTCAGGAGATCCTTGACGGTCTCTCTGCGTGCCCATGCCTTTGACGTAGAGCCTGGTGATCGGTCCGGGGTTCTTGCGGGGCCTGACAGCGAGTTCGTCCTCGCCGTGCAGGATCCGGAAGTGGGTGTCCTCGATGACGACGGTGACGATCTTTCCGGCATGCCGTGGGCCGAGCTTGATGAACTGGCCGTTGATCTGGAAACGGCCGCTTGCATGCACCTTGCGCTGGGCCCTGATGGAACCGGTTGGCAGGGGCGGAGGCGGCAGCGGTGACGTCGCCGTCCGTGCCCCGTGGATCTGTCCCAGACGGTCGGCCGGAACGGGGCAGGTCCACGTCCCCATCAGAGCGCTGTCGGCGATGGCGTGCATGAGGTGTCCGTCCAGGCGGAGCGTGATGGTGCGGCCCGCCAGGGCGAACCCGACCTGGTAGCGGCCGCCTGCCAAGCCGACGAGTCCGTCCCGCTGGACCTTGCGCTCGACCTCGACCGGCTCGCCGGCGGCGAGGATGGCCGTGCCGCTCCGTGTCCTGGGCAGGGCGGCCGGGACGGGTTCGGGACCGGCCGGGCGGGCTCCGTAGCGCATGGTCAGGTAGGCGATGTCCTCCGGCCGAAGCCGGGACGGGACCGTGGTGACCAGGTGCCCGTCGAGGAGGAAGTGGACGCTGCGGTGGTTCGCCCAGACCGTCAGTGTCCTGCCGGCCAGTGCTTGGTGGATGCCGACTCGCTGCCTGCCGGTCACCAGGGTGATCTCGCCGCTGGGCGGCACCCGCACTTGGAACTCGACTGCGGTTCCCTGCTGCGGCAGGACGGGCGGTTCGAGGACCTCGATGGCCAACTCCGGCTCACCGACTGCCTGTTCAGGATGCTCGCCATCGCGGTCAACCGCGGTGTGGGGCCGGAAGAGACTGATGGGGGTGGCCATGTCCAGGGCCTGGTGCGGGCGTTGGTGGTTGTAGGCGTGCACCCAGCCGTCGATCGCTTCCTGGGCCGCGGCCAGCGACTCGAACGGCACCACGTGATCGAGGAACTCCTCGCGCAGGGTGCGGTGAAATCTCTCGATCTTGCCCGTGGTGGTGGGCGAACGCGGCTTGGTCAGCCGCTGGGTGATGCCGTTCTCCCGGCAGATGCGCTCGAACAGCACCTCCACCGGCTGGGGGCGCGTATGACGGCCGGTGAACTGCTTGCCGTTGTCCGTCAGCACCTCGAAGGGCACCCCGTAGCGGCGCATCGCGGCGGTGAAGGCCGAGCACACCGCGCGGGCGCTGGGCACGGCCACCACGGATGCGATCACGACGAACCGGGAGTGGTCATCGATGCCGGTGACCATCTTGCATTCCCGCCCGTCGGCCAGCGGAACCCCTCCGACCAGGTCCATCTGCCACAGGTGCATCGGCGCCTCACGCTGCCACCGACGGTACTTGCGCGGATGCTGCTGTTCCTGGGCGCGGACCAGGCCGTTGCGGGACAGCACCCGATGGACGGTGGCCCGTGACGGGGCCGACTCCAGCCCGTGACCGGCGAGTTCGTGACAGATCCGGCGGGCGCCCCACCGGGGATGCCGGCGACGCAGCTCGCAGATCTCGGCTTCAACCTCGGCCGGCAGGCGCGTGGGGCTGTTCCGCGGCCGCCGGGAGCGATCCAGCAGGCCCGGCATGCCCTCCTGCTCGAACCGCCGTCGCCAGCTGTGCAGAGTCTGACGCGAGGTGCCGTACCGGGCTGCGACCTCACCTATTGGAGACCCTCCGAGCACCTCGCGGACAGCCCGGTAGCGGTACTCGGCCAACTGCTGTACATCCACGACCACCGAGCGAAGCACCCCGGCCTCAGCGGGGGACGGGAGTTGACGGACGTTCAGCCGAACGTGTCAACCATGTCCAGAGCACAAACGGTCAAGCATCTTCTGAGACCTCACACCGACAATCAGCTACGGAGTGGTCACCAGCAGGATGCCGAGACGACCTGAGATGCCCCCTCAGCCAGTTTCACGCCTGCTGCATCCACACCTGTATGCATGCCGCCTGAGCCGAGTGGTAGTCACGGATCGCGAGGTCGCTCTCCTTGCGGAACCCGGGCATGGGGGAACCTGGGATCCCTTGGCGGGATGTGCGCTGACCAGGGAAAACGGAAAACCCCATGAGGTAGTGCTCACCGGTAGGCGTCGTTTCCCCGGCTCATGTGCCCTGGACGTGCCCTCGCGGCTACGTGCGCGGCGGTGCCGTGCTCCCTCGAATCACGAGCTGCGTCGGCACGACCACATCGTGCTCGGTCTCCTCGCCACCCAGGATGCTCAACAGCATCCGCCCCGCCAGCTCCCCCTGCTCCCGCACCGGTTGCCGCACGGTCGTCAGGTCCGTCAGCTCGGCCACGGGATGGTCGTCGATGCCGATGACGGACAGGTCGTCGGGGATGCGTAGCCCCGCCCGGCGCAGGGTGCGGATCGCGCCGAGGGCGACCTCGTCGGAGTGGGCGTAGACGGCGGTAGGGGGCTCCGGCTGGCTGAGGAGTTTGGCCATGGCGTCGGCGCCCTGGTCGCCGCCCCAGTCGACGGTGACGACGAGGCGTTCGTCGACGGGGATGCCCGCGGCGTCCAGCGCGGCGTAGTAGGCGTGGGAGCGGCCCGAGGGCTGCACTTCGTCCGGCTGGTCGGGGTCGACCGCGGCGATCATCGCGATGCGGCGGTGGCCGAGGAAGAGCAGGTGGTCCATGGCCTGGCGGCCGGCGGTCTCGTCGTCGATGGAGACGTTCGGGTACGGCGCGTGCTGGCCGCCCGCCGCGATGACCGTGACGCCCATCAGCTCCAGGCGCCGCTGCTCCTCCTCGCCGACGGGGAAGGCCAGCACGACGACCGCGTCGACCTTGCGGCGGGCCGGGAGCCGGTGGAAGAAGTCGTGGCGGTCCTCGATGCCGTCGACGTGGTAGAGCAGTACGTCCAGGTCGGCGGCGCGCAGGACCGACTCCAGCCCCTCCAGCAGCGCCGCGAAGAACCAGCGCGAGATGTGCGGGACGACCACCGCGACCCGGCCCGTGTCGCCGCCCGCCAGGCGTGACGCCTCGGGGGAGACGACGTAGGAGAGCTCCTCCGCGACCGCGAGCACCCGCCGCCGCGTGGCCTCCGCGACGCCGCTCTCGTTGTTGAGCGCGCGGGAGGCGGTGGCCATCGAGACGCCGGCCGCGCGGGCCACGTCCGCCATGTTGATCTTCTGGGAGCTCTGCGCCATGCCGGAAGGCTAACCCACTTTCGGAAACGCTTCCATGATTCTCGGAAGGATCGGAAGGATTTCCAGAGCCTTGCAAGACGTCGGTTACCGGCAGGTAGGCCCATCTCATCGTTTCAGCACGTCAAATGCATGTTGCGGCTTCGTTACTTGACAGGCCCCTCGGTGACCCTCAGTCTTTCGGCAACGGAAACGCTTCCGAAACCCGCTTCGCACTCCCTGCGGCCCGGACCGAGAAGCACACCGATCTCTGTCTGCCGCCCTTGAATGGAACGGCAGCCGCATGGATGCGAGGAGGCATCATGCCTGAGCAGCACCCCACCTCCCCCGCCAGAACCGCCGGCCGCGCGCGGCGCGGTCTGCGGGCCCCGCTGGCGGCCGTAGCCGCCGCGTCCGCGCTGGTCACCCTGGCCGCGTGCAGCGGCCCCGGCTCGGACTCCGGCTCGTCCACCGACGCGACCCCGACCGCCGTGAACACGGCCGTCGGTGACACCCCGGCGACCCTGACCCTGTTCTCCGCGGCCGGTCTGGAGACCTACGAGCAGGGACTGGCCGATGCCTTCACGGCCAAGTACCCGAAGATCAAGGTCAAGCTGCGGGTCGAGGCGGACAACAACTACAACACCGTGCTGCCGAGGCTGCTGGCCTCCGACTCCACGCCCGACATCGTCCAGCCGAGCGACCTCCTCGGCGGCGTGAAGGACAACCTGCTCACCAACCTCGACGCCTACGACAAGGCGTACGGCTGGAGCGACAAGGTCCCCGCCTCCGCCCTCGCCCCCGGCCGGGTGTCCGACGGTGTGATCGGCTCGGGCCCGCTGTACCAGGCGGGCGGCTCGGCCGGCCCCCTCGTCGGCGCCTTCTACAACAAGGAGCTGGCCGCCAAGGTCGGCATGAAGACCGTGCCCGCCTCCGTCGCCGAGCTCGAAGCGGTCATGGCCAAGGCGAAGAAGTCCGGGATCACCCCGATCGTCGCCTCCAACCAGGACGGTCTGATCGGCCACCTGTACAGCCTGCTCCTCGGCGACTACATGGGCGCCGACAAGCTGAGCGACATCGTGTACCACCAGCCGGACGCCACCCTGGACACCCCGGCGGCCGTGAAGGCCACCGAGACCCTCCAGAAGTGGATCAAGGCGGGCTACTTCGCCTCCGACGTCAACGCCCTCAACCAGGAGGCGTCGTACGGCCAGTTCACCGGCGGCAAGGGCCTGTTCTTCTTCCAGGGCAGCTGGATCACGCAGACCATCGACAAGAACTTCAAGGGCAAGTACGGCGTCTTCCCGATGCCACCGGCCGAGAAGGGCGGCAAGTACGCGGGCATGACCAGCAACACGCTCGCCTTCTCCATCGCCGCCAAGTCGAAGAACAAGGACGCCGCCGGCCTCTTCCTGGACTTCCTCACCACCCCGGAGGCGGCGAAGGTCGCGGTCGACAACGGGTACGCGGCCCTGACCTCCGGCGCGTCGGACGCGGCCGAACCCTCGCTCTCCGGCACGCTGACCGAGCAGATCCAGACCGGCTACGCCGCCATCGCCGCCGACAACGGCTTCGACAGCTGGCTGCAGAACTCCGCCCCGGCCGTCAACACCAAGCTGAACCAGCAGCTCCAGCTCCTGGTCTCCGGCAAGGTCGAGCCCGCCGCGATGGTCAAGACCCTCCAGAGCACCTACGCCGACGCCCTCAAGAGCAGCTGAGCACCATGTCCTCGACCCGACCGACCAAGGTGGGCGCCGTCGCCGCCCGGAGCCGCCGCAGGCTCCGGGCCCGCCGGTGGGCCGGCTGGCTCTTCGCCCTCCCCGCCCTCGCCTTCTACGGCGTCTTCAACTTCTACCCGGTCCTGCTGTCGATCCAGTACTCCTTCTACGACTGGGACGGCATCGGCGCCTCCACCTGGGTGGGCTTTGAGAACTACACCGACGTCTTCACCGACTCGGAGCAGTTCACCACCCTGCTCCACGCCTTCTACCTGATCCTCTTCTTCACCGTCCTGCCGGTGACCCTCGCCCTGATCACCGCCTCCGTACTACGGCAGCTGGAGGGCCGCTTCACCGGCGCCCTGGCCCGCACGCTGCTGTTCCTGCCGCAGATCATCCCCGGCGCCGCCGCGGGCGTGGCCTGGACGTGGATGTACTCGGAGAACGGCGTGGTGAACCAGTTCCTGCGCGCCGTCGGCCTGGGTGACGTAGCCCGCCCCTGGCTGGCCGACTTCACCTGGGCGCTGACCGCGGTCGGCTTCATCGGCACCTGGCTGTCCACAGGGCTGTGCACGATGCTGCTGCTGTCCGGCATCGGAAAGATCGACGGCAGTCTGTACGAGGCCGCCCGCATCGACGGAGCAGGCCCCGTCCGCCAGTTCTTCGCGGTCACCCTGCCCGGCCTGCGCAACGAGATCGGCGTCTGCGTCACCATCACGATCATCGCCGCGCTCGCCAGCTTCGACGTCGTCTACCTCGCCACCCAGGGCGGCCCCGGCACACAGACCATGGTCCCCGGCGTCGCCGTCTACACCCTGGCTTTCAACGACAGCCGCCTCGGCGCGGCCTCCGCCCTAGCCGTCGTCCCGCTCCAGCGCCTGTTCCGGGAGAAGTGACCATGGCCGCACAGACACTTCGCCGCCGCGCCCCCGGACTCATCCTCATCACGGCCGCCGCGCTCTACTCGATCGTCCCGCTGCTGAGCATGGTCAGCGCCGCCCTCGCACCCCAAGGAAGCTTCCCCTCGGGTCTGAGCTGGCCGACCGACCCGCACTGGCACAACTTCGTCGACGCCTGGAACGTCGCCAACATCACGACCTTGCTGAAGTCCAGCACGCTCATCGTGCTCGGGGTCGTCCCGGTCGCGGTCCTGATCGCGACGATGGCCGCGTACGCGATCGCCGTCCTGGAGATCCCGCTGGGCAGGATCTTCTACATCGTCCTGGTCATGACACTGACTCTCCCGTACGAGATCGTCATCGTCCCGCTCTACGAACAGACCAAGGCCATGGGCCTGTTGGGCACGCAATGGGCGCTGATTCTCCCGCTCATCGGGATGAACATGCCGTTCGCGGTGTTCTGGATGCGGGCGCACTTCGCCGGCGTACCGAAGGAACTGAACGAGGCGGCGGGCATGGACGGCGCGGGCCCCTGGCGCGCCCTGTTCCACATCCACCTGCCCCTGGCCCGCCCGGCGATCGCGTCCCTGGCGCTGCTGATGTTCCTGTCGACGTGGAACCAGTTCCTGCTGGCCCTGGTACTGATCGACGACCCCGACAAGCGCACGATGGCAGGCGCGCTCCAGGCGTTCACCACGAAATACGCCACCGACCAGGTGCTGTTGAACGCCGGCGCCCTGCTGATCATGGCCCCCACGATCCTCGTGTTCCTGTTCCTGCAACGCCACTTCGTCAAGGCGCTGCTCCAGGGCTCGGTCAAGGGCTGACCCCCACCCCCACCACACTTCAGAACAGTCAGGACCGAGCACCATGACCAACCCGACCCCCACCGCGCCGCCCTCCGAAGCCGATGCCGACTGGTGGCGCAGAGCCGCCATCTACCAGGTCTACATACGCAGCTTCGCCGACGGCGACGGCGACGGCACCGGCGACATCGCCGGCCTGCGCTCCCGCCTCCAATACCTGGCCTACCTCGGCATCGACGCGATCTGGATCAACCCCTGGTACCCGTCCCCGCTGGCCGACGGCGGCTACGACGTCTCCGACTACCGGGACATCCACCCCACCTACGGCACCCTCGACGAGGCCAAGCAGCTCATCACTGAGGCACACGAGCTCGGCCTGCGGGTGATCCTGGACATCGTCCCCAATCACACCTCCGACCAACACGCCTGGTTCCAGGAGGCGTTGGCGGCGACGCCCGGTTCCCCTGAGCGCGATCGCTTCATCTTCCGCGAAGGCAAGGGCGAGGACGGCTCCCAGCCCCCCAACGACTGGCACGCGGCCTTCGGCGGCCCCACCTGGACCCGCACCGACGACGGCCAGTGGTACCTCCACCTCTTCGCCCCCGAACAGCCCGACCTCAACTGGGAGAACCCGGAGGTGCGGGCGGAATTCGAGTCGGTCCTGCGCTTCTGGTTCGACCTGGGCATCGACGGATTCCGCATCGATGTCGCCCACGGCATGATCAAGGACCCGGCACTCCCGGACCTGGGCCTGACCGAGTTCTCGGTCCTGACAGGGGAGGGTCAGTCGGACCACCCGCACTGGGACCGCGAGGGCCTGCACGACATCTTCCGCAGCTGGCGGGCCATCGCCGACAGCTACCCCGCCCCGCGCGTCTTCGTCGCCGAGGCCCACGTCCGCCCCAACCGCATGCCGGAGTACCTCCGCCCGGACCAGCTCCACACGGCCTTCAACTTCGACTTCCTCAAGTGCCCCCTGGACGCGGGCAAGTTGCGCGCGGTCATCGACCGCAGCATCACCACCCTCGCCGCAGTCGGAGCCCCCGCCACCTGGGTCCTGTCCAACCACGACGAAACCCGCCACGTCACCCGCTACGGCCGCGCCGACACCGGCGTCCAGGCCCTGTTCCGGGACAAGCCCATCCCCACCGACCTCGCCCTCGGCACCCGCCGAGCCCGCGCAGCCGCCCTGCTGATGCTGGCGCTGCCGGGAGGGGCGTACGTCTACCAGGGCGAGGAACTGGGCCTGTACGAGGTCGAGGACATCCCGGAGTCGATGCTGCAGGACCCCATTTGGGAACGCACCGGCCACACCCTCCGCGGCCGCGACGGCTGCCGAGTCCCCCTCCCGTGGACCGGCGACACCCCACCCTTCGGCTTCAGCACATCCCCGTCGGCCACCCCGTGGCTGCCCCAGCCCGAGGACTGGAAGTCGTACACGGCCGAAGCCAACCAGACCGACCCCACCTCCATGCTCCAGCTCTACCGCTCCGCCCTACGCCTGCGCCGCACCCACCCCGGCCTGCACGGCGAGGACTTCCGCTGGCTGGACAGCCCGGACGGCACGCTCCTCTTCGAACGGGGCGAGGGCCTCGTGTGCGCGGTCAACCTCTCCGACGGCCCGGTCCCGCTCCCCGAAGACACCAGCCCCCTCATGGCCTCGGGCCGCCTGACCGAGGACGGCCTGCTGCCGCCGAACACCACGGTCCTGCTCCAAGGCGACTGACACACCCCGATCCACCAGGGCCTGTCCGGTACCACTCCCCGCCTACCGGACAGGCCCTGGTCTTCGCCTCGCCACCACACGGGACCGCTCTCCGACCGGGACGCGGTCCGCTGCCCGCCCCCTTCGAGGGCAGTTGCGGCGATCCTGGGACCGAACGCTGGAAATCAGCCGGTCCTGCTGATCTTCCTTGGCACGTGGCCTCCCTGAGGTCAGGCCAGACGAGACAGTACGGCTGATGCCCCGCCTCATCCAGGCGGTGGCTGAGGTCCTGCCACTTGAGCAGCGATTGGTGGCGGGAGAGCGCTGACCTGGCATTTCGCAGGGGAATGTGTGCTGAACTGGGAAGACTCCTCTCCGTAGTGCTCACGGGTCAACGCCGTTTCCCAGGCTCATGTGCCCTGGATGCGCCCTCGCTTGCGCTTCCGCAGTGCGACCCACCACTTGGAAGAGATCGGGAGGGTGGTAGTCTCCGGCCTCTTTCGGCGCACGGTTCTGTCTGTTGGGTGCGCCGGTCCGCGGCTGGCGGAGATTTCCTCGTCGGTCCACTGTCTGGCCCACGCGACTGTGTTGTTACGGATCCAGTAGTGCGACTTGCAGGGGAAGCTCCAGTTCCCAATCGAGGGGTGCAGGGAGACAGTGGCCCCGTCGAAGGTCAGTTTCCATTCGCGAGGTGCGAGGGGAGTGACGACCTCGCACTCACACCCGCAGCAGCACAGGTGGGTGACCAGGGCGTAGCGGATGGAGATATACACCACGCCTTGGTCCAATTGCTCGGGAATGCAGTCGACGAACGTATGTGTGACTTGTCGAGTGTCCGTCACCCCATGTCCTCGTTGGTGAGGACGTTTCCGTCCAGTTGGTAGACGCTGTGGTGTTCGCGCTCAAGGTCGACGTAGAAACCGTAGAGCTTCTTGAACCTCACTACGGCGAGCGAGGCATTCATCGCGTTCAGCTCGGCGATCTGGATGTTGCTCGCGTACGCGTTCTCCTCGTCTGAGTCAGCGAAGGGGATTCGCTGCCGTTCATGGACGTGGCTGCGCTGGCCGGGAACGCTGGTGGTCACCCGTAGCAGTCCCGTGAGGGAGTCGTCGCACACGAGGACGCCCATGCCCACGTCGATGAAGGGGATGTCGTACTCCTCGAGCCGCCCGACCAGCGGAGACTTGACCGCTCCCTTGTCGAGTGCGAGGAATACAAAGTCCATCCCGCAAAGTTCGTCGACGGTCGTCTCGTCCACGAACATCGGATGCGGGACGATACCGGTCCGCATCCTTCCGTAGAGGTCCGCGTAGTAGTCGACCTTCAGCGGCGCCCCCTGCAGTTCTTCTTCGGAGGGTGCGCCGGGTGCCCGGAAGGCGTTGTGCTGAAGGAAACGGTCGCCGTCGAAGAGATGGATCCGCGCGACCGGGGTCTTGGCGACCAGATCGAGAATGTACGCGCCGGTGCCGCCCAGACCAACGATCGCCACGTTCCCGATCGCGGCCAGACGCTGAGTGATAGCCCCGATGCCGGCCCGGCTGGACGCAGTGTCGGCGTAGCGGAAGACGGAGTCCTGCGGCTCGGAGGGCACCACTCTGTACGTCTGCGCCGTTGCGTCGGGATCCAGTGTGTGGGCCGGGGAGGAAAGGATCGCCACGTACGCAGTGATCTTCTCGTAGTAGTCGGTGTATACGCCCGTCCCGACCGGCTTGCTGGAGAACATGCACGTTGTCTGGACGCCCGCCAGTACATCGTTGGTGGTCGCGTTGATGAGTTTGCTCAGCGGCTCGCCGGTGCCATCGCACGGTGTGCTGCCGCTGAAGTGGACCGTGTGCGTGCCCGGGGTCGTGGTGACGTCGCCGGCCATCGTCAGCTCCGACACCAGGACTCCGAACTGGACCGCACGGTCCGCTGCCACGTACGGAACATGGCGGACGAGCAGGTGGCCGTCCTTCACTTCGACCTCGAAGCCCTCGTCTTGGAGGCGCTTCAGGTCGGGGCTACGACTTGTCAGTGGCGACAACGGTGAACACGGTCCCGTTCTTGATCTCGACGCTCTCGCCGGCGGTCAGGGTGCCGTCGGCGGGCTTCTGGTGGGCGTGCCGGAAACTGACCGTGATGAGGACGTTCGGACCCGACGGGACGGGATCGAAGGCCAGCTGGACTACCTCCTGGAAGGTCAGGGTGTCCTGGTGGACGGTCTTCTCTCGCGCGTTCACGATGATCTTGTACTTGCGCCGGTGGATGTCACTGGGGGTGGCGGAGATGTCTGACATCGCGTATCCCTTCTTCGATTTCATTGACGTCAGTGAAACCGTACCACGGGACACCTGGGTCACACGCGACACGCCCAATCGAGTGACTCCCCTGCTGGAGTCGTGCCCCTGGCATCCTGGTGTGTCGTGCTACTCGAACTCGTCGGACGCCACCCGCTGCTCCGCGCCGACCTGACCCCCGAGCGTCATGCTGACCAGATCCTCACCATCGACGCCACGCGTCTGCGATTCGTCAGCCCGCTAGACCTCACCGCAGTGGCTGCACTCGCTCATGCTGCCGCCGCAGAGTCCGGCAAGAGCGAGCTGATCTTGCCTGCTAACCCCGGTGTCACCTCGTATCTCCAGCGCATGGACCTGCTTGCCCAACTCCCCGAGAGCGTCAATGTCGTCGGAGCCGTCCCGTTCGACGATCGCAGCGACCGACCTGCTGCTCTTCTTGAGACCACCCTGCTGACCCCGGGGACAGCGCAAGACGTGTGCCAGCGTGTTGGACAGCTTGCCGTCGCCCACCTCGGGCAGTCTCCGGGTGCTCGGGTTGCCAGCAGCGTGGGCGAGCTCATCGACAACGCCGCGAGTCATGGTTGCGGTCAGGGGGGCGCTTACATCGCGGCGCAGGCATACACCGGGAAGACGACCGGAACCCGTTGTTTGGAAGTAGCTATCTGCGACAACGGCATAGGGGTCCTCGCTCATCTTCGCCAAAACCCCGACCATACTGATTTGACGGACAGTGAGTCGGCGCTCCGCCGTGCTCTCGAGCGCGGCGTTAGTGGCACTCGCGAAGGCCGGGGAAACGGATTGCCTGACCTGCTCAATCAGGCCGGCGCGACCGGCCCGACCCGGCTCGTTGTGCGGAGCGGAGGCGGATTGGTTCGTGCTGCTCGCCACCGCACCGGAATACGTAGAGTGACGAGCTTCACCGCGGCGATGCCCGTGGAGGGCACCTGGGCATGGCTGAGAGTCCTGTTTGCGCCGTAAGCCAAATATGCTTCAATGCGTTCAATGAAAACGACGAGGCAAGGAACCCGCACCTTCCCCGTACAGCCCTACGGAGAGTTCCTCTTCACACGTGCCGCAGGGGCCGCAGCGCGAGCTGACCTCGAAGAGTGGCTGCGAGAGGCTGATGCCCTGTCCATGCTCACCATCGACTTTGCTGGCGTCGTGGCGATGACCAACAGCTTTGTGGATGAGTTCCTCGGCAAGTTCTACACGCTTCTCCCAGCTGAAGGCCACGCCGTCGAAGCTGTGCAGATCGCAGGCTTGACCGAGGAGACACGGGACGCGGTCGCTGTATGCCTGCAACGACGTAAACAGTTTGCTGTGGATGCGGAGAGCTTCACGCTCCTCGGGGATGCAGAGGTCCTGGCCGGTACCTACGACTGCGCACGTAAACTCGGCACCTTCCGCGCAGCCGAGATCGCGGAGGAACTGCAGATCTCCCTGCCCAATGCGAACAACCGGCTCAAGCGTCTTCTCGAGGCAGGAGCGCTCAGCCGTGAACGCTCTGCAGGCCCCGATCGAGGCGGCAAGGAATTTGTCTACAGCGTGCCTGCCTGCTGAAGAGCCGATCAGGCTTCGCCAACAAGAGCAGCGGCGGCTTGAGTGTGCCTGCGTCCTGCGACTGCTTCACTGTTTCAGCTTCGCTGTGCGCTTGAGGCGGTGATGTTCCAAGCGGCTGTGCTGACCTCGAGTCAGTGAGGGTCGATCCATGGATTCGACGGCGTGAGCCCCCAGGCCGCCCGAATGTCGTCGAGCAGGAGCCGCGCACTGTACGGGGAGACTGCCAGCTCCTGGCGGGCTTCTGCGAGCCGCTGCGGATCCCCGTTCATGACATCGTCCTGAGCCTGCTCGAAACGGCTGTCAAAGTCCGGTGCTCCGAAGATTTGCAAGAGAGTCAACGAGAAGTAGGCGCAGGCGGATGCCTCCTGCCACAGTGCCCGTGTGTCGTCGCCCAGTGCATCTGCTGCCGTTCCGGCGGCGTTTTGAGACAGGCCCGGGACGGGGTTGTCGGCCAGGTACTGGATACGGGTCCGGGCCTCCACTGCGAGGCGTTCGTGTGGAGACCGCAGAAGACGTACGAGGACGTACAGCCTGTTCAGTAGTGGGCCGCCGTCGGCTGTCCAGTCCTTCATGGCCAGCAGCGTTCGGAACCCTTCGAGTGTGTCTGCCAGCTCTTCCAGGATCATGGTGGGAGCAAGGTCCTTGAGCTCCTTGCGGTCGGTCCAGTGATGCACCTCGATCAGGCGTCGCGCGTATCGAATCAGGTCCCGAGGGATGCCGCCGGAAAGCCCATGTAGCAGCAGCACGTAGGGCGGGCTGAGGTTGGGGGCCCGTACAGCGAGGAGGTTCTTGGATTCGGCGACGGTTCGCGGCTGCAGGTGGAGCAGGTCATCCAGCGAACTGTCGGTGACATCGCGGTGCGGCAGGCCGCGGCGTACGAAGGCTGCGCCAACGTCCTCCGCAACAGAGATGAGATAGTAGACACCCTTGATGCCGAAGATGGCCTTGATTTGCCCGAGGAATTTGCGGGCCGTTACGGCGTCTCCAAGCCGGTCGAGTTCGTCGATGGCGATGATTACCCGGCCGCCAAAGACTCGACTCACCTGGCGAGCGATTTTCTCCAGCAATTCGCTAAAATCGGCAACCAGTTCGGGGAAGGTGAACGGCACGGACGATACGGAAGTCGTTCTCGAGGTTCCGAGGCTGACCCCTTGCACAGGTGGCAGACCGTAGTTCACGGCGGTGCTGGAGCTCTGTACCGTGCGTAGCCGGTACAGATACCGCTGGCATTCCTGGGCGAGAGTCGGTCCGGTGAGGCGGCGTCGGAACCGAGGCAGCAGCCACCACCCGATGAAGGTCAGTAGGATCCCAGAGATCCAGGGATGGTCGTGCCACCACCCGACGGCCGCGTCCAGCCCAGGCTGCGACCACCGCCGGATTTGGTCCACCATCTCCGGGGTGGCGTAGCGCTCGTAGAGCCATTGCGCACCTCGCCCCAGCGCGGCCGCCAGCGCAGCCAGCCCGAGGGCCAGGGCCACGAGCCATCTGACGGCCTGGACGATGGTGCGTACGATGCGCCGTTTCCGGATGGCCACGAAGACCCCGGTCTCGGCGGGATCAAGGCTGAACTCCTTGAGGTACTTCTCGCAGACCTCGCCAAAGAGTGTCAGTAGGAACTCTTGCGGAGCGTATTCAGCGGGAGCCTGAATGAAGACTGAGAGATCGAATGTCCTAGTACTTTTCCGGTCCGTGCACGAGCGCAGCAACGTGGACTTTCCCGCTCCACGCGGGCCGCAGACGGCAATCGTGCCACCGTCGATCTGAGCCATCTTCTGGCGCAACTGCCGTTCGGCCTGTGTCGGGACAACGTATCGGGGGTTGTGGGCGTCTTTGAGTCCGTCATGATCCTCGACACTTAGCAGGGAGTCTCGGTCGTCGCCGAGGAGATGGTGGACGACGATCCGCAGCTGAGGTACGACTGCGCCCTTCTGGAGGGCCGAAGTCCACGCTGTGCGTCGATCGATGAGGGTTTTGCGGCACGCGGTCAACCACAGGCGTAAGCGCCCCACCTCGATCGCATGTCGTGCGCGCTGGTTCGCGGCCTGATCGGCGAGGAGAAACAGACCCGCCACGAACGCGACGGTTACGAAGACCAGCACTGCCCAGTTGGTAAGCCAACCTCCGGTGAAGGCCACGTCGATGAAGATCCATGTGGGGACTGCAACTAAGCAGCCCACGAGGAGCCGCAGGGGCCAGTCGAGCACCAACTGGTCCAGAGCTGCCTCGTATTCCGCCTGGACTTGGTCGGCCGAGCGAGCCGCTCGGCGATAGGAGACGTACAGCGTGCGCGTGGAGTCGAACGCTTCCGATATGAACTCTGGCTCATAGGCCGCCGCGCGCACGGCAGGTCTTGTGACCTCCCGGGCCCCGTAGTGCTTGCTGATTTCAGGCTCGGCCATGGAGGCACGCACCGCGATGCCGTACAACTCTTCGTCGCTCTGACGATCCCAGGTCCAGCGCGACTGACCCTGCCCTGTGTGATGAAACACGCGAACCCCCGATAGCCCAGCACTCCAACGTGCTTGCCATGTCCGTGACACCACAAGGCGGAAACCCGGACAGCCATGTATGTCCGAATCTGTACAGGCCAGATCGCCGATCGACGTGGTTAGGCCCCCTACGGTTCCGGATGACACGTGTCGATCTCGATGGCGAGGGCGCCGAGGGCTTCCTTCTCCGGTGGGTAGATGGCCTGGATGTTGGTGAGTTGCTTCTCGCGGGTGGCGGTGGGGTTGACGTTGGCGGGTCCCTCGCCGTCAAGCAGGGCCTCAAAGTCGGCGTACTCGGTGACGCGGACGACCCTGACCTCGCAGATCTCGTCGGTGCCCTTCATTCGGAAGCGGATGGTGTCGCCTGCGGCGAGGTCGGTGAGGTGCGGGTATTTCACCCGTACCTCGATGGTCTTGGTGCCTGCGGTGACGAGGTCGAAGTACTGGCGGTAGAGGTTGAGTTCGCGGACGCGGGCGGTGGCGTCGGTCATGGGGCGGGAACGCTCCTGGGGGTTGGCGCGGTCATCATGCGGCCGAGCTCGGTGGCCGAGTACGAGCGGAAGAAGTGGCGGGGGTCGGACAGCAGGGTCGCGGTCAGGGCCAACAGCTGCTCGGCGTACTCGGTGATGCTGCCCGGCCACTGCCGGGTGTCGAGCATCCAGTCCGCCGCGCCCGTCGGCAAGGTGGCATGCCCGTCGCGGATCAGGGACTTGGAGAGCTTGGCGCCGGTGTCGGTGACGACCTGGGGACAGAACAGACGGGCGGGGAGCTGGGTGCGGGTGAGGCCGACGGCTTGGAGGGCCTCGTCGATGAGGAGCGAGCCGAAGACCCAGTCGCCGCCCTTGACCATGACGTGCAGGGTGCCACCCTCCCGCGGGCTGGTCATTGCAAGTTCCTTGACCAGGTTCCGATACAGAGTGGCCAGGTCGAGGTACGCGCCGGACGTGGGTGTGATGGTGACCTGGCAGGGGCCGTGGTGCAGGCAGACGGCGGCGACGGTGGCGCTGTCGCGGTCGGTGAGATGCACGCGGGTGCGTTCGGCGTGTTTCTCGGCCCAGCCGCAGCCAGGCCGTGGGCAGGGGATGCGCAGGTGCGGGGTGCCGGTGGAGGGGGCGAGCCACCAGCGGGCGGCGTCGAGGCGGGGGAGGAGCCGCAGCCAGGTGCGGCGGAAGTGCTCGTCGGACTGTTGTCGGCTGTAGGTCTCGATGCGGTACGGGATGCCCAGGCGTCGGGACAGAGTGGTGAACAGGGGCTGGTAGAGGGCGTCGACGAGGTCGGTGAGGGCCTGTGCGTCGACGGCCTGGGCGTACGCCCGTTGGTAGTGGTGACCGCTGACCGGGTCCGCGGCCAGCTGGTACGGGGCGTTGTCGAGAGCGCTGAAGAGGACCTCGGTGCGGATGCCGAAGCGGTCGCACAGGCGGGCGGCCATCGCGAAGGCCAGGGACTGCACGAGGGAGGTGCCGATGTGCGGGGCGCCGTTGATCTGGGTGCCGACGACGAGCACGATCCGCGCCGGCGGGGTAGCCAGAATGCGCGGGGTCAGGACGTCCTCGGCGCGGAGCAGTGCGTTGGCGAGGACGGTGTTCGGGGATACGGGGTGGGTTGTCACGGATGTCCCTTGCGGTCAGGTCGGAGCGGAGGCGCGTGGTGGTGCCCTACTGGGCGTCGGCCACGTACGGGTGCTGGAGTGCGGCGCGCAGGATGTCCGGGTCGGTGAGGGTGTCGTCGTCGGGGAGTTCGCACCAGCCGCCGAACCAGCCGTCCATCAACTCCAGGCCGGGTGCCACGAGCCATGAGTTGCTGGAGAGGTGCCGGACCGGCAGGTCGTCCCAGCGGTCGGCGGTGCCGGTCCGGATCGCGTAGTAGAGGCGTTCGTTGGGGCCGTCGTAGAGCACCGGGCCGATCGAGGCGCCGATGGCGCGCAGGTGGGCCAGGGCCAGGAGACCGACCGGAGCGGACGTTCGTACGAGATCCCACTCGTGGCCGACTTGCAGCATGCGTAGTCCGGGAATGTCGCCGACCATCGCGGCGCGGCGCAGCGCGGTACGTACGGACATCAGGCGCCTCCCTGCTGCTGGAGGCGGACGAGGCGCTCGCTGCCTGCCGCCGGCCTTGCGGAACGAACCACGATCAGACGGACGCCGGTTGTTGCTATCTGCCGCTTCCGCTCGGCGGCGACGGGCCTGGGGCCGAGATGTCCGAGCGCGGGGACCAGGACGCCGTAGGCGTCGGGCAGTTCGAGGGCGTCGAGCAGACCGACGAAGGCGGGGGCACGGATAGCGACCGCTGGCTCGCGGTCGGTGAACACGCCGGAAAGGGTCAGTTCGTGGCTACGGCAGTACTCGGTGAGGCAGCCGGCGAGTGCCGTGTGGCGGGCCGTGCTGCCGGTGATGTGGCGCAGGTAGCCGAAGACGCGCGGGCCGGTGACCGGTCGGCGTTCGGTGAGGGGTTCGTCGTCCATGACCAAGAGCGTCGGCCGTGGTGAACGGCCTTGAAATGACCCGCTGTTGCACTTCCGTTGCACTTCTCGCCCCACCTGGTCACCGAGAGTGCTTCCATACGTGACGGAGGGAGGTCAGCTGTGGTCAGCGTGCAGCAGTGGAGTGGCCAGGAGGCAAACGCCCTGCGTGCCGCGCTGCGCATGAGCACCCGCGCCTTCGCCGACCACCTCGGCGTCGCCCTGCGCACGGTGGCCAAGTGGGAGAGCCTGGGCGCCGAAACACACCCCCGGCCCGATACCCAGGCCATCCTCGACACCGCCCTCGCCCGCGCCGACTCCGCCGCCCACGCCCGCTTCGAAGCGCTGCTGTTCCCGGAGCGGAAGAGCGCGCGGCCGGCGGACTACGAGACGTGGACCGAGGACATCGAGCGCGCTGTGGTCTGCGTGAGCCGCCAGAACTTCCCCTTCGCCTCGACGCTCCTCAACCGTTGGCTGGGCAGACACGATCCACGCGATCTCGACGACAAGGGCCTGTATCTGTATGGCCGTTCGCTCGTCGTGCTCGGCGATGTGCAGCGGGATCAGGGCGCGATCCTTGGCCCGCTCTCCGCCCGCCAGTCCTATCTGACCGCCCGAGGCATGTTCTGCGAGCTCGACATCCCGCGCCGGGTGGCCCAGATCGAACTGTCCCTCGCCGTGGTGCAGGAGATGTCGGGCCAGCTGGAAGCCTCCGCACGTCGCTATGAGCAGCTCGCCCGGGACGAGCGTCTGAGTCGGCGCGACCGGGCCCGGGCTCGGCTGTGGGTGGGTACGGCATTGAGCAAGGAGGGCGACAACGACTACGCCACCGAGGTCATGGCAGCCGCCACCTGTGAGTTCGAGGTCCTCGGTGAGCCGGAGGACTGGTCCGTGGCGCACCAGAAGCTGGCCCTGGCCCACCGCGGCGCGGGCCACCTGGACCAGGCGCTGCACTACATCGACATCGCGCGAACCACCGGCACGGTCGACTCCCCGATGCAGCGCGTGCGATTGGACACCGCGTACGGGCACATCCTTCTGTCGGATGCGGCCACCCGCAATGATGGGTTGTCCGTCCTCGACCAGGCGGCACTGGTGGCCCAGCAGTTCGGGCTGAGCCACCAGCTGCGCAGCATCGAGGGCATCCGAAAGGGCCAGCAAGGATGAGCCAGGGAGTGCCAGTGCCGCAGCACCAGCAGCGACAGATCACCGACGAGCAGTTCCATGACGCGACGCTGATCTGGAACTACCACCAGATGGGACATGAACTGCGGCCCTGTTCGGCGGCGATCGGACTGGGCAGCCACGACCTGGGCGTGGCGACCGCTGCCGCTGACCTCTACCGCGCCGGTCTGTTTCCCGCCCTGGTGTTCAGCGGTGGCAATAGCCCCACCACCCGGGCCCGTTTCCCGCGCGGAGAAGCCGTGCACTATCGGGAGCACGCGCTGAGCCTGGGGGTGCCGGACGAGGCGATCCTCGTGGAGCCGAAGGCCGCGAACACCGGCCAGAACATCACCTTCTCGCGGGAGTTGCTGGCCGAGGCCGGCGTCGAGGTCGACTCCCTGCTGCTGATCTCCAAGCCGTACATGGAGCGCCGCAGTTACGCGACCTGCCGCAAGCTGTGGCCCGAGGCTGAGGTCGTATGCGCCTCCGAGCCGCTGGAGTTGGACGACTACATCAAGTCCATTGGCGACGAGAAGCTCGTCGTCGACATGCTCGTCGGCGACCTGCAGCGGGTGATCGAGTACCCGAAGCTCGGCTTTGCCGTCGAGCAGGACGTACCGGGGGATGTGCATGACGCTTACGAGCGCCTTCTGCGGGCCGGCTTCGACAGCCGTCTCATCGGCACCTGACCCGCCACGGGGCGGGGTGTGTGCGATCCACCAGCCGAACCTTTTCCCGAGGTTGTCCACGCTGGCCAAGCTGTACGCCGCTGACCGGTGGATCGTCCTGGACGACGTCCAGTTCACGCGCCGCGACTACCAGCACCGGGCCCGTCTTGCCGATCTGGACGAGCCCGCGCGCCAGCAGTGGCTCACGCTCCCCACGCATCTTCCCCAGGGTCGCTCGACGTTGATCAGCCAGGCACGGCTCGTTGACCCCCAGCACTCACGCAGGACGGTCCAGCTGCTCCTGCGGCAGTACTACGGCCGAAGCTCCCATTGGAGGGCCGTGTCCGATGTCCTTGACGCGGTGTTGGACTCGCTCGCGACCTCGGACCGCCTGGCCGACGTCGCGAAAACATCGACGATTGCCCTGCTCAGGGTCCATGGCTGGTCAGGGGATGTGTTGGACAGCAGCGAGATCCCGACCCGCCCAGGGCGCTCCGAGCGCCTGGCAGATCTCGCAGCAGCCACCGGCAGCACCCACTATTTGTGTGGCACCGGCGGCCTGGGCTATCTCGACGCCGATCCCTTTGATGCCCACGGCATTCCCGTGCTGTCCTTCCACACCCCTGTGGATGACCTGCTCTGGCTCTGGGCCCGCCGCGCCAGCAGCCTCTGGGCCCTGAGCGCGATCGGTCCCGGTGAACTGGCGAACCAACTGGCCATCCAGCGGAAAGCTCATCTCCTTCGAGTGCACGCGTGACTGCTGACTTTCCAAGCTCATCTCCTCCGTCGGCTGACGGATCATCGAGTACGCGGACGACGCCCCACGCCCCGTCCAGAGAGATCGGGGGACGTGCCCCCGGCTGCGGCCCACATCGCGACTGCTTCAGTGCCGTCTTGGCTTGGTCGCCCCGGATCGCACCCGTTTCCTCAGGAAACGGGAGGAGCGTCTCCTGAGTGAACGCTCGATCTGTTCACTCAGGAAACGCCCGCAGCGCCTGTTTCAGTTCGGAACGGCCTTGGTGTTCGGAGACGAAACGGGCAGCGCGCTCACTCCGCAATGGCCCGATGATCGTCTCTGACTCCCTCCTGGCCGCGGAAGGCGTTCGCCAAGCCCAGGTCGCCCACTGACCTGGCCCCTTGGCCTTGGCCTCGGCAGAGGGGCTCGGCGTATGCGGAATCATCGCGCCCTGCGGGGTTGATCGTCGCGGCCCGCCAAGGGGCGGGCGGTTCGACGGTTGCCCGGGGCTGCGGTGGCGGCATGTTCAGGTATCGCGGTGGCGTTGGCGGGCAAGTCGGCCATGCGGCGCAGCCGCCACACCAGGACATCGGTGATCGAGTCCGCGGTCGCGAGCTCCCGCCGTTCAGCGGCTTCGGCCAGGAGCCCGGCCGGGTCGTATCCGGCGGCCTCGGTGTCGGCGAGGGTGACGGCGAGCGCGTACCAGCCGGCCTCGGTCAAAGCCTGCTCCGCCAGTTCCGGTATGGCCCGGCGTAGATGGGCGGCCTGCTGGCGGAGAAGTGGCTGGGAAAGGCGTTGGCCTCGATGGCGCAGTACAGCCAGCGGGATGTTGGCGGCGGCTTGGTAGGCGGTGCGTAGGTGCTCGGCGGCCTGGTGGGCGGCGGCGGCCTGCTGGGCGTGGTTCTTCTTGGCGTGCCAGTGGGCGGTGGCGGTGACGAGCAAGAACACCATGTCGATCACCATGGCGGTGGTGGCGCCGTCTTCCCCGCGGCCCAGGGCGGGGCCGCTGTGGACGAGGTCGCGGGCGGCCTGGCGCAGGGCGCGATCATGCCCCCGCGCGGCCTGGACGTGGGAGCGGGTGGCCCGCTCGAACACGAAGGCCGCCTCGCGCAGTTCGGCGCGGGTGTGGGCGGCGGAGGTCTTGGCGAGCGCGTCCAGGACCTCTCCGGCGGCAGCAATGTGCGCGGCCACCTCGGCGTCCTCACCGTGATCGATCACCAGCACCGCCTGCCACGCGGCTGTGGCCGTTCGACGCCGCGCGGTCGCAGGGCCGCTCGGTGTTTGGACGGAGGGGGTGGTGTTCGTGTCCTGGCTCGGGGTGTCGTCGGAGAAGCGTTTGCGGATGCGGGGCAGGGACAGGTCGGGGGCGAGGGTGGAACCGGCGTAGTAGACCGGCTCTTTGTCGCCGTTGCGGTCGTCGGGCAGGGCGACCTTGTATCCCTGCAAGTCGCCGGAGGGCAGCACCTTGGTGCGCACGAGAAGTCCGGCGTTCTTGAGGCGGTCGAGGAACTCCTCCTGACTGCTCGCGCCGGCCACCGCGCGGCGCACGGTCTCGCGCAGTTCCTCGCGGGCGGTGCGGTCCCGGCCCTCGCGTTCGGCCTTGTGCCGTTCGGCGCTGGTCGGCCGTTTGGCGGCGGTGCCGTCCCCGGGTGCTACTCGTCGCAGGCCGTAATCGACTTCGACGCGGCGGCATTCGGCCTGAGCGCGGCGGGCCTCGTTGTGCAGGCGGGGCCGGCGGCCGTCGTCGCGTACGAGCGTGGCGATGATGTGGATGTGATCGTCTGCGTGCCGGACGGCCGCCCACCGGCAGGCGGCTTCGTCGCCCTCGGGAGCGATGCCGGTGGCGGCGACCATACGGCGGGCGATGGCCGCCCAGTCCTCGTCGGACAGGATCGGATCCTCCGGGGCGGCCCGCACGGACAGGTGCCATACGTGCTTCTCGGGTCGCTTGCCGACGGGCAGAGCGTTGACGGGCTGGTCGAGCAGGCGCTGGAGCTGTTCGTAGGTGGCCTTCGAGTCGCGGCCGGGGTCGGGGGTGAGTGGGTCGAAGGCGGCCACCAGGTGTGGGTCGATGTGCTCCTCTTTGGTGCCGGGGCCGTAGAGGTAGTTGATGAGTCCGATCGTCTCGCTGCCGCGGTCGTGGATGCTGGGGATCACTCAGCGGCACCGCCGTCGCGGTGGGCGAGCAGAGCATCGGCAGCATCCTCCATGCGGCGGGCGGCGTTGCCGACGGCCTCGGCCGCCGCGTCCACGTGGGGTGCGTCGGCGCCGGAGTTGAGGGCCTTGGCGACCTGGTTGAACAGGCCGTGGATCCGGCCCAGGTGCCGTCGGGCGGCAAACAGCTCGCTGATGACCTCCCGTTCCGTCGCGATCTCGGCGGCGGTGCGATTCAGGTCGCGGGCGGCCTTGTCGGCGGCGTAGGCGAGGAAGGCGGCGTTGGACATCTGGCAGTGGGCGGCGGCGTCGGTGAATCGCTGGAACTCGGTGTCGTTCATACGGCAGCTGGGCTGCTTCAGTCGCTTGCGGGACTTCGGCAGACGAGCACGCTGACGTCTGGTCGACACAGACTCGGCCTGCCGCCTTCCTCCCTGCCGCGGTCCGCCCTCGGTCGCAGCCTGACTGTCCGGTGCCCCCCGGCGCCGGGCTGTTCCCGCCACCCCCGGGGCGGGAACTCCGGAAGCATCGCTTCCGGTACAACTTGCTGCGCTGTTCAGGCCGGTGGTCATCTCCTGTTGAGGGGTGGAGAGTTCGTGCTTCGGGTCGTGCATGGGGCGGTTCTCCGTGGGGTGTTGTTGCGGGGTGCTTCGCGTTGCGCAGCCCCCGTGCCCCGGGCCGGTCTGCCCAGGGCATGGGGTGAGCCGGAAGGCCGGGGTGGTCGGTGTGCTGGCGGGTCTCAGGTGGTGCCGACGGTGGCTGTGCCGAGATGCCCATGGTGCTCGGAGGTGGCCTCGTCGAGTCCGTTGACAGGCTCGGCCTCGATATCGTCATAGGCGACGCGGTCTGGCCGGTCGGCGCGTTCGGTCTTCAGCTGGTTGCGCAGGGTGCGGGCGCGTGTCTGGCTGATCCGTAGTTCGGTGCGCAGGCGCTGTGCGGTGAGCCGGTCGGCGCTCCAGTCGGCGGTCAGGAGTCGGGCCTCGTCGAGGACTTCGGCGTCGGTGCGGTTGCGGTCGGTGGCCGACTCGGCAGTGGCGGGGGCCTGACGTCTCGCACGGTGCGGGGCGGCTTCGGTCGAGTCAACCGCGGCGGCCGACCGGGGCGGTCGGGTAGGGCGGGCCGCCTGGGTAGCCTCGGTCGGCTTCGTCACGGGCGTCTTGGTGGCCTTTACGGAGGCCGACTCGGTCGGCTGCTCGGGGGTCGATTGGGCCTGGTCAGAGGTCGACCGTGCGTCCTGCTCGTCGGGTTGCCGACCAACCGCTGAGGCAGAGTCGGCTCCCTCGGGGTTGTGGTGCAGCACCTTCGCGACGAGGTCCGACCCGAAGTAGATCGACCCGACCGGGAGCGAGGTCGCCAGCAGTACGAGGGCCCAGTTCGCCGGGTCCCAGCCGGTCAGTCGGCCCCACCGGGTCGGCATGGTGTGCAGGGCCGGGGTCAGGCCATGTACGTAGTTCAGCAGGAGGCTGGCGATCGTGTAGGTCGCCAGGATCCGCAGTGCGAACTTCCGGTCGGCATCGGGCAGCACGAGTGTGGCGATCAGCGCGAGGGCCATCAGCCCGTCGACCACGATCGGGTACAGCAGGGCGGCGGTGGGGTCGGCGCCGATGGCGCGGGCCACGTCGGACAAGGCGTTCCACGAGACCCGGAAGGCCATGAGGACCACGGCCATCAGGCCGACGACGAGTGTGAAGCGTGCGCCGCGGTTCGGGCGGTGACTCCCGGCGCGTACGTCTGAGCGGCGGCGGTAGCGAGCGCGGAGACGGGCGATGCGGGAGCGATGGCTGTCGGTGCTGGGGATGGCGACCGGGGGTATCGGGGTGGGGGAGGGCAAGTCAGATATCTCCAGGGTGGGCATAGGCGGGCATGAGGAGAGGTCTCCAAGGAAGCCGTCCGGGCATGGCATTGGTGCTGCCGACGGGCGGTGAGGGTGGGCTTGGGGTGCGGCGGAGGGGCCGTTGGTCAGGCGTCGGCCCCGACACGGCAGCCGCGGGTCACGCTGCGTCCTGCCGAGCCAGCTCCGCCATGGCGAGGTCCACACGGGTGGGGTGCGGCCTCGTGCGGGGTGCGTTGCCCCGGGCGTGGCCGTCGAGTCCGAGGCGCCGGCTGCGGCAGGGCTCGCCCTTGTCGGCGTGGCACCACCGGCACGGGACGCTGAGAGCGTCGGGCTGTCCGGCGGCGACGGCAGCCTCGCGGGCGGCACGCGCGGGCCGGTAGGGCGCGAGCGCCGCGCGGACGGCTGGCGGAACGGATGATCCGGTGGCGGCGAGGCGGGCTTCGATGTCCGGGTGTGGGCCCCCGACGAGTTGTCGGTGCGGGGAGGGCGCGGCTATGCCGGTGGCGACGGCGTGCCGTGTGCCGAGGAGTTCGGTGCGCCATGCGGCGGGGTTGTCCGGGTCGGCGACCGGGGTGGGATCGGTGTGCCGGTCCAGGCGGTCGCGGCGGTAGGAGCGCCACTTGCGGGCGACGTCCACCGGGAGAATCGGGTACGGGGAGTCCAGGATGTGGGCCCGTATCGCCTCGCGGACGTCCCAGCCGTGGGCGGTGGCGAAGGGCACGTCGTTGAGCAGCTCCTGCCACTGGGCGATCTGGTCACGAGCATTGCCCGTGCCGACGGGGATGGTGCGGGGATCGAGGCGTCCGATGTAGGCGAGGACGGCAGCGACTTCGCGTCGGTCCAAAGGCGGCTTACTCCGTTCCGGTCGGTTCGTCGAGGGCGGCGAGCAGGGCGGCCATGTGCGCCTCGGTGCGCGACATGCCGGTGGTCGAGGTGGGGTTGGGCGTGCCACCGGGCAGGGCGTAGAGGTTCGGGCGGCCAGGGGTAGGGGTCCGCTCCCGGGCGATCCACGCGCGCCAGTCCGCGGCCCACGCGTCGGCGGTGCGGGGTTCCCACGAGCTCCGGTAGGTGCGCCACTTCGCGTCGGCGGCATCCAGGCCGTGCTCACCGAGCCGGTCGAGATGCCCGTCCCGCTGGAGCCAGGCACGGGCACTGCCATCGATCTGCCACTCGGTGGCGGAGATGAGCGGAGCAGAGCTGCTGCTGCTCTTACTACCGTTCACCTTCGGTTCTCTTCTGTTCTGGGGGTCGGAATCCGCACCCCCCTCGGGTCGGAATCCGTCCCCCCTGGGGGTCGGAACCTGTTCCCCGGGGCCGGATTCCGATCCCGCCTCGAAGGGCTCGGCAGGGTCGGATTCAGATCCCCCGAGGGTCGGATTCCGACCCCCTTGAGGTGCCGGAATCCGGTCCCCCTCTCGGCGCTCATCGGCGATGAATTGGGCGGCTATTGGGAGGCAGTAATACGTCTCTCCCCGGGGCCCCTTACGGTCAGGGAGCGGCACCAGCTCACCGTCGGCGATCAACTTGGCCAGCGCGTCACGAACGGCGGTACGGGAGGCATTCGCGCGCTTCATGAGGGTGGGCACGGACGCGTACGCGACGCAGTGCCGGTCGCGGCACCGGTCGGCGATCAGAGCGAGGACCATGCGGGCGGTGCCCTTGCTGTGGCTGTGGTCCCACACCCATTCGCGGGCGTCGTAGCTCATCGGGCGGCGGCTCCTAGGTCGGGGCATGGGAGTGCAGTTGGCCCTTGTCGGGCGGTGCACGGGGAGGGGGTTGGCCCACCGCCCCGGCCGAAGGCGCGAGGGAGGGCTGGTGGCGTCGTATAGCCAAGACAGCCACATCCATGCCGCTCAAGTCCAGCATTCCCGTCGAGAAATCAGACAGCTGACGGCGAACGCTTACTGCGAGCCAGGCATTCCCAAAATTATAAACCCGAATCGACTGCTGCCGAAATAACGGACCGTCAGGCGAAGCCAGAAGCATCACATCGGCAAGCCGTTGACGCGCCGCCGACGGGGAAGCTACAACACAACACCGCACGTCAGAGCATCGATCGACGCATCCGTCCGCGCCCCCATCTCGACCCCCGGAAACCTCTCCCCGGCGTACGGCGCGGAGCGCAACATAGCCGACGATCGCCGGTTACCAAAACCGGCGATCGAGCCTTTCAATTGGAGCCATGCCCCCACGCTCATTGGAAATCGGGCCGGCAGGAATGCAGGCGGCCCGTGCCATCGAAATCCTCCGTGCCGAACGCGGCCTGTCACAAAGGCAGTTGGCCGACCGCGTGACAGCCCTCGGCCACCCGATGTCCAACACCATGCTGTCCCGCATCGAGCGCGCCCAGCGTCGATGCGACATCGACGACCTCATCGCGATCGCCGAGGCCCTCCAGGTCCCGGCACCCGCGCTCCTGCCCGGCCGCCCCGCAGTCTGAACCGCCTTCGCCGCGCAGCGACTCGCCCCATCCCGCACCCGAGTGAGGACCCACCGCCCTTGCACCTGCCCGCAATACCCCCGGCTCCCGCCTGCCCCCAGCGCCCCTCCGCGACGGAGGTGATCGCGCATGGCTGACCGCCTCCTGACTGTCGCCGAGGCTGGCGAAATGCTCGGTACGGGCGAGCGCTTCGTCCGCCGTCTGATCGCCGAGCGCCGCATCCGCTACGTGAAGCTCGGCCGCCCGGTCCGCATACCCGAGAGCGCGATCACCGAGTACGTCGAGGCGCGCACCGTCGAGCCGGTCCGCCGTGTCCGTGCCCGCTACGGGAAGGCGGCCTGATGGCGGGACGCAAGCCGCAGCGGCGGCGCGAGTTCGGCACGACCCGCATGCTCCCCTCCGGCCGGTGGCAGGCCCGCTACGTCGGCCCGGACGGGCAGCGGCATACCGCCCCGGAGACGTTCGAGACCAAGTCCGACGCCCAGGACTGGCTCAACCTCGTTCGCGCGGACATCGAGCGCGACGTATGGCGCGACCCGGACGCTGGCGCGATCAACTTCCAGAAGTACGCACTGCGTTGGAAGGAGGAGCGCGGCCTGGCCCCCACCACCGTCGACCGCTACGACGGGCTCCTCCGCCTCCACATCCTGCCGACCTTCGGCGGCAAGGACCTGGACGAGATCACCCCGCCCTCCGTCCGCACCTGGCGTGCTGAGCGCCTGAAGGCCACCGGTGCCACGACGGTCGCCAAGTCGTACCGCCTGCTGAAGGCGATCCTGCAGACGGCGGTCGACGACGACCTCCTGCGCACCAACCCGTGTCGCATCAAGGGCGCGGGCAAGGAGGAGGCCGACGAACGCCCCACCGCCACCATCGAGCAGGTCTTCGACCTCGCCGACGCCATGGGCCCCCGCTGGCGCCTGATGGTCCTGCTCGGCGCCTTCGCCTCCCTCCGCCCGGAGGAGCTGGCCGAACTACGCCGCCACAGCGTCGATGTCGACGAGTGCTCCCTGCGCATCACCCAGGCGTCCCCGGAGCTGACCAACGGCAAGCGTGTTACCGGCGCCCCCAAGACCCGGGCGGGCAAGCGCACGGTCTACCTGCCGGACTTCCTGAAGCCCGAGCTACGCCGCCACTTGCAATGGTTCGCAGAGAAGGAGCCGGACGGTCTCCTCTTCGTCGGTGAGAAGGGTGCCCCGTTCCGCCGTTCGACCTTCGGCCGCAAGTGGCGCAAGGCGAGGACCAAGGTCGGCATGCCGGGAAACTTCCGCTTCTACGACCTCCGCCATACCGGCAACACCCTCGCCGCCGACACGGGCGCCAAGTTGAAGGACCTCATGGTCCGTGCTGGCCAGTCCTCGGAGCGGGCTCAGCTGATCTATCAGCACTCGACGGCGAAGCATCAGCGGCGGCTGGCACGGGGGATTGACGCCGAGGTGCGGCAGCAACGGCGTGAGCATGCTGCCGAGGGAGGCAACGCCAAGGAAGCGTGACAGCACCCGGCTGAGCCCCACCCCACTCCACCAGGGCCCGTTTTACGGCCTCCCCGCTGATCGGACAGGCCCTGGTCTCGTTCCCTGGAGAGGGCCAGATCAAGGCGCTCGCCGTCACGCCCCGGATCAGCAGATGCTGGAAGACCAGATGCATCACCATCGGGATGCCATCTGGCAGTGCGGCGGCGCTCATCGTGGTGGGGATCTTGTCAGCTGGCTCTGCAGGACGACGAGGCCCAGTGGGGCTGCTCAGGCCAGCCCGTGTCCGGGGGCTTCCAGCAGAGCAAAAATCGAAGGCTCAACGTCAGAGGCCGGTCGTACCCTCGTCGGCACTGACGTTGCACGAGAGGGTCCAGATCAATGGGTGACGAGCAGCCCGAGCACCAGGACGGATCAGAGCAGGCGGAGGAGACGTCGTCCACTCAGCCTCGTCGTGTTCGCCGACGGGACACCGCCGATGTGGCCGCTGCGCTCAAGCAGGCGGGCCTTCCCGACCACCTACTGACCCTTGCCGCACAAGCGAATGGCTTCTTGACCGCACAGGCAGCTCTCCGCCGGGCTGGCGAGGAAAGCGGTCACGTCCGTGGGAGTGGTGTATTGACGGCCACTCGGTGATCTCGTTTTGAGGCTATGCGGTGAGTTCGGTGGGCAGGGTGGTCTCGTCGGTTTCTGACTCGATCGGGTGGAGGCGGGCCTTGGCCAGCAGGTCGAGTCCCATGTAGCGGCGGGCCTCGGTCCATTCGTCGTTCTGCTCGGCCAGCACCGCGCCGACCAGGCGGATCAGCGCGGTGCGGTCGGGGAAGATGCCGACCACGTCGGTGCGACGGCGGATCTCCTTGTTCAGCCGCTCCTGCGGATTGTTCGACCAGATCTGCCGCCAGATCTCGCGTGGGAAGGTCGTGAAGGACAGCAGCTCGTGCTGAGCCGCGTCCAAGTGGGCTGCGGCCTTGGGGAACTTGGCCTCCAACGCGTCCAGGACGTGCCGCATCTGGGCCTTCACGGCGTCAGTGTCGGGCTGTTCGAACACGGTCCGCAGCAGCGTGGCCACCCACGGCTGGGCCGACTTCGGAACCTGGCTCAGCAAATTTCGGGCGTAGTGGGTTCGACAGCGCTGCCACGAAGAGCCGGGCAGGACCGCACCGATCGCGTTCACCAGGCCGGTGTGCGCGTCGGAGACGACCAGCTGAACCCCGCTCAGGCCGCGGGCGGTCAGAGAGCGCAGGAAGGCGAGCCAGCCGGCTCCGTCCTCGCAGGTGGCGACGTCGATGCCGAGGATCTCGCGATGTCCGTCGGCGTTGACGCCGACCGCGATCAGCGTGTGGACGTTGATGATCCGGCCGCCCTCGCGGACCTTCTGGGTCAGCGCGTCGACCCAGACGAACGCGTAAGGGCCTTGGTCCAGGGGCCGGTTGCGGAATGCGGCGACCTGCTCGTCCAGGTGCTTGGCCATCGCACTGACCTGGGACTTCGACAGTTGGGTGACACCGAGGGAGGCGGCGAGTTTTTCGACTCGGCGTGTGCTGACACCGAGCAGGTAGGCGGTGGCGACCACGCTGATGAGGGCCTGCTCGGCCCGGCGGCGCCGTTCGAGGAGCCAGTGCGGGAAGTAACTGCCCTGGCGCAGCTTGGGAATGGCCAGTTCGACCGTGCCGGCCCTGGTGTCCCACTCGCGCGGGCGGTAGCCGTTGCGGTGGTTGACGCGTTCGTCGCTGACCTGGCCGTATTCGGCGTTGCAGAGGGCGTCGGCCTCTGCGGACATGAGCGCGTCGGCGAATGTCTTGACCATCGCGCGCAGCAGATCGGGACTCGCCGAAGCGAGGTTGTCCTCCGCGAGGGCGTGCAGGGGCAGACTGTCAGGTGCGGTCATCGTGCTGATCTCCTTCGAGGCTTCGACACTTCGAAGATCAGCCGGTGGCCGTTCATCTATGCGGGCGCCATCCCGATGCCGGAGCAAACCCCCGGATCAGGTCGAACCCGTACACCATCTCCATGGACGCAACCAGGAAAGCCCGATCGCCAGGAGCCTGGGAGCTGCCATTGCGCGGGACCGAACCCTGGCCGCCGTGTATGACGTGAGCCAAGGCGGTATGTGGCCGAGTGCGGTTGCAGCCAGCCTCCGCACCGCTGCTGCGCGTGACCGGCTCATGGGTTCTACATTGGCGCTCGGCAGCACCCCGCTGAGCGGCCTTGACCTCACGCACCTCATGCCAGGAGCCGGGCTGGCTCGGCATGAAGCCTTCCGACTGGCGCAGTCCGGTTTGCTGGAGCGTCTCGCGGATGAGGTGCGTGACCTCGACCCAGAGAACTGGCGTGGAGAACGCCTGGGACGCACGGCGATGCTCAAGGTCATGGAGGAAGGTATTCCTCTCGTCTGGACACCGCCTGCCGACGTCATCCGCGCGCTCCTGGACGAGCCGGACAGTGCTGCCCGACGCAAGGTCCTCGAAAAGCACGCGGGGCGGGTGGTCGACCACTGCCGCACGGTCCTGGAGGACATCGAGCGCGAGGACGTTTCCGCTCAGGTCGGCTACCTCAACTCGTGTCTCGACCTGCTGGAAAGCGGCCCTCACGAGCCGGCTCAAGCTCTGGCCGCGTCGGTGTGGGACACCGTTCTGCGCGCCATGGTCCGAGCTGATCCGGTGCTGCAGAACAAGTGGGGCGGCTTCAGCTACGGGGCGGTTACGAGCAGCATGCCGAAGGCGACGCGAGAGACCACGCTCGGCCAGTTCCGCGCCTACTGCATCCACACCTGTGTGCATGCAGCCTGTGCCGAGTACTACGGTCCGCCGGTGCCTGGGCACTACTCCCGGCACGCCACTTCACACGCCACCGGCCCCACTCAATACACGCTGGCCAACGCGCTCACCGCGGTGATGCTGGCCGTGGCGTTGCTGAGAGAACTGGAGGAGACCCGGCGCCCGATCACCCAGGCCGAATAGGTCACCGCGACGACTTGGTGCCGTGTCTGAAGTCGTTGTCCGCACCCCGCCGACTCAGTCGAAGAGCAGAGTTGCCCAGGGGCGCGCGGGAACGACGCCGCCGTGATGCGAGCATGCCCCTTGCCGGCCGATCGACGTGGACGGCCACCCGTCACTGCAGTGAGCGGCCGACGGCATCTCCACCCGACTGACCTCGGTGGGTGCCTGTTCTATGCGGGAAGCCTCGGTGATGGATCCGTCGGCGAAGCACTCCAGGTGGTCGAGAACCACGCGCGCAGCTTGTCCGGCGAGGTCTCGCTTCTCGGAGTATGCCGTTGCTATGTCCAGTTCGGTGGCCGATGTGGCGTCGAGGTATCCGAGGTCGTCGGGGAATTTAGCCCCGAGCTGGAGGATGCTGATGTGCGGGTCTCCAGCGAATACCAGAGGAATCCGTACCTCTCCGGCCTTGTCGCTCAGCGCACGTGCCTCGGCTCGGTGCGGCCGGCACATGGACTCGTGTTGATCGTCCTTCCAGGAATCCCAGACGGCAATGCCGATGCCGGCAAAGACGGCTAGAGCGACGAGCGCCAATACAGCCCTGATCGTCCGCTGTTCTCGTTCTGCTTGCTGCCTTGCCCTCTCAGCCCGAGCCTTCTCCTCCTCCGCAGCGGCTTCACGCTCGGCTCGGGTGGCGTGGTGCCGACAGCCACGGCCGATCTCCTGAGGGAGCTTGCACGGTGTCCCTTTCTGCGTGGGGCGCCCGCAGCGCGCTGCCTGTCGGCGTCTTCGTGAACTGTCGTACCTAGTGGGCATGGCGCGCATTGTGAACCACTCGCCAACGCTGTCGTCGTGGAACGGCTGATTTGGAATCGCACGGCCGTGAACTGCGGCCCGATCTACAAGCGGCCCTTTGCGTAAGCGACTTGAGAGCCATTTGCGCCACCTGTGGTGCAGGTCACGTGGAATGCGTCTCGCGATTCGAGACGCGGGGCTGTCGAATGCTCCCGAGTGGCGCCGGCGCGCCCCTCGAATGCTCGCTCTGCGTCGACTTAGGGCACGCGAAGGGCACGGAGCCCCCGAATTGGTCTAGACAACAAACAAACCCCAGGCCATCGACCTGGGGTTTCAATATGGAGCGGGTGACGAGAATCGAACTCGCACTCTCAGCTTGGGAAGCT